>NZ_JBSXOK010000064.1:0-258927 GCF_056859415.1 Zunongwangia sp. L-65
GTCCGGTTAGATCAAAATGGGTGATTAATAATTCTGGTAATAATATCTTGAGTAGGTCTATATATGGATCCAATGCTTCCTGTTTAGAAAACAAAAATCTAATTAATATTTCAATTCACACACAACTTTTGAGAATGATCCTAAAATCGTATCTAGACATTTTACTGTAATCGTTGCTTATTTTTAAAAGACGTATTATAAGAATACTAGTAGTTTATAATATTTGAAACGTCTATTTGGTATAGAAAGGAGGATATGATGATTTGTCAAGCCTTTTTGGAAAAAGTACACTTGAAGTTAGTAAAATTAAGGCTATACTGATGTTGTTGATTAAGAAGTAATAAAGTCTTTGAACTGCAACCAGAATAATTCTAATTGATGCATATTTTCATCGAAGAAGGCTTTTACTTTTGGCCAATCTTTTTTATTATTAATACTAACTTTTTCGTTTAAGAGCACATATACTCTGGAAACTATTTTGCCTTCTGGTAATTCAAATTCTTCGTCTAAAATAACTTCTGGTAGGTATTCGGATTTTAAAATTGTCCTTAAGGATTGAATTTTTTCAAAGTAATAAGCTTGGATGAGTTCATCTTCAGCATCAATATCTAAAGATACCATCGCTTTTTTTCGATCAAAAGAAAATTTGAATTGTATTTCTTTAATCTTGGTATTATACAGTATCCATTTTCTGGAATATTCTTGTCCAAAGCTCGTCCAAAACTCTTCTTTTATTCTTTTACTTTCTTCTTTACTAAACATGGCTACATAAAATAGGCTAATATAATTCCTAATATAATAACACCTAATTTGGATGCGTTAAACTTATGGTTTTTAGAAGCTTCAAATAAAATAGTAGTAGATATATGAAGAAAAACACCAATCACAATTGCATTTAAATAGGCTGCATAAGTTTGTATAAATTCAAATTGTAATTTTAGCCAGCTTCCTAAAGGCGTCATTAAAGCGAAAAGTAATAAAAATAAAAATGCCTTAATATTACCAATTTTAGAGTTAAATAAAAAGATACTTAATATCGCTGCTACTGGTATTTTATGAATAGCCACCCCATATAGTAAATGAGAACTTTCATTTAAAGGAAATCCTTCCAGTAAAGAATGAATGCCTAAGCTTACCAGTAACATCAAGGGGAATTGTTGAGTATTTGGGTTGTGGTGCATATGGCCATGTTCGAGCCCTTTCGATATAAACTCCAAAATAATTTGAAATAATAATCCCAGTAGTATAAAAACTCCGATTTCTTTGCCGCTATGCTCATAGACCTCAGGAAGCAATTCAAATACAGTCACTGACAATAGATAAGCACCACTAAAGGAAAGCAATAATTTAAAAGTGCTTGAAGAAGAAGGTTTTAAAAATTTTGCAATTAAATAACCAATAAGAACTGCTAAAAGCGGTAAAATAAATATCATTAAATAGTACTGTTAATTTAGGCTTTAGTTAGTCGGTTGTTTTATAAAATTATTTCAGTTGAAATTATTTTTTTAACCAATTAAGCTTGGGTTATTAATTGCTGCGAAAATAACGTAATTTTGCCACTCTTTAAAAAGATGATTATGGAAGGTAATTTTAAAATGATCGCTAAGACTTTCTTTGGTTTTGAGCCCATATTAGCAAAGGAGCTAAGAGATCTTGGTGCGATGGATGTAAAGGAAGGCAATAGAATGGTTAGTTTTGTAGGTGATAAGGGGTTTATGTATAAAGCAAACCTTTGTTTACGTACCGCCATAAAAATTTTAAAGCCTTTCGCTGGTTTTAAAGTATTTTCTGAAGAGGATTTATATCAAAATATAAAAAGATTGGATTGGGATGCTGTTTTGGACGTTAACGGCAGTCTTGCAGTTGATGCTACATTACATTCAGAGGTTTTTACCCATTCAAAATACATATCCCTGAAAACTAAGGATGCTATTGTAGATCGTTATAGAGAGAAATACGGTGCCAGGCCGAATGTTGACCTAAAGTTCCCTAGTCTTCGGGTAAATATTCATATCGAAAAAACATGGTGTAATGTATCTTTAGATACCAGTGGGGATTCTTTGCATAAAAGGGGATACCGTACGGCAACAAATATAGCTCCTATTAATGAGATTCTTGCTGCGGGGATGATATTGAAATCAGGATGGCAGGGACAATGTGATTTTCTTGATCCCATGTGTGGTAGTGGTACTATTCCTATTGAAGCTGCTATGATCGCCTGTAATATTCCCGCTAATATAAACCGTAAAGAATTTGGTTTTGAGCGTTGGAAGGATTGGGATGAAGATTTATTTGAAAAGATCGAAGCTTCCAGTCTTAAGAAAGTAAAGGATTTCCATTTTGAAATCGTAGGATATGATAAAGCACCATCTGCAGTTGAAAAAGCTAAGGATAATGTGAAGAATGCTAATCTTACCGAATTTATAAAAATAGAAAGAGTGGATTTTTGTGAAACTGAAAAAAGAAATGATCGCCACTTGCATATGGTATTTAATCCTCCATACGGAGAAAGGTTACAGGTGAATATTGCTGAATTTTATAAAAAAATAGGAGATACGTTGAAGCAAAACTATCCAGGTACACAAGCATGGTTTATAACCTCAGAAGATGAAGCAATGAAAAATGTTGGATTGAGACCATCTAGAAAAGTAAAGATGTTTAATGGGGGCTTGGAATCTCGTTTTTTGAAATATGAAATTTATGAGGGATCGAAAAAACGAAAAAAACAACTTTAAATATGTGCCAATTGAGCGAATTGACGGTTTACAATCTCTGGACTCTAGGAGCGTAAATTAAATATAAATTCACCCAAACTATTAAGATTGTTTAGAAAAATCTATATTTAATAATCAATGCTAGGATAGTATCCAAACTATGATTAAATGGATAAGCTATGATTAGAATGAATAGATTTTAAAAACAATTTTAATTTTCAAGTCAATGTCTTATAGACTGGTCCTAATAAATAATTTAATTTTTTGCTTTTTTGAATATTGGAATCAGGTAAGAGATGGAATATCCATAGCCAATTCCGAAATTACTTTCGTCGAAGGTACGACCAAAGCCAGGTATGGTAAGATTGTCAAAGCCATCAGGTGTAGTTTGGCTTAGTCTACGTTTTAATTGCACATTAGCTGATAAAAATAAATTTTTAAGCACTTCAACTTTAAATCCGGCCATTAATTCGATCCAACTGGCATTTAATCCAGAGGCTTTCGAGCCATCGATTCTTATATCATCTCCAAAATAATTATTGGTAGTATAGATTTGGTATTCTTCAAGATCCTGGCTAAAAGTAGAGAAACCGTATCTCAAACCTGCAAAAACAATGTTTTGCATTCCTTCCCAGTTTTCGTAAGCATTATAATTTGCTCCAATCTTAACGAAGCTTCCAGATGATGAAACTTTAATATAATCTTCACCAAAAGGCAGGGTTTCGTTACCAATTTCAGCAGCTAAGTAGTAATTTTTATAAATGCGCATATCAGCTTCTAGCATAAAGCCGGTATAGTCATCATCAAGAACGGTTCTGGCTAATTTGCTTAGGTCTATACCCACTCTTAAACCATATTTTTCTTTATAAACGGTATCTTTTTTAGTCTCCAAAGCTATTGGTTCTTCCTGATTTTGTGCAAATAAGGAATCAGTGCTTATAGAAAAGAATATGGTGCTAAATACTAAAGCCGTTTTTATATAATTTCGGGATATTTTTTTAAGCATTAATCAAAAAATATATTTAAATGTGCAGTAGGCACATCTTCATTGTCATCATTATCCTCATCGTCATTTTCAAAATTGTCTGTGGTAATGTTATTTGTTAGAAATCTCATACGACTAATCCATCGGCCATCTTCCCCACCTTCAATGATGTAATCTATATTTAAATAATTCACCTTAAAAGAACAGGCTCGATTTATATATTCTTCTTCAGGGTCGTATGTAAATTCTATAATGTCGGTATTGGTTTCAAGATTATTATCTTCATTTTCTATGATCTCTCCATTTTCATTATAAGCAGGCCCATTATAAATAAATTCATATTTTGTAGAATTTTGGCCTGTTTTCAGTGGAATACGGATGCTTTGGCTATTTACCCGATATAATAGCATATCTAAAGTATCCCTGCCTACTTCACGCACGGTAAGGTTTACAGAGGTTCTAGGTTCGTTTTGGGCATTATTTGCGTAAAAATTAATGACCAACATGGGCGTAGTATCTACCGTTTCTGGGCAAATATCATCTCTTTGGCATCCTGCAAAGATTAAAAGGCTTAAAAAGCCTAGAATAAATTGTTTTTTTTGAATGATAAATTTCATTATTTTCTTTCTAAACATACCACATTTTCAACATGAAATGTTTGTGGGAACATATCAACGGGCTGTACCTTTGTAACTTTGTAATATTCGTCCAGCAAAGCTAAATCTCTAGCCTGGGTTGCCGAATTACAACTAACGTAAACAATTTTTTTAGGTAAAATATTTATAATTTGCGCAACAACGTCTTTATGCATCCCATCACGTGGTGGATCTGTTATAATAACGTCTGGATGGCCATGTTTATTGATAAAGTTTTGAGTAAAAACTTTTTTCATGTCTCCGGCAAAGAATTTGGTGTTCGTAATACCATTTCTTTTTGCGTTTTCAATTGCATCGCTAATGGCTTCGGGAACAGCTTCAACACCAATTACCTCTTTGGCATTTTTGGCTACAAATTGTGCAATCGTTCCTGTACCGGTGTAAAGGTCGTAAACAAGTTCTTCCCCTTTAAGACCGGCAAATTCTCTTGTAATTTTATAAAGTTCGTAGGCCTGTGCAGAGTTAGTTTGATAGAATGATTTGGCATTGATCTTAAATGTGAGCCCCTCCATTTCCTCAAAAATATGGTCTCTACCTTTATAGCAAATTACCTCCTGATCATAAATAGTGTCATTTCCTTTATTGTTGATTACATACTGTAAAGAAGTAATTTCAGGAAATTCTTCCGCAACCGCATTTAATAATAGCTTTCTAACTGCTTTATTTTCTTCGAAAAACTGAATAAGGACCATGATTTCCCCGGTGCTTGATGTTCTAATCATCAATGTACGTAGAAGTCCGTTTTGCGCTCTGGTATTAAAAAAGGGAATTTCGTTTTGAGTCGCAAATATTTTTACAAAATTTCTAATAGCATTGCTTGGATCTTCCTGAAGGTGGCACTTCTTTATGTCTAAGATTTTATCCCACATTCCAGGAATATGGAATCCAAGTGCATTTTTATCTTCAAAATCTTTACCACTTTGAATTTCTTCTAATGTTAACCACCTACTGTCACTAAAAGAAAACTCCATTTTATTTCGATAAAAATAGATTTCTTTACTACCTAAAATAGGCGTGATTTCAGGCAATTCTATTTTACCCAGTCGCTTAAGGTTATTGGTTACTTCCTGTTGTTTGTAATCGAGTTGATATTTATAATCCATAAACTGCCATTTGCACCCCCCGCAGGTACCAAAATGTTGGCAAACGGGTTCTACCCTTTTATCAGAATACGAATGAAAATTAACGGCAGTCCCTTCAAAATAGGACTTTCGTTTTTTTGTAGTTTGGACATCGATAACATCACCAGGGACTGCATTATTTACAAAAATAACACGACCATCTGGTGATTTCGCAATACTTTTACCCTTAGCACCGGCATCTACAACTTCAACAGCTTCAAAAAGCTTATTTTTATTCATTCTTCCCATACCGCAAAAATAGAATAATTGCAGGATTAAAGGTAGGGGTCTCTAAAAAAATCAGTAAACATTTAGTAAATTGCGAAAACATTAAAAATGGATGATTTCTCTCCTAATCTGTAAAAGCAGAACAAGAAGGAATTGCAGATATTAATGAATAAAATTTGAAAAAGGAATGGCATTAACAAAAATCAATTCATCACAACAAGCTATCGAATTAGAAGATAAGCATGGGGCGCATAATTATCATCCGTTACCAGCTGTTTTAAGCAAAGGAGAAGGTGTGCATGTTTGGGATGTTGAAGGGAAAAAATATTATGATTTTCTTTCGGCCTATTCAGCAGTGAATCAGGGGCACTGTCATCCCAAAATTGTAGCAGCTTTAAATGATCAGGCAGCTACTTTAACCTTAACCTCAAGAGCATTTCATAATGATGTTTTGGGACCATTTGAAGAGTATGCTACAGAATATTTTGGCTTTGATAAGTTATTACCAATGAATACCGGAGCTGAAGCCGTAGAAACTGCTATTAAATTAGCCAGAAAATGGGCTTACGAAACTAAAGGTGTTAAAGAAACGGAAGCTGAGATCATTGTTTGTGAAAATAACTTCCACGGAAGAACGACCACTATAATATCATTTTCTAATGATGAGGATGCCAGAAAGAATTTTGGCCCTTACACGCCAGGTTTTCAGAAAATACCTTATGATAATATTGATGCTTTAGAGAAAGCATTAAATGAGAATAATAACATTGCGGGATTTTTAGTAGAACCTATTCAGGGAGAAGCAGGGGTTTATGTGCCATCTCAAGGTTTTTTAAAGCGCGCTAAAGCGCTTTGTGAAAAACACAACGTGCTTTTTATTGCTGATGAAGTTCAAACCGGTATTGCAAGAACAGGGAAATTATTAGCTGTAGATCACGAAGAGGTAAAACCTGATATTCTTATTCTAGGAAAGGCAATTTCAGGCGGAGTATATCCTGTTTCAGCAGTTTTAGCAAATAATAATGTTATGGATGTTATCAAGCCGGGACAGCATGGGTCAACTTTTGGAGGGAATCCGCTAGCTTGTGCAGTTGCACATGCTGCTTTAGAGGTGATTAAAGAAGAAAAATTAGCAGAAAATGCGGAGAAATTAGGAGGATTATTCCGTAGACTCTTAGATGATTATATTAGAACTTCCAATATTGTGGAGTTAGTTAGGGGTAAAGGGCTTTTAAATGCAATTGTAATAAACGATACTCCAGATAGCTCTACTGCTTGGGATATTTGTATGGCTTTAAAAGAAAATGGTCTTTTAGCTAAACCTACACATGGAAATATTATACGTTTTGCACCACCTTTAGTGATGGACGAAGAGCAACTAAAGGATTGTGTGGAAATTATTACCAAAACGTTAAAAGCTTTTGAAAGATAGAAAGCAAGTCATAAAACCTAAAATCCCCGGAGTTACCGGGGATTTTAAGTTTATATATTGTTCAGGCTTTTTTTAAAATCCTGATCCGTATATTTCTCTTTGCATTTCCATAAGACCTTCTATACCTCCGGCGGTGATAATCATGATGATTGAAGAAATAAATGAAAGTGCACTTAGTACTAAACCGATAATTCCTAAAATCCGGCCAGTTTTTACATTTTCATATCCTGTATATAGTTCAGGATTCGCGTAATAAAGCTCTTTTGCTTTATTCGACAACAATGGCTAGAATCCCAAACACGATCCCGAATAGGCCATAACAGCAACAGCCTATAATTGACAGCATTCCAAAGATTAAAATTATAAAATTAAGGTAGAATTAGGTAGTTTCTCTTTCATGATATTGCATTAATTGGTTAGGTTATAAAATTGTATCATTTTAAAAATATACGAAATTATCATTATCGATGCGTTTAAAATAATAAAGGCGATTTTAATTTTAAAATCGCCTTTAAATTTAAACTTAATATTTATAATTAAAAATATTGCAAAGATTACCAGAGTATAAATGGCAGGATACATTAAAAATGCTTCTCTAAAATTTCCCTGAAAAAGTAATATAGCAGCTCTTTGGCCTCCACAGCCGTAACAATCTATGCCCAACAATGTTTTGTTAAGGCATGGAAGCATATATTCTTCGTAACCCGTATTAATTTTTAACTGTAATTTTCTTTGTTACTGTTCTATTATCTGCGGTTTTGATTTGAACGATGTAAATGGCATCCATCAAATTAGTGGTAGAAAAGCTCAATTCCTTTTCTAAAGTGGAGATATCCTGGTTAATTACTGCGCCTGCATTCAAATTATATACAGCTACATGTTTTACTTTTACATCTTTTGGTACAACAATCTGTAAACGACCTTCATTATTATTTTGAAAAATATCGATAGAAGCTACAAAAGTCTCTTCTTCTTTAGTTTCCTGAATCTTTTCTTCTTCAGTAGGCTGGTCATTTTCAAAAGCAATAAAGAAGCGATCTTTAAAATCTCCGTTTAATTGTAGCTTGTAATGCTCTTTTTTAATATCGGTATATCTATTATTTTCAGAATCATAAAGATAAATATTTTCATTATCAAGGAAATCTGTAGTGTCAATAGAAAAATCGACTTCCATTTCACTTACGGTTACGATATTTAAAGGAATCATTTTTGAACGATCAAAGGGTAAAACGTTGATCATATATTCCTTTTCTTCAATATTAAAAGAAGCATCACTGGCCAGTTTTCCAAACATTGGTGCGTCCATAGCTTTATCTGGTCCAACGGTAGCATTCTCATTAAAAGCTACCAAAAGTTGTCTGGTATAGGTGTCATTAAGATTAACATTCAATCTAATTTTTACCGCTTCATCATTTTTAATAATTACAGAGGAGTTAGTGCTCCCGGTTTCAGCTGATTTCTCACGTAATTTTATAGCTGTATTGGGATCATAGATACGATGACTATTCTTAAATGTCACGGTTCCTCCTGTAGCATTACCAATAACGTTAAAGCCCGCGCCAATTGGTAGATACTTTACATTATATTTAGCTCCACTTTCGCCAGCATTTCCAATCACATTTCCAGATTGATTGGCATACTTTTTAAAAATGGCGGGAACGTAACCTCCTGCTCCCGGTGAATAGGCTCCATAGCCTCCCTCGTAATCTTTTAAATAATGCGATTTTCCATTAGCCTCGCTATCCCAAAAATAAGCAATGCCAGTAATATCATTATCCGGATCTTTTAGAAATGCATCAAGATCTATAGCCGAAGGATAAGGGTTACCTACCAATATTGATTTATTTGGGTCGATGTTTAAGGTAATATTTCCATTATTTGGAATACCTCGAAAATCATATCTTTGAGCGCTTCCCGGATTGTTTTTTACTCCATCAATTGTGGTATTGTCAGTGCCATTTGTTCCTTTCATAGAGAAACCCAATCCTGCTGCAAGTTGATTAATATTATTCCCAATATGCTGCCATGAATTATAGCCTAGACCAGAAAATTTGTAAATCCAACGAGAAGATATGGTTAACGGGTTGGCGGAACCATTGAGATTAGAAGTTATTTGAACAGGTCTACTTATTGTTTTGTCTATAGGTTCGTATAAAATTTGATTCAGTTTTTTACCGGTGGTTACTACCGGCATTCCCCAATAATTATAATCAAAAGCATTTGAAGTCCCCTCCTGGAAAACAGAAAGATAACCATCTCCAGAATTATCTATATCGTCTCCCTGTAGCAATTGTGCTTTACTTCTTAGATATATGCTCGCTTCTGTAGATGAATTATTATTTTTTTCAAGGTTTATTCCTTTAGTGACAAATAATATTTCATTATTCACATATACATAACTATCTTCCCCATCCGGAGATGGAGAAACACTTAAATCTACCTGAGCGTTTAGAAATAGGGGAAAGATTAATACAAAGAATATGTAATATTGCTTCATAATTAAATTAATTTTGTATACAAAAATACTTCAATTTTTGATTTAATGGTCTAAATATTTTAAATTTTAGACAAAAGGTTTTAAAAATAAGATGAAAAAGAATAGTTCGCAAATACTTAATACTCTTGTCATTATAGTTGGGGCAGCGGTTTTGATTTATGGAATGTCTGTAGAAGACAATTCGCCATATGCAAAGATTATCGGACTGGTAATTTTAATGTTTGGTTTATACAGAGCCACTCAATACTGGTCGGCTACTAAAGATGATTATAAAAAAGATCAAGAAAATGAGAATGACTAATGGAATTTAGAATAGGGGATATTGTTCAGGTAATAGATGATGATATTGAAGGTAAAATTATTGAAATACTTGACAGTAATATATGGATTGAAACTTCAGATGGTTTTTCTATGAAATTTCAGTTGAAAGATTTGGTGAAAATACAGAAAGAAACAGAACCTTTGCTAATTGTGGAGAAGGAAACTATAGCGGAGGCACTTCAGGAGAAAGAACATTTCAGAAAAAACAGGAAACGTACTTTCAGTAAAAAGAAAGAAAAACAGGCTCCGCCCATGGAAGTCGATTTACATATCGAAAAATTGGTTCCCTACCTAAAAGGCTTGTCAAATCATGATATTCTTACTAAACAAATAGATACCGCAAGAGGACAATTAGAGTTTGCCATTCGAAAAAGAATCCAGAAAATTGTTTTTATTCACGGAGTAGGTGAAGGGGTTTTAAAGGCTGAACTTGAGTATCTTTTTAGTAGGTATGACAATGTTAAGTTTTACGATGCCGATTATCAAAGATATGGATTAGGAGCTACTGAAGTTTATATTTTCCAGAATTCCTAATCCACTCTTTAAAAATATTTTACTCGATAATCAAGAGTAAATGTTGCAATCCCAATGGTTGCTGTGATGTCTTGCAAAAAAATATAATAAATGCCTAATTGCTTTTAGGAAATTTACTCTACTTCGGTTTCGGTATCACTGTCTTCTTCAGAATCTATATTTGTTTGGTAGATTATGTTGTATGAGGAGGTAAAGCTTCCCATATTAAAAGCGACATTGGTGTTGATATCTGGCGAATTACCATCACGGTCTATTAAACTAAAACCAGAAATTCTCACTTCAGTAACTATGTTACGCTGAATTCTGTTAGGAATATAAGTTGGATTCTCTCCATTTCGTTGGAAATCTTTATTTAAGTAATCGGGAATCCCGTCTTGTTGCTGGTAAATCAATGGGTTTAAATATTGCCCTTCATCTAAATTTTCCAGGTCATTATCGTTTACTTCATTACGTGTGGGTACACCATCCCCATCATCATCGGTATCCAGATAATCTGCTGTGCCGTCCCCATCAGTATCTAAAAAACCAAAATCTTTCCAGGATCCTTCTTCCGGATTTAGTTCATTTTCGGTAAGTACATTGTCCCCGTCGTCATCGATATCCAGATAATCTGGTATGCCATCTCCATCGGTATCCAGCATTTCTGCATCTGTAAGGTCAGGATCATAACCTTCTTTAATGTTAGGAATACCATCACCATCGGCGTCATCGGTGTCTTTGGAAACATCGCTGTAAGCTAATTTAATACTTACGATGCCCGCATCACCACTTGTAAATTCTTGCAAGACCTTAGGCTGGCTTGGCGGGATATTGGAGCAAAAATAAGAGTTCTCTATAGGTCCGTCGTAAATTCTGTATATAAGTTTATTATTGCCGCTTAAATTAAAAGTATATGCTGTATCTCGAACTTGCGTAATTAGTGCATTACTTACACTGTCGTTTATGGGGCCGGTGGCATCTAAAATAAGAGAAATACTTTCGTAAACACCATCGTTATTTATGGCATAAATCACTTTTTGGTCTAATCCGCAAACATTAAGTGTAGCATCCTCAATTTCAAAATCGGTCACCACAATATCTCCATCGTCACAAGAGAAAAACAAGAATACAAGGCTTAATATGCCTAATGTCTTTTTCATAAATAAGCTTTTGAACAAAAATAGAAGTTTTATAGATTTTCAACGGAGCTTCTTTAAATTTATTTTAAATAGCCTTATCTTTGCGCACCATGGAAAAAGTATATTTAGACTCTGCTGCCACAACCCAAATGCGTCCTGAGGTTATCACCAAGATAACTGAAGTGATGCAAGAAAATTATGGAAACCCTTCATCTACACATAGTTTTGGTCGTTCTGCTAAATCATTGATTGAGAGGGCTAGAAAAACAATCGCAAAACAGTTAAATGTGACCGCCGCTGAAATTATTTTTACTTCTGGCGGTACTGAAGCCGATAATCTTGCACTAAATAGTGCGGTTAGGGATTTGGGTGTTCGACGAATCATTACTTCGGAAATTGAACATCATGCTGTATTGTATTGCGTAAATCAGCTAAAAGATTGTTTTGATATAGAAGTTGAATATGTTAAACTTACCGCAGAGGGTGAAGTTGATCTAGAGGATTTAGGAAATCGTCTGGAACATTCAGATGTAAAAACTCTGGTAAGTTTAATGCATGTAAATAATGAAGTAGGGAATAAGCTTGATATTAAAAAAGTAGCCTTACTTTGTAAGCAAAACAATGCTCTATTTCATTCAGATACGGTACAATCTATAGGACATTATGAGTTGGATTTAAAAGAAATACCAGTAGATTTTACCGCGGTTAGCGCCCATAAATTTCATGGACCTAAAGGAGTAGGTTTTGCGTTTATAAGAAAAAATAGTGGCTTAAAACCGCTAATCTTTGGAGGGGAACAAGAGCGAGGTTATCGCGCCGGTACTGAGGGCTTGCATAATATTGTAGGTTTAGAGGAAGCATTTAAACTGGCCTATCAAAACCTTGAAGAAGAGAAGACCTATACGATGGCATTAAAATCTCATTTTATCGAATCGCTTAAAAAAGAAATTCCAGGAGTGAAATTTAATGGGAAATCTGGCGATTTAGATAAAAGTACGTATACGTTGATTAACGTAAACCTTCCTGTAAGTGAAGAAAAAGCTTTAATGCTCTTATTTCAATTAGACTTAAAAGGAATTGCCTGTTCTAAAGGTAGTGCATGCCAAAGTGGAAGTGATAAAGGATCTCATGTTTTAAATGCTTTTCTTCCAGAAGAAGATTTAAAAACGCCCTCAATCCGCTTTTCTTTTTCAAAATATAATACTAAAGAAGAGATTGATTACGTGGTAAAAACACTGAAGGAATTTATCGAATCTTAACTTGATAAGAGAGATAAAATGTCCAAAGTTTTGCCATATAGTAATTACTAATTAAAAGGCTTTAACTAAAAAACGCTTCGCAAATTGCGAAGCGTTTTTGTTATTTTACAGAATTAGTTTTTTCTAAAAAACTTCGCTTCGTAGGTGTTGATATTACCTACATTATCGGTAACGATCAATTTAAAGTTATTCTCGGTATCCGTTACCACGCCGTCGGTAAAATCATGCGTTAGGGTATTGTTTTTATATTCGTACTCCATTAAGATCCATTTGCCATTTACTGTAGCTCTAAAACTCTGGATCCCGCTTAAATCATCGCTAATTTTTACCTGTAAATTAGTGTTGCCTGAAATCCATTGTCCGTCTTTAAAATTTACCGGGCGTATAGAAGGCGGGTTCACATCTGAAACCAGGGTGTACTCTCCAAAAGTTCGTGTGCCGGTGGTAAAACGTGAGGGTTTTTTATAAGTTGTTGAATAACTTGGGCGCCCGTAAGCATTTAATCTTGCGATAAACATTTTTTCTTTTTGTGCCGTAGGGATATCGCTTACGTCAAAACCAATGGTGATATTTTTATGTAGCGGGACATCATCATGATGAACTTTTACGGTATCGCCCATAAATTCGATATCTAAAAATGTATCGTAATACAAAGCATTTTTAGGAATATAAATGTCGATTCCATTTTCTTCAATAGAGAAAGTTTGATTATAACTGGTAAAATAATCGGTTTTTTCTTCATCTTTTGGTGTGATATTGCCAGAGAAACTTCCTTTTATAGGAATTCTAATCGTTTTAGAATTTCCTTTAAAATCGGTGACCTGCACGACATAATTATAATCCAGCCCATCTTCAATTTCTAATTTTCCTTCGTTTACAACGCTGTTGTAAATACTTAAGGGGTTGTTAGCTTCTTTAAATAATTTCTGAACTCTTTTGCGGTGATTCGAGTAATATTCATAATCGATAAGAAAATTTAGATATCTGCTTTCTGCAAAAGAAAATCGTCGAAAATCCAGATTTATCACCGGGCTCCCGTTCAGGCTGGCCTCAATTTTATACACGCCGTTTTTATTGGGAGCCAAACTTTTTTGATCTACCGTAGAAATACCGAAGCCAATTTCTCCACAGGCTTCAACACTATTAGTTGTATATGAGCCATCATTTTGGGGTATCAAACGTAATTTTTGTCGTTTAGCCGAATTATTTACATGAGCTTCTCTTCCGATAGGGTAGGCAAACAATCCATCCACAATAGGATCCCGAGTATCCTGAATCTCGATGCCAAACATTTCAGGATTCATAGGTCGCTGGCTGCCATCGCGAATTTCAAAGTGAAGATGGGGGCCACCGCTACCACCGGTATTTCCGCTATAAGCGATAACTTCACCCTGCTCAACCGATAATTCACCGGCTTCGGGAAATAATTCAATTTCATACGACTCTTTATTATATTGTCGTTCCTTTAGATATTCTTCGATTTTTGGCGCCAGTTTTTTTAGATGCCCGTAAACGGTGGTATAGCCATTAGGATGTTGTACGTACAATGCCTTGCCATAGCCGTAGTGCTGAATTTTGATTCGGCTTATAAAGCCTTTTGCTGAAGCTTTAACCTCTAATCCCTGGCGTCCCTGGGTTTTGACATCTAATCCGGCATGAAAATGATTAGATCTTAACTCCCCAAAAGTACCTGACAAGATGAGCGGGATATCTAAGGGATCTTTAAAATAATCCTGTGGAACATTATCTATCTGTGCATTTGCTATCAAAGAAAATACACCGAAAAAAAGGCTGAAAAATCGCTTCATATATCGTCAAAAATCATTAAATTCTACTGGTGTAAAGGTAATCAAACTTCGTGCAAAATTAAACCGCTATAATTTAGAAAGTTAGACTTTATAAGGCTTAAAAAAGAAAAATGAAATAAAAAATCATTGCAAATTTAAAACGGTATGTTAACTTTGTAAGGATTAGTATCGAGTTTGACTTTTATGAGCGAGATCACCGAAATAGTTGATAGCCTTGAGAATAGGATTAGTAAGTTGTTGCATCGGCACGAGTTGCTGAAGCAGGAAATGCAATCACTAGAACGGGAAATGACAGCGGTTGAATCTGAAAATACATGGTTAAAAGGACAATTGGAGAATTCTAACAACCAGATAAAAGATCTAAAAGCTGCAAACGCGATGCTTGGCAGTAATGATTATAAAAAGGAAACTAAGCTTAAAATAAATAGTCTTATTAGGGAGATCGATCAATGTATCGTTCAGTTATCTGAATAAATGTAGATGGAAGACAAGCTTAAAATAAAAATTTCGATTGCAGATAGGGTATATCCCTTAACGATCAATCCCAGACAAGAAGAAGGGTTAAGAAAGGCTGCAAAAAAAATCGAAGCCATGATTAAGCAATTTGAGCAAAGTTATGCTGTTAGGGATAAGCAGGATGTATTGGCTATGTGCGCTTTACAATTTGCCGCCCAAACAGAACAAAAAGATATAGATAAAAGTGAAGAAATGCAAGAAGCAGAAGACAAGTTAAGGTCACTTAACGAGTTATTGCAAAAGCATATGGCTTCATAAACGTTCTTTAAATAAAACTAAGGTTACTGCCTGTATTAGTTATTTTTTGATAAACTCAACAGATAATTCTTTAAAGAGGGTGAGTCTAAGTTGTAAAAGCGCGCCGTTCCCTTTTAGGGATTACGGATTCTTGATCAGCTTGTTAGCCCTAAACCTGATTTTAAGGAGTTTAAACAAAACATCTACTAATACAGGCTTTTTTTATATATAAACAACAAATATGGATATAGTATACGCGATAATTGGAGTATTAGTTGGTCTTGGTATTGGCTTTGCCATTGCCAAATCTTTAGAAAAGAAAAAAGCTTCAGGAACTATTCTGGAAGCCCAGAATAAAGCTGCCGGAATAATAAAAGAGGCAAAAAGCGAAGCCGAAAGTATTAAAAAAGATAAAATCCTTCAGGCTAAAGAAAAGTTTATTGAGCTAAAATCAGAGCATGAAAAAGTAATTCTTGCCAGAGATAAAAAGATTGGTGATGCTGAAAAGCGTACCCGTGATAAAGAATCTCAAGTTTCTAGCGAGCTTTCTAAAAACAAGAAATTAAATAAAGAATTAGAGAATAAGAGTAAGCAGCTGGATGATCAGATTGCAGATTACGAACATCGTACTGATTATTTAGAGAAGAAGCAGGAAGAGATTGATAAGTTGCACAGTAGTAAGGTGCAGCAATTAGAAGTAATTTCTGGTCTTTCTGCAGATGAGGCTAAATCGCAATTAGTAGAGAGTCTTAAGGAAGCAGCAAGAGCAGATGCGATGGCTTTGATTCAGGATACTATAGAAGAAGCTAAACTTACCGCACAGCAGGAAGCTAAAAAGATTATTATCAATACCATCCAGCGTATAGGGACAGAAGAAGCGGTAGAAAATTGCGTTTCTGTTTTTAATCTAGAAAGCGATGATGTTAAAGGAAGGATCATTGGTCGTGAAGGGCGAAATATTAGAGCCTTAGAAGCTGCCACGGGGGTAGAAATTATCGTAGATGATACTCCCGAAGCAATTATTCTTTCCTGTTTTGATTCGGTTAGAAGAGAAGTAGCACGTTTATCCTTACATAAACTCGTAACTGATGGTCGTATTCACCCTGCTCGTATTGAAGAGGTAGTAAAAAAGACTAAAAAACAAATCGAAGAAGAAATTATTGATATAGGAAAACGTACCGTAATTGATCTTGGTATTCATGGACTGCAACCAGAATTGATTAAAATGGTTGGTAGGATGAAGTATCGTTCTTCTTATGGCCAGAACCTCTTACAACACTCGCGTGAAGTAGCAAAACTTTGTGGGGTGATGGCAGCCGAATTAGGGATTAATCCTAAATTAGCGAAACGTGCCGGGCTGTTGCACGATATTGGTAAAGTTCCGGAAACTGAAACCGAAGTGCCTCATGCTATTTTAGGGATGCAATGGGCAGAGAAGCACGGAGAAAAACCAGAAGTTTGTAATGCTATTGGTGCTCACCACGACGAGATCGAAATGAATTCTTTATTATCTCCTATCGTTCAGGTTTGTGATGCGATTAGTGGCGCAAGACCGGGTGCAAGAAGACAGGTACTGGATTCTTATATTCAGCGTTTAAAAGATCTTGAAGAAATCGCTTTTGGTTTTGGTGGTGTTAAGAAGGCTTATGCTATCCAGGCGGGTAGAGAGCTTCGTGTGATCGTAGAGAGTGAAAAAGTAAATGACGAAAAGGCAAGTAATCTATCTTTTGAAATTTCCCAGAAAATACAAACCGATATGACCTATCCAGGTCAGGTTAAAGTGACGGTTATTCGTGAAACCAGAGCGGTAAATATTGCTAAATAGTTTTGAGCTAAAATGCAGCGAATATAGATTCTTAATAGGATTTAAGATTGGATAAATAGAAATAAAAAAATCCCCGGAATTTTTCTTGATTTCGGGGATTTTTGATTTATAGAATACAAAATGAATGTAGTTTATTCATCGTAAATATTGGAATACGAATTTCCGTCGGTCACAAAAAATTCTCCTGTTACGTATCTAAAGTGCTCATCTAATTTATCGATTTCAGCTAGATCTTCTTTATCTAATTGATATCCAGAGCTGGCCAAGTTTTCTATGATTCTACCTTTATTGGTAGATTTTGGGATTACTGCCGTTCCTCGTTGTACTGCCCAGTTAATTAATACCTGTCCTGCAGAAGCGCCATGTTTTTTAGCGATTTTTAAAATGGTAGGATTTTCCAGTAAACTTGGTTCGTCTTTAGCTTTCATTGCGTCGGCGCGATCACCGCTTCCTAATGGTGAATATGCAGTCACATTAATTCCGTTTTTACTGCAAAATTCTAAAAGTTCGTTTTGGTGTAAATATGGGTGCAATTCTACTTGTAGTGCTTCAGGTTTCTCATTGGTTTTGCTCATCAAATTTTTCAGTTTCTTTATACTGAAATTAGAGACGCCAATGTGTTTTACCAAACCTTGTTTTTTTGCTTCAACCATTGCTTCCCAGGTTTCGATAATGGGAACTTCTTCCAAAGAATAATATTCATCATCACTTTCAGGAAAACCAACTCCTTTTTTAAAGGCGACAGGCCAGTGAATTAGATAAAGATCTAAATAATCTAATTTTAAATCTTTAAGGGTTTTCTTTAATGCGGGGATAACATCTTCCTTTTTATGTGAATCATTCCATAATTTAGAAGTAATCCATACCTCTTCGCGATTAATCTCGCCCTCACCAAATACTTTTTCAAAAGCTTCTCCAACTTCGTTTTCATTGCCATAGGTTGCTGCACAGTCTATATGTCTATAGCCGTTATTTAATGCAATTTCAACGGCCTTGGTAACCTCTCCTTTTCCAGATTTCCAGGTACCTAAACCTATTGCCGGTTGTTCGTCACCATTCTTATACTTTAGCATTCTTAAAGGTTTCATAGTTAAATTTTGTTTTTCTCTAAATTAATAAGAGAAATTCCTAAAACGAAGCGTATAGCTACTTTTAGCAGAAATTTAATAGGAGTTCTTAACCTAAGTTAAGTTTTCTTTGGATGATAAGTTTCCAGGACTTCGCGTAGATACGTTCTATCCATATGCATATAAATTTCAGTTGTAGTGATGCTTTCGTGCCCCAACATTTGCTGTATCGCTCTTAAATCGGCTCCGTTTTCTAAAAGATGGGTTGCAAAAGAATGTCTAAAAGTATGCGGACTTATCTTTTTCCTGATATTCGCTTTTTCAGCTAACTGTCTTATAATGGTAAAAATCATTGCACGGGTGAGTTGTGCACCCCTTCGATTAAGAAATAAGGTGTCACTTGCTTCAGGTTTTATTTCCTGGTGTGCTCTTACCTGGTCTTTATAGATTGTAATATATTTAATATTGTAATCTGAAATGGGGACAAATCGTTGTTTATCGCCTTTCCCTGTTACTTTTATAAATCCTTCTTCAAAATAGAGGTCTGAGATACGTAGATTTGTTAATTCTGACACCCGTAAACCACAGCCGTAAAGGGTTTCTATAATGGCCCGATTTCTTTCTCCTTCGGTCTTGGTTAAATCTATGGCAGCAATCAATTCGTCGATCTCCTCAACAGAAATGGTTTCTGGTAATTTCCTTCCTATTTTAGGAGCTTCGATAAGATCTGTGGGGTTATCCTTTCTGTAATCTTCAAATATCAGATAATTAAAAAAGCTTTTTAATCCTGAAATAATACGAGCACGAGAGCGGGAATTTAGTTCTTTTGCTATCTCGTATAAAAATAATTGCAGTGTTTCCTGGTCGATTGTAAGTGGACTAGCCGAAAAACTTTTAACTTTTAAAAAATTAATAAGTTTGATTAAATCCAGTTCGTAACTGCTAATTGAATTAACTGAAAGTCCGCGTTCTAACTTTAAATAGGTAAGGTAATCCTTTAAAATATATTCCCATTTCATGTGTTAAAGATACGATTTATGGCAATTTAACCTTAATAATACTTTAGCCTTTGGTAAGATTTCTTTAAGAATCGCTTACTTACATTTGTCCCGTAATCAAAAACAAAATGTTATTATGAAGAAGTCAATTTTAATTATTGCTTTAGTATTGTTTGGAGCCACTACGATGAGTGCTCAGGAAGCTTGGAATTTTGGTATTAAAGGTGGTGTTAACTTCGCTAATTTTACCGGAGACGATTTTAGTTCAGATAATTCAAGAACAAGTTTTAATGTAGGTTTATTAGCTGAAATTCCTTTAGCAGACCGATTTTCTATTCAGCCAGAGGTTTTATATTCTGGGCAGGGATACGAGATTTACGAAAATGATCAGGCTAATTTTTTAGATGTAGATGATAATGTAGAATATCAACTAGACTACGTAAGTGTACCTGTTTTAGCTAAGATCTATTTAGTAGATGGATTAAGTGTACAAGCTGGACCTACCTTTAATTTTAAGGTTAATGAAGAGATCGATTATCAACCAATTCAAGACGGTGGAGATATCGATAATCCATATCCAGGAGCTCAGGATTTTGAATTTGGTGGAGCAGCAGGATTAGAGTATAAATTCAACAATGGATTTTTTATCCAGGGTAGATATACTTATGGATTCTCTGAAACTTTTGAAGATCTAGATATACATAACTCTGTATGGCAAGCCGGTGTAGGTTTTATGTTCTAAAAACCTATAAAGGTCAACTAACTAACCAAATTATGAATTAAAGCGGAAGTATTTTCTTCCGCTTTTTTTATTATTCCTATTCACGATTTGTAGATTTCAAATTGAAAAGTGAAGGCTTTTATTATTGCCTAAGTTATTTTCACTCTTAAGAATAAAAAAAACGCTTTCCAATTTAATGTTTGATTAAAATTAGAATACTTTTATCCCATCAATTAAAAAATATCTTTTGATGCTTAAAAAATTATCATTTGTCATTTTCTTTTTAGTGGGAATGACTTCTTTTGCGCAGCGCACGGAATTTGGTATAAAGGGCGGTCTTAATTTTTCTAATTTAGCCGGTGATGCAAGTTCAGAATTTGAGTGGGTAACAAGTTTTCATATTGGAGGTTTGGTGGAATTTCAGGTTAATGACTTTTTGTCTATTCAACCAGAAGCTCAGTATTCATTGCAGGGGTTTGGATTTACTAATGATGAAAATGTTAGTATTGGGTATGTTAATATACCGGTATTAGCGAAATTTTATTTAGGGGGTAAAAACTTTAGTTTAGAAGCTGGCCCTCAATTTGGAATCAAAGTAAGTTCAAAATACGACTTTGATGGAGGAAGTGCAGATATTGAAGAAGGCTTGAATAACTTTGATTTCTCTGGAGTTTTAGGTGCATCGTATGAATTTGATAATAATTTATTTTTTAGTGCAAGATACATTGCAGGTTACACCAATGTTATAGAAAAGGAAGCATTCGCAGGAGAGGATGCCTCTACTCCTAATAGTGTTTTCCAATTATCTGTAGGATATAAATTTCAATAAAAAATAATTTTCTGATAAATATCCCATAGGATTACCTTGAGGTAGTTTATCTAAAGCGGAAGATTTTCTTCCGCTTTTTTTATATTTAAAATTTTTATCTTTATCATTAAATTGAATATATCATGAAGCTTCTAATTATAAACGGACCTAATCTAAATCTTTTGGGTACCAGAGAGCCTGAAATATACGGAAATCAGACGTTCAAAGAATATTTTGATGATCTACAAAAGAAGTTTGAAAAAATAAAGCTTTCTTATTTTCAAAGTAATATTGAAGGAGAGATCATAGATATGCTTCATGATGCGCGCAAGGAATTTAACGGTGTGATTCTAAACGCTGCGGCTTACACGCATACTTCAGTAGCTATCGCAGATGCCATTAAAGCCATCGAAACTCCGGTGGTCGAGGTTCATATTTCTAACACTCATGCTAGAGAAAGTTTCAGGCATAAATCGTATTTGTCTCCAGTGGTGAAAGGCGTTATTTTGGGATTCGGACTTAAAAGTTATGACCTGGCTATACAAAGTTTTTTATAGTTTTAGTCTGAATTCGATAATTTCAGTATTCCTTTAATTCGGAATTTCTTAAGCCAGTAAGAAATTTTGTCAATATTTTGTTCGGAATGAAAAAAGCCTATTTGAATTGGAGTAGCGGTAAAGATGCCGCTTTTTCTTTATATAAACTTCAGCAACAGGGTGATTTTGATGTTGTTGAGCTTTTTACAGCAATCAATACTGATGTAAACCGAATTTCGATGCATGGCGTGCGTCTTGAACTGTTACAAGCGCAGGCTAGAAGTATTGGACTACCACTACATTTAGCCGAATTTTCTGGAAATGTTTCTATGGAAACCTACAATAGGGTTATGGAAACTGAAACTAAAAAACTGAAAGCAGCAGGAATCGATTTTGCCTGTTTTGGCGATATTTTTTTAGAAGATCTAAAAGAATATCGAGATTCGCAGTTAGCCAAGGTTGGTTTAACCGGTGTATATCCGCTTTGGAAAAAAGAAACCTCAAAATTAGTGGAAGATTTTATAGAATTAGGATTTAAAGCGATCATAGTATGTACCAATGCTGAATATTTAGATGAATCTTTCTGCGGACGAGTGATCGACCATCAATTTTTAGCCGATTTGCCCGAAAATGTAGACCCATGTGGTGAAAACGGTGAGTTTCATACCTTCGTTTTCGATGGGCCTGTTTTTTCAGAATCTATTAAATTTGAAATTGGCGAAAAAGTACATCGAACATACAAAAGCGTAGAAGACGGGGAGGATAATTGTTTTACAGATGAAGATACCAACTGGGATACTGGTTTTTGGTATTGCGATTTAATCTAGAATACAGACCGCTGCGCTATTAGATGTTAGAACATAGATTTTTTTGAATGTAGAATAAAAAATATCCAAATTCGTCATTTTTAGATATTTTTTTACTTCACAAAAGCAGTTTCGCTTGTTTTTATCATATTTCTAAAAAGATTCGGTTTCTGTAAGCTCTTAGCTTCTTATGGAAACACGGAACTATCGACTAATTACTTTTACAAAATAAAACCAAATAAAAAAGCCCTGAAAATATCAATTTTCAGGGCTTTTTATCATGTCTAAGATCTAATCTTTATATCTCAAACCTTAGCTTAGATATGAATTACTTCATCGTAAGCAGCAGCAACAGCTTCCATCACCGCTTCACTCATTGTAGGGTGAGGGTGAACTGTTTTTAATACTTCATGTCCTGTGGTTTCTAATTTTCTACCAAGAACGGCTTCAGCGATCATATCGGTAACACCGGCACCAATCATATGGCATCCTAACCATTCACCGTATTTTGCATCAAAGATTACTTTTACAAATCCGTCTGATTTTCCGGCAGCTTTTGCTTTCCCTGAAGCAGAAAATGGGAATTTACCCACTTTAATTTCGTAACCAGCTTCTTTCGCTTGCTTTTCAGTCATTCCTACTGATGCAATTTCAGGAGTTGCATAGGTACAACCAGGAATATTTCCGTAATCTAAAGGCTGTACATTCATTCCCTTAATTTTTTCAACGCAAATAATTCCTTCCGCAGAAGCAACGTGTGCAAGCGCTGGGCCGTGAACAACATCACCAATAGCGTAAATCCCGTCTTTATTTGTTTTATAGAAATCGTCTACAACGATCTTATCTTTATCGGTTTTGATCCCTAATTCTTCAAGACCAATATTTTCGATATTTGTTTTAATACCAACTGCAGAAAGCACGATATCTGCTTCTAAAGTTTCTTCTCCTTTTTTGGTTTTAACTTTTGCTTTAACGCCATCGCCAGAAGTATCAACGCTCTCTACAGAAGAGTTTGTCATCACTTTAATTCCGGCTTTTTTAACGCTACGCTCAAATTGCTTAGATACCTCTTCGTCTTCTAAAGGCACAAGATTTGGTAAGAATTCTACGATAGTAACCTCGGTTCCCATTGAATTATAAAAATGAGCAAACTCCACACCAATGGCGCCACTACCAACAACGATCATTTTCTTTGGTTGCTTGTCTAAAGACATAGCTTCACGATATCCAATAACTTTTTTACCGTCTTGTTTTAGGTTAGGCAGTTCACGAGAGCGAGCACCTGTAGCTACGATAATATGGTCGGCAGAATATTCTGTCTTTTTATCTTTAGCATCGGTAACTTCCACTTTTTTACCTGCCTTAAGTTTTCCGTAACCATCGATAACATCGATTTTGTTCTTTTTCATAAGGAATTGTACACCCTTACTCATCCCATTGGCCACATCACGACTTCTTTTAATTACGGCACCAAAATCCTTATCGGGGCTTTCAAGCTTTAAACCGTAGTCTTCTGCATGTTTAAGGTATTCAAAAACCTCTGCGCTTTTAAGCAATGCTTTTGTTGGGATACATCCCCAGTTTAGACAAACACCACCAAGGTTTTCTTTTTCCACAATGGCTGTTTTAAAGCCTAATTGTGAAGCACGGATAGCAGTTACATAACCACCCGGGCCACTACCTAAAACAATGATATCGTATTTACTCATATTTAGATTTTTTTATACAAAAAATAGTTCTTGCGAATTTAAGGAATAATCCCTTAACCGAAAAGTTTTGAACTTGTAGGATTGGCTAAAAGTTTTATGAGTTTCTCTCCAATAAAAAAAGCTTTACCGAAAAGATAAAGCCTCTGAATTTTAAACTATAAAGAATTTTAGTTAGCCATTTTTATATCTGAAGTTTTTATATTCAATTCTTTCATTACCGAATTATAATTGGTAATATCAAGTTCATTGTGGGAAGCTAAATAATTTGAAGGAACAACAACCACTCTAAATATTTGATTGTTGGTATAATCCGTACTAAGGTTACTTAAATCAAAATTTCCTTCAATAATGATCTCCACATCTGATGCGGTATGATTGTAAACATATTGAATTGTTCCATCATTTAGAAAGAAATTTTGAGGGATTAAACTCCAGGTATCCATAAAATTACCTTCATTATCTTGAATTTCTCGGTATCGATACACTAAAACCGCATCAGCTTCAGGGTTTATTGTTTGCACATCATCTGGAATTAAAATTACCCTTGAATAACTATTCGTGTCATCATAATAATCAAAAGTAATTTGCTCTTCTAAAGTATAAGCTAATCCATCAAGTCCATCTTCTCCCGGAGGACCTTGTGGTCCTGGTTCTCCATCATCAGAACAGGAAGTAAATAAAAATGTGGTTACAAAAAGTAAGGTGAATATCTTTTTCATAGTGGTAAATATTTAAGGGTTTCTAATTGTTTTTAAAATCTATACTGGCCGAATTTACACAATAGCGCTGGCCGGTTTCTGTAGGGCCATCGTCAAAGACATGGCCCAAATGACTTCCACAGTTGGCGCATAGAATTTCGGTTCTTATCATTCCAAAGGTGCGATCCTGTACATACTCAATTTTGCCTTCTATAGCTTCATCGAAGCTTGGCCAGCCACAACCGCTTTCAAACTTACTATCGCTTTCGAATAACTTTTCATTACAAGCGGCGCAACGATATTCTCCATCTTCAAAATGTAGGTTATATTTACCGGTGTGCGGTGCTTCAGTTCCTTTTTTTCTTAAAACACGGTATTGTTCCTCAGATAGCTGCTCTTTCCATTCAGCTTCCGGTTTCTCGATATTATATTTTTTCATTGGGGTTAATTATTTTTCAGTTGGTATAAAGTTCATAGCGACACCGTTTATACAATGTCTTTTTCCGGTAGTTTCTCTTGGTCCATCATCAAAAACATGACCTAAATGTCCACCACACTTTGCGCAGTGCACTTCGTCGCGTTGGTAGCCCAGTTTAGAATCAGAGCCAAAAGCTACTCCACCTTCTATAGCACGATCAAAACTTGGCCATCCGGTACCGCTTTCGAACTTGTGTTTATTTTCATAAAGTTCGTTTCCGCAGGCAGCGCAAACAAATGTTCCGTTTCCTTTTACCGTTAGAAGGTCACTGGAATAAGGACGCTCGGTCGCAGCTTTTCGAAGTACTTTAAATTCGGCATCTGTAAGTTCTTTTTTCCATTCGCTTTCAGATTTAGAAATTTCGAACTTTTGCTTCTTTTTAGAATTTTCGTCCTGAGCGTTTCCTTTGCAACTTACCAGGGTAAACACGGCAATAAATATGAATAGTAACTTTCTCATTTGTTTTTATGTTGAAAGTTACAAAGATTATGCCGTGATGAACGTTGTGATTTTGTTAATAACCTTTTGGTCTCCCAGGATTCGACGATGTCCAAGACCTTCGGTTAAATAGAGTTCGCTGTTTTTTAGTTGATTATGAATTTCTTCAGCACATTTGTAATGCACATCCACATCATTTTTATCGTGGATTACCAAAGTAGGAATATGAACACTTTGCGCTGAAATTGCTCCAGAGTAATTATCCATATCCTGCCCAAATTTTTTATCAAAATGGGCTTTCATCAAATAAGCCACTTCTTTGTCCATATGCAGGTTTTTCACAAATTCCTGCGTGATCGTAGTCACGCTATTTGCGGTGCCAATAATCACGGCTCTTTCTGGAGATATTCCTTCTTTAATTGCTTTTAGTGTAGACATTCCGCCTAAGGAATGTCCAATGATCGAATGAAACGGACCATATTTTTTATTCAAAAAATGAATAGCTTCTATAAAGTGAGGCATCATGCTCATTTTTCCCGAAGCTTTGCCGTGGGCAGGAGCATCAAAGCTTATTGTACTAAATCCTTCTTTTAGCACGGCATCGGCGATTTTAGAAAGTTGTGTACCACGGCCACTCCATCCATGTACGAGTAAAACTTTTTGGGCACTTTCACCATATTCATAAACAATGATTTGTTTTTTGCTTTTTGGTAAAATCTGTTGCGTTTGTATGGTATTTTGATCCATAGCCTTTTCGCGATTGGGAAGCTTATATTTTAGTGGAGTGAGAAATAATTTACCTGCAAATTTACTGGCTAGATAAGGGGACGCCCAGTTTAAAAATTTACCGGTATATAAAATATACCAGGGAAGCAGTAATTGCTGAATAGGGGTTTTATCTTTATGCTTTTTTGCCATTTTTAAAATGAATTGTTATTCAGATTCGAAAATTTTGGAATCCTTTTTGAAAGCTGAAAAATTGTTAAATCCTACTTAAACAAAACTTTAAAGCGCTGTGGCTTTTGTAATTTTAACAAAACTAATCTAATTAAAATATGAAAGTAAAGAAGTGGATAGTAGTTCTTTTTGTTGCTACTTTAACAGTAGTCGCCTGTAAAGTAAATCCTTTCACAGGACAAAAGAATTTAAATTTTGTAAGTAATGATCAATTGTTCTCCGCCTCGTTTCAGCAATACGATGCATTTTTGGATAGTAGTAATGTGGTGACCGGTACTGCTGAATCCAGGATGGTAAAAAGAGTTGGTGATAAAATTAAAACTGCAGCTGAGCGTTATTTAAACGCAAATGGATACCAGGGATTTTTGGACGATTTTAGATTTGAATATAATCTTGTAAAGGACGATCAGGTAAACGCATTTGCTATGCCAGGAGGAAAAACCGTGGTATATACTGGTATTTTGCCAATTACTCAGGACGAAACTGGTCTGGCGGTCGTGATGGGACACGAGGTGGCACATGCATTAGCCGATCATGGTGCGCAACGAATGAGTGCAGCACAAGTGCAGCAAGTGGTTGGTGGAGTAGGAGCAGCGGCTCTTAGTGGTAAAAGCCAGCAAACCCAACAGATTTTTGCTCAGGCTTACGGAATTGGAACACAGTTAGGAGTGATGCTACCTTTTAGTAGAAGTCATGAATCTGAAGCCGACAGAATAGGCTTGACCTTAATGGCTATTGCCGGATATAATCCAGATGAGGCAGCCGATTTATGGAGAAGGATGCAGCAAAACAGTGGAGGAGCTTCAACACCCCAATTTTTAAGTACACACCCGTCAAATCAAACCAGAATAAATAATCTTGAAGCCTGGGCTCCTGAAGCAAAAGCTGAAGCCCGAAAATATGGAGTAACAAGTTTTCAATAATATTTAGAAATAAATAAGTTGAAAAAGCTACACTATCTGGTGTAGCTTTTTTATTTTTAGTCCATGAAAAATCTTCCAAAGGGTAGCAAAAAGCTACTTAACGCATGGGCATTTTACGACTGGGCAAACTCGGTGTACAGTCTGGTTATTTCTTCAGCAATATTTCCTATTTTTTATGGGGCACTAACCATTATTAGAGATGCTGAAGGCAATAATATTAATGATACCGTTCATTTCTTAGGATTTGATTTTAATAACGATGCCCTAATTTCTTATGTAACCGCAGCAGCTTTTCTGGTCGTTTCTGTACTTAGTCCGTTTCTGTCAGGAATTGCGGATTATGTTGGGAACAAGAAGAATTTTCTGAAGTTTTTCTGTTACCTGGGCGCTTTATCATGCATAGGTTTGTTTTGGTTTAATATGGAATTTTTATGGTTCGGTTTACTTTGTTATTTCCTGGCGCTAATTGGTTTTTGGTCAAGTTTGGTATTTTATAATAGTTATTTACCAGATATCGCTTTTCCAGAGCAACAGGACAAAATAAGTGCTAAAGGTTTTTCTTTAGGATATATAGGTAGTGTTATCCTGCTTATTCTTTGTTTATTGATGATCCTTAAATACGACATGTTTGGTTTTGAAGATGAAGGATTACCAACCCGCTTATCCTTTGTCTTAACTGGAATATGGTGGATAGGTTTTAGCCAGTACACCTATTACTATTTACCAAAAGGGACGAAAAAAGCGAAGCTTACCAAAAATGTACTGTTTAACGGATTTAAAGAACTTCGTAAAATCTGGAGTTCTCTAAATCATAACCTTCAGCTAAAAAGGTATCTTGGAGCTTTTTTCGTATATAGTATGGCGGTACAAACCATTATGCTTATCGCTACGTATTTTGGAATTAAAGAATTAAATTGGGGAGAGCAGGATGCTACAACAGGATTAATTGTAAGTATTTTACTCATCCAGTTAGTGGCTGTTTTGGGAGCCACCTTAACGTCGAGAATAGCCGCTAAGATTGGTAATATTAAAACCCTGATTTTTATAAATATTATCTGGGCTTTAATTTGCGTATATGCCTATTTTATAACCACGCCTAATCAATTTTACGTGGCAGCGGCCAGCGTTGGTTTGGTAATGGGAGGTATCCAGTCACTTTCACGGTCTACCTATTCTAAAATGCTTCCTGAAAATGCTATTGATACCGCCAGTTACTTTAGTTTTTATGATGTTTCAGAAAAAATAGGGATTGTTATCGGGATGTTTATGTATGGTTTAATAGCCCAGCTTACCGGGAGTATTCGAAATTCGATATTATTTTTGATCATTTTTTTTATAGGTGGGATTATTTTATTGATTAGAGTACCGAAAATTAGAAGTTAGGATTTAGAGCGCTGCGCTGCGAGAATATAGAAAAGAGAATATAGACCATATACGAGAGAAATAAGATCCAGGAATAAAGCTTAAAAATGCTAAATTTTGTATGCTAAATTTTGGATTTGAACAAGGACGTCGTCTCAACCTTGCCTCACCGGCATGCAAAGTGGATAGCTCTTTTTTGAGTTAGAAGTAGCATTTAGACCGCTACGTCGTTAAATAGAAAATAAACTAGAGATACATAAATCTGGAATCAGCATTGATTTGGGATGAATGTGCCAACAATTTATGTTTAGTTCCGGCTGATTACAAGTTAATATTCTTCATTTTACCCAAATAAAAACTAGAGATGTGAGATGAAATAATTAGTTTTAAATTCCTGATTCCTGATTCCTGATTCCTGATAACCCTAAACAATTTCCAAACAAAAAATCCCTTCTTTAAGGGAGAAGGGACTTCGCATTCAAAAAAATTAAACAATAATTATCAATATTGGGAATTAATGTTTTGAGATATCTCCAGATCCTGAAGTTTTAAAGTTTTCTTTGCTGGGATTCCCTTTATATTCAATATCTCCAGAGCCTGCAACTCGTGCTTCAAGCTCTTCTTCGGCATAAACCATCACATCACCAGAACCAGAAACCTGTGCGCTTACTTTTTTTGCTCTAAGTTTAAAAGCGTCAAAATCTCCAGATCCGGTTACGCCGCAATCCAGGCTTTTTGCGTTTCCTATTAATACTACATCACCGCTGCCGGTAACGTTTCCGGTAATATCATCAGCTTCGATTTCTAGTTTTAAATCGCCACTTCCGGTTACCGATAAGGAAAAATCTTTTGCGGTGATTTTATCCTCAGTCCAGATATCACCGCTTCCGGTTAAATGAGCCCCCTCTAAATCTTCAAAAGGAACGGTTACTTTAATCATGTTGTTTTTAGAAGGACTAATATTTACCCCTTTTTCTACTGAAATTTTTAAAGTTCCGTTTTTCACTTCCGTAGTAATATATTCCTGAAGATTGCTTTCGGCTTCAATGGTCAGGTTTCCTTCAGTTCCGCTAACCAAGACAACATCCATAAAACCTACAAGGCTTACTTTGTCGTAATCTGATGTTTTGCGGCTTTTATTTACCATATCGCCATTTCCTTTAATACTTTTATTGCTGCTCCACCATTGGGCACTTGCTGAGGTGATGCTTATACAAAAGATAACTACTACTGTTAAAATTGATTTTTTCATGATGTAATTGATTAATGGTTATGCCAGATGGCTATTTTTATTGGCACCGCCAAAGGGTTTAATACCCCGAGACTCGCCTCGAAATTATAATTTTGTTTCTATCGGATACCTCATGGGCTTGCCCCGAGGTAGTTTACTTGCTGAATTATATGTTTTTAATATTCTTTATGGAAACTAACGCTTCCATAGCTTGTGGTGATGTTTATTGAATTTTGGCTGTTTTGTTTACCATAATATCCTGAAATCTCCTTGCTGGTATTACGATCATGCCTTTTTTGAACTTCCAGATCATCCGTACCTTTTACGCTCCCGTAAGAGGTATGCACGTTAAAGATAAAATCCATTTCTGCATCAAAACCTAATTTGATTCCCGCGTAGTCGGTATCAATATTTACGCTTTTTACCCCGTTGATTAATTTTTCAATAGAAATCGAACCGTAGTCCTGATTTAGGCTAAGGGATGAGAACACCCGGCCAATCTTAGTACTTAAGTAATCACCATCAGCTTCAAGGTCTTTTACTTTATCTACTCTAAAGCTTCCGTAATCACAATTGTATCGAAGACGTTCAACTTTTTCAACTTTCGAGTCGGTATAATCAGCACTAATGATCAAGTCTTCAGCTTCTTCAATGGTAAATTCAGAATAATCGGCATCGATTTCCGCAGAAGAAATAAACCCAAAGTGAGAATTTCGGGTATAATCGAAATTCAAAATATTTCTGGATCCTCTTAATTCTCCGATGTCAATTTTTCCATAATCACAGGAAATATCGGTATTTCCGTTTACTTTATCGATGTAAATGGCTCCGTAATCATTATCGATTACCATATCATGATTTACAGGAGCTTTTACTACATAATTGATCTCCATATTGACATTATTACTGCTGCTAAATAAACCGCTCCACCAGGATTTTTCTTCTTTTTGATACCGCGTTCTTGCACTTACACGATTGCCGCTTTGCTGAAAATCTACTGAAATATCGTTTAATTTTTTCTGAACTCTTTCAGGATCATCGCCGTTTGTTTTTATAAAAACCTGAATGACAATTCGGTTTTCGTCCCAGGTAGAAATATCTATATTTCCATAGTTATTATTAATGTCCAAAACACCTCTTTGGGATACTTTAAATTCTTTTTTTATCGTTTTTTCTTTAGTATGCCTGCCATCCAAATCTTTGTTGGCAAAACCTAATGCCGGCACTAATAGTGCGCAGAACAAGAGCTTATATAATGTTAGTTTCATTTTTTTGTGTGTTTAGTTGTTTTATCGTTTCAATTTGGTCCAGTACCTGATTTAACAGGTCAATTCTTTTTTGAAAGTTGTTAATCATGGCGTAGATTACGCGTTTATCCTGCCCACTTTCTAAAAGGTCTTTTTTTAGTTTATTGTATTCTTTTTCTAAGGTTTCTAGTTGCACCAAGGCATCGTTAATGATTTTATTGGTTTGTGGGCTGCGCTCTCCTTCGATAGATTTAAGTTCCCTTTCGATAAGTGTACTATAAAAATCCTGTGTTTCCTTCATTTGCGGGGATACCGCAGCAAGGCCTGTTTCCTTAGCAAAGGCAGGAGTATTAAATACCTTTCCAAAAGCAAAAAATACTATGATAAGGGCGGCTGCTATGCTACTTAGAGGGATCCAAAGTTTTCTTAGTTTTCCTTTTTTAGGATGTTTGTTTTGATGCCGCCGGTCAAGTTTTTCGAGAAATCGATCTTCGTGTCCTGAATTTGGTTCAGCAATATCGAAGTTCAATTTTTTCAGATCCTCAAAGTATTCGTCATTTTTCATCTTTCATCATTTTTTTTCTTAAACTTTCTTTAGCTCGCGAGATGGTCGTCCTACAATTGGCATAAGAGATATTTAAAATATCGCCTATTTCTTCATAATCATAACCTTCAATTAAATGAAGTGTTAGGCAAATCCTGTAATTCTCCTTTAGTTCTTGCATGGCGTTTAAAACCATTTTCACTTTTTGATTTTGAGTATCAGTAGTAGTTATTCCTTCATTATCGTCTATTTCGTTTTTAAGATAATCCTTGTAGCTTACTTCTTCGTATTTCGATCTTTTACTGTGTGCATTAATGCTGTTATTTACCACAATTCGCTTTAGCCAGGCACCAAAAGAAGCTTCAGCTTTAAACTGATCAATTTTTTCGAAAGCACTTAAAAAAGACTCTTGCATAATATCTTCTGCCTCGGCGCTGTGATGAACGATTCTTAATGCGGTATTATACATGGCCCTGTAATACCTGTTGTAAATCTCCATTTGGGCGCGTTGGTTACCCAGACGGCAGTCATTTACAAGATTGTTAATATGTGTGATGGTTGATTGCAAAAAATTATCTTGTTTCTAATATAAAGATAGGGGTAGTTTCTGTTTGTTACAGTTTTTGAAAATTATTTCAGAAAAAATATGCTGGCATAGGAATTGAAACATCTAATAGATAACAATTTTAAGTGCCTGAAATATAGGAATTGCAGGTGTAGAGGTCTCAAAACAAATTGAAATAAACAAACTGTAATGACAGTTTGACTTTTAAAGATAACTTATGGCTAAAACAAAATTCACGGATATTGACAGTTTGTCATTACAAGGTATAAATGAAGATGCAGAGTTGATACCGTTAATGACGCCTGAAGATGAAGAGGAAATAAACAGAGAAAAATTACCTGAAAATTTACCAATATTACCTTTAAGGAACACGGTGCTCTTTCCGGGAGTAGTAATCCCAATTACTGCAGGAAGAGATGCTTCGATTAAATTAATTAACGAGGCGAACAATAATGAAAAAATTATTGGTGTTGTCTCCCAAAAAGATGAAGAAGTAGAAAATCCCGGTATTAAAGATATTAATAATATTGGTGTAGTAGCCCGTATTCTAAGGGTTTTAAAAATGCCCGATGGAAATACAACGGTGATCATACAAGGTAAAAAACGTTTTAATATTTCTGAAATAACGCAGGAGGAGCCGTTTCTAAGAGCAAATGTTGAAGAAATTCCTGAAACGAAGCCGGATGTTCAAAATGAAGAATTTGGAGCTATAATCGATGCAATCAAAGATTTGGCGCTTCAGATTATTAAAAGTAGTCCTAACATTCCCTCTGAAGCTTCTTTTGCAATTAAGAATATCGAGAGTAATTCGTTCTTAATCAATTTTGTTTCTTCTAATATGAATCTATCGGTAGAGGAGAAACAAAATCTTTTAGCGACTAATGACCTTAAAGAAAGGGCTTTGGCTACGCTTAAATTTATGAATATCGAAAACCAAAAACTTGCGTTGAAAAACGATATTCAGTCGAAGGTGCAAAGCGATATGAGCCAGCAACAGCGTGAATATTTTCTTCATCAGCAGATGAAAACCATTCAGGAAGAATTGGGTGGCGTTTCTCATGAAGATGAAATTGAAGAAATGCGTGTTCGTGCCAAGGATAAAAAATGGAGTGAAGATGTACAAAAGCATTTTGAAAAAGAACTCTCCAAAATGCAACGTATGAATCCCCAGGTAGCTGAATATTCTATTCAACGTAACTATCTGGATTTATTTTTAGATCTTCCCTGGGATGAATTTAGTAAAGATAAATTTGATCTTAAACGTGCTAAGAAAATTTTAGATCGTGATCATTACGGTTTAGATGATGTAAAAAGAAGAATTATAGAATATCTGGCAGTATTAAAATTGCGTAACGATATGAAGTCTCCTATTCTTTGTCTTTATGGGCCTCCCGGAGTTGGTAAAACAAGTTTAGGAAAATCTGTAGCCGAGGCTTTAGGTCGTGAATATGTTCGAATTTCTTTAGGTGGTTTAAGAGACGAAGCTGAAATTAGAGGGCATCGTAAAACCTATATTGGTGCGATGCCGGGAAGGATTATACAGAGTCTTAAAAAAGCAGGAACCAGTAATCCAGTTTTTGTATTGGATGAAATTGATAAGCTAAGCATTGGGAATGCCGGCGATCCATCTTCAGCCTTATTAGAAGTTTTAGATCCCGAACAGAATAGCGAATTTCACGATAACTTTTTAGAATTAGGTTTCGATCTGTCTAAAGTGATGTTTATTGCTACTTGTAATAGTTTAAATACTATTCAGCCTGCATTACGTGATCGTATGGAGATCATTAATGTTACGGGGTATACTATTGAAGAGAAGATTGAGATTGCTAAAAGGCATTTACTTCCGAAGCAATTAAAAGAGCATGGATTAACGAAAGACGATCTTAAAATTGGTAAAGCACAGCTTGAAAAAATAGTGGAAGGCTATACTCGTGAATCTGGAGTTCGAGCTTTAGAAAAACAGATCGCTAAAGTAGTACGCTATGGTGCAAAAAGTATCGCCATGGAAGAGGATTATAATAAAAAAATAACGAACGAAGATATTATCGAAATTTTAGGTAGTCCTCGTTTAGAGCGTGATAAATATGAGAATAATGAGGTTGCCGGAGTGGTAACCGGATTGGCCTGGACGCAGGTGGGGGGTGATATTCTCTTTATCGAATCGATTTTATCCAAAGGAAAAGGCAATTTAAATATTACTGGAAACCTGGGTAAAGTGATGAAAGAGTCGGCAACCATTGCCATGGAGTATATTAAATCTAACGCGGAAGAATTAGGTATAGAAGCCGGTATTTTTGAGAAATATAACGTACATATTCACGTACCTGAAGGAGCTACACCTAAAGATGGGCCTAGTGCAGGTATTACGATGTTAACATCTTTAGTTTCTTTATTCACTCAGAGAAAGGTAAAGAAAAGTATAGCTATGACCGGTGAGATAACTTTAAGAGGAAAAGTGCTTCCGGTTGGTGGTATTAAAGAGAAAATCCTTGCAGCTAAAAGAGCCAGAATAAAAGAGCTTATTCTGTGTAAAGAGAACGAACGTGATATTAAAGAAATTAAAGACGAATATTTAAAAGGTCTTACGTTCCATTATGTAAACGAAATGAGTGAGGTTATTGATATTGCGATCACTAATGAAAAGGTGAAAAACGCAAAGGAGTTGTGATCATAAATTTATATTTTAAAAGCCTCGAAGAAATTCGGGGCTTTTTTGTTTTAGCCATTTTCAAATCTCTATTTTTGTACAAACTTCAGCTAGATGACTAAAAAAATTACTATTGCCATCGATGGGCATTCTTCAACAGGAAAAAGTACAGTTGCAAAGCAATTAGCTAAAAAGCTAGGTTATATATATGTAGATACCGGCGCTATGTATCGTGCAGTAACGCTGTATGCTATGCGTAAGGTAATGGTAACAGATGATAAATTAGATGAGGAAGCTTTGTTAAGGCATTTAGCTTTTATTCGTATTAAATTTGAGTTTGATAAGGATCTTGGGTATGGTGTAGTACATTTAAATAATGAAAATGTAGAAGAGGAAATCCGATTGATGGAAGTTTCTAATAATGTGAGCAAAGTTGCGGCGATTCCCCAGGTTCGTAAAATGTTAGTAGCACAGCAGCAAGAAATAGGGAAAGAAGGTGGTGTGGTTATGGATGGCCGTGATATTGGCACTGTGGTATTTCCTAATGCTGAATTAAAGTTGTTTATGACCGCTTCTGCGGAAAAAAGAGCTGAGCGTCGTTACAATGAACTAAAACAAAAAGGAAACGATGTTAGTTACGAAGAAGTACTCAAAAATGTGGAAGAACGTGATCATTTAGATTCTACCCGGGAAACGTCTCCATTAGTTAAAGCTCAAGATGCTATCGAGATCGATAATACTAATCTTAGCAAAGAGGAGCAATTCGACAAGATTCTTAGTTTGGTAAAAGAAAAAACTGACGCCTAAAATGGCCAAAGTTGATAATGCTTCTGAAGAGGGAATTAGTAAATCGGTACTTTATTTAATGTCGGCCGGTGCAGGTTTAGTAGTGGCCAACAATTACTATAATCAGCCTTTATTAAATTTAATAGCCAAAGATTTTGGGGTATCAGAGTCAGCCGTAAGTAATATTCCGCTTTTTACACAATTGGGATATGCCTTTGGATTACTGTTTATTATTCCATTAGGTGATAAATTTCCCCGGAAAAAAATGGTAATGATTGATTTTATATTTATCATCACAAGTCTTTTAGTGATGGCTTTAGCTCCAAGCTTACCAGTGCTTACCATATCTGGCTTTTTTGTAGGTTTTAGTTGTGTGGTACCACAGGTGTTTGTGCCAATGGCGGCGCAGTTAGCAAAACCAGAAAAGAGGGGTAGTGCCATTGGAATCGTAATGAGTGGTTTACTGATAGGGATATTGGGAAGCCGATTTGTAAGTGGTTTTGTGGGAGAATATTTGGGCTGGCGTGTGATGTATTATATTGCAGCTGGAATGATGCTAGTTTTCTGGGGATTATTAAAATTGAAATTACCCGAATTACAACCTAATTTTTTTGGAACTTATAAAGAACTCATGCAATCTTTATGGGGATACTTTAAAACTGAATCTTCGGTAAGACTAGCCGCACTTCGAGGAGCATTAGGATTTGCCGGATTTAGCGCTTTTTGGACCACTTTGGTTTTTTTAATGGAAGAAAATTTTAACTACGGAAGTGGGGTAGCAGGTACTTTTGGTGTTTTAGGAATCGCAGGTGCGTTGGCGGCAAGCCTAATTGGAAAATTGAGCGATAAAATGAATAAAAATAGATTGATCATTATTTCAACAATATTAATGATCGTTGCCTGGGTGGTTTTTGAGTTTTCCGGCTACTCAATTATAGGACTTGTTATCGGAGTGATTTTGGTTGATATGGGTTTACAATCTTTACATATTACGAACCAGAATATTATCTTTTCCAGAAATCCAGATGCAAGAAACAGGATTAATACCATTTATATGGTGGGTTACTTTATTGGTGGCGCATTGGGAACAACTACCGGAGCGTATGCCTGGGAGTTTTTTCAGTGGCAAGGAGTAGCATCTTTAGGTTTAATTTACAGCGTTTTGATCTTAATTTTTCACCTTCTTTTCAAGAAATCTTTAGCTGAAGAAAATTAAGTTTTTAGTAGGTTTGAAAATATTAAAATTAGTTGTATTTTTGCACTCCTTTTTGGCAAAAGAACGGAAATGCAGAAGGGCTTGAAAATCAAAACGTAAAACATCTTCTTAGTTTTATTTTGCTTAAATGTTTCCGATAAACTTTGAATACAAATTTTAATCAGCAATTATTATGGCTGAAGAACAAAAAGAACAGGAAGTTCAGGAAGTAGCTGGAATGGCTACAGCATCTCAACCAGAGGTAACTGAGCAACAAGCTAACCCTGAAAAATTCCTAAAAGAATTTAACTGGCACAACTACGAAGAAGGAATCGACCCAATCGCAGATGATAAGCTAGAAGAATTCGAGAAATTAGTAGAAGAAAATTTCGTAGACACTCTAGATGATGAGGTTGTAAAAGGAAAAGTAATTAATATTACTGATCGTGATGCAATTATCGACATCAACGCGAAAAGTGAAGGTGTAATCTCTCTTAACGAGTTTCGTTACAACCCAGATCTTAAAGTTGGTGATGAGGTAGAAGTTTTAATCGACGTTAGAGAAGATGCTACAGGTCAGTTAGTTCTTTCTCACCGTAAGGCTCGTGTGATTATGGCATGGGATCGTGTGAACAAAGCACATGATGAAGGTCTTATCGTTAACGGTTTTGTTAAGTGTCGTACTAAAGGTGGTATGATCGTAGATGTATTTGGTATCGAAGCTTTCTTACCAGGTTCTCAAATCGATGTGAAGCCAATTAGAGATTACGATGCTTACGTAGGTAAAACAATGGAATTTAAAGTTGTGAAAATCAACCACGAATTCAAAAACGTTGTTGTATCACATAAAGCACTTATCGAAGCTGATATCGAAGAGCAGAAGAAAGAAATTATTGGTCAGTTAGAAAAAGGTCAGGTATTAGAAGGTACTGTTAAGAATATTACTTCTTACGGTGTATTCGTTGATCTTGGAGGAGTTGACGGACTTATCCACATTACTGATCTTTCTTGGTCTAGAATCAACCATCCAAACGAGATCGTAGAACTAGATCAAAAACTTAACGTTGTAATCTTAGACTTTGATGAGGCTAAGACTAGAATCCAGTTAGGTCTTAAGCAATTACATAAACACCCATGGGAAGCTCTAGATGAAGAGTTGAAAGTAGGTGATAAAGTAAAAGGTAAAGTAGTTGTAATCGCAGATTACGGTGCATTTATCGAAGTTGCTGAAGGTGTAGAAGGATTAATCCACGTTTCTGAAATGTCTTGGAGTACGCACTTAAGATCTGCTCAGGATTTCGTAAATGTTGGTGACGAGGTTGAAGCTCAAATCCTTACTTTAGATCGTGACGATCGTAAAATGTCTCTTGGAATTAAGCAATTAACTCCAGATCCATGGACAGATATCACTTCTAAATATCCTGTTGGATCTAAGCATACAGGTGTAGTTCGTAACTTTACTAACTTTGGTGTATTCGTAGAGTTAGAAGAAGGTATTGACGGACTTATCTATATCTCTGATCTTTCTTGGACTAAGAAAATCAAACACCCATCAGAATTCTGTAATGTTGGTGATAAACTAGAAGTAGTTGTATTAGAATTAGATGTTGAAGGACGTAAACTAAGTTTAGGTCACAAACAAATCGAAGATAACCCTTGGGATAAATACGAAACTGAATTTGCTGTAGGTACAACTCATACTGCTGCAATTTCTGAAATCGTAGACAAAGGAGCTACTATCGATTTTAATGAAGATATTACTGCATTTGTACCACAAAGACACCTTGAAAAAGAAGACGGAAGTAAACTTAAGAAAGGTGAAACTGCAGAATTCCAAATCATTGAATTCAATAAAGAGTTTAAACGTGTTGTAGCATCTCATGCTGCTATCCACAGAGAAGAAGAGCAAAAAATCGTTAAGCAAGCTGCTAAAAAAGCTGCTGCACAAAACAGCGAGAAAACCACTATTGGTGATGTAAATGCAGATCTTCAGGCTCTTAAAGATAAAATGGAAGGGAAATAATCTTTTCAGTTTATAAAGCTAAAAACCTCCTTTTTAAGGAGGTTTTTTTATGCTGTCATTTTTCGTAGCTCTTTATTATAAAATTACTTCAACTGGTAATCCAGAATTTGCTTTTTTCCATTTTGCATAGAAATCAATGTCATTTTATCTTCTTCAGTAGAAAATAATAATCTTTGCTTTTCAGTAAAAGCCGACGAATCTAAAGTTTTGGATTTCTCATTAAATTCAAAGTGAATATAAAGATCATCGTTTTGTTTTTCAGTATAAAATTTTCCTTCAGCAGTAATCGTTTCTGTAGCTGTCATTCTCTTTTTTAAAAATGTACTATCGGGTAAAAGAAGATAACTTTCCTGCCAGGCCATTTTTAGGCCTTTTTGCTGTTCATTTTCTGAAGGGAAACTCATTTGCACCAATTCCCATTTCTGCGGAAAATTGTTAGGTGTGTGTAGCTCTGGATACGAAGGATTATCGATATTGCAGGAAAATATGCTTAAAAATAAGACAAGCCCGATGATGTATTTCATGATTGATGATTTGCGGTCTATATAATAGATAGCAAAAGCACCAAATGGTTGCGTAAAAAGTTAAATAAATCTAAAAATTTAGATGAAATGCTAATTTTGGTGATTCTGAAGCACAGTTTTTAAAGCTTCAATGGTAATTGGTTTTACAATATAATTACTCACGTTGTCGTATGATTTTGCTTTATTAATGTCGCCAGGATCTATAGAAGAGCTCACAATGTAAATGGTAATTGGCTTATCACTTTCAATTTTTATAAATTCTTCCAAAAACTCCCAACCATCCATCACTGGCATATTAAGATCAAGTAAAATGACATCTGGAAGCTCGGCTTCATTAGAAATAATGGCATTTAGATGATTTAAGGCTTCTTTTCCGTTATGAAAAACCATAAAACCATTACAGAAATCGGCCAATTCCATTATTTTTTTTGCACTAAAAACGAATATAGGATCATCGTCTATAATGCAGGCAAGATCAATTTTCTTCATTCTTAAAGAGTATTTTAAATAGAGTACCCTGATTTACCTCACTTTCTACCTCTATTCTGGCACCAATAGCTTCAATTTGATTTTTGGTGATAAACAATCCAATCCCTCTGGAATCTTTATGCCTGTGAAAGGTATTGTACATCCCAAAAAGCTTATGGCCGTGTCGCTGTAAATCGATTCCTAGTCCGTTATCTTGAATATTTAGGATAATTTCTCCGGTAATATCGTCATTTTCAGAATACAATTTAATAAAACTATTTCTTTCTAGAGAGCGGTATTTAATTCCGTTGGTTATAAAATTGAGTAAAATACTATCCAAATAAGCTGGGATTCCCTGTATAGTAATGTCTTTATCAATATTATATTCAACATTAACTTGGCCATCCATTGCTAGGGCACTGGTGTTTTCTACAGCATTTTCTACAAAATCTCTTAAATTACACTCATTTAAGTTTTCTTTTACTGAAGTATTTATTACCACAACCTCATTAAGATGCTCTATAGTTTCCCTAAGATTTTCGCTTGCTGTTCCTAAGAGCTGTATAATTTGATTTTCATTTAATTCTGGATGTTCCATATTAAATATATCCAGAAGAGATGAGAAATTGCTTGAATGGCTTCTTAAATTATGAGAAACGATATGAGCAAAATTTCTTAACCTCTGATTTTGATCTTTGGTAACTTCCAGTAAACTCATAATTTCATTTCTAGCTTCTTTTAGATCTGTTATTTCTAAAGCAGCATGTAAGTAACCTATTAGCTGGTCGTTTTCAATAATAGGGGTAATGGTTAGTAAAACTGGAATTTTATTTCCATTTGCATCTATATAACTCCATTCCCTTGTAGTACTTTTTCTGTTCTTAGCTTCAAAAATTAAAGCTTCATATTCTTTAAGTTCTACCTCAAATTCGTTATTTAAGCTAACAATTTTTTGTTCTAGCTCGGTAGTCTCATGGAATATTAAAACAGATTTCTTTTTTACATTTTCTGGGCTGTATCCTAAAAGATTTTGTGCACCACGATTAAAATCTGTTATATATCCTTTTTTGTCTGTAGCAATAAAACTAACCTTAGTACTGGCTGCCAATAAAGCTTTTTGGTGTGCCAGGGTTTTATTCAGCTGTTGCTGCGCTAACTTCCGGATACTAATATTTTTAATTTGTGTAGTGATTAACAATGGCTCACCATTAGAATCTTTAATTAAAGACGCAAATATTAGTACATAGATCTTTTTATTCTTTTTAGATCTAAATTGAAGTTCTACATGAAAGTGATCTTCTTTTTTCTCTACAAGTTCATTAATAAGCTTTTTTAAACGCTTTTCATCTTTTTGATCTACCAGATCGAACAGTGATTTATCTAAAAGATCTTCTTGTGTATAATCTAAAATTGAACATAGACTTTTATTAACTTTTAAGGGTTTTGTTTTAAGATCACAAATAGCCATTCCTATGGCTGCATTCTCAAAATTTCCTCTAAAAGTTTCTTCGCTTAATTGCAGTTTTTCCTGCGCCAGGTTAAATGGCGTAACATCATACATAGCTACAACAGCACCAATCACTTCGCCTTTATTGTCTTTAATTTGCGATCCACTAACCGATACAAATCGATCTTCGGCATTTTTAGGCCTAATTTTTATATTTGGATTGGTAATTTTACCTGTTTTAAGTACCTGTATTAATGGAATCTCATCTGTAGTAAGTTGAGTTTTCCCATCTAGGTGGTAAAGACCATAATAATCTGGAAATTTATTGGGATCGATGTTGGTTACAGGTAAACCATGCCATTCTCTTGTTGTTCTATTAAAAAGCGTAAGTTCTCCATCAGCATTACAGGAAACAATCCCTACTTCTAAAGATTCTAAAACCGTTTCTAAAAATTGCTTGCGATTTTCGCTAATCTTTTCAAGTTCTTTAATATGGGTAATATCTGTGGTATGGATTATAATTCCACCAATTTTTTGATCATTGGTATACCAAGGTCGCATAGACCATTTTATATATCGATTTTTACCAAAACGATCTACAAATTGTTCTTCTTCTCTTTGCGCAGATTCTCCTTGCAATCCACGAGCATGAATAGCTCTCCATTCTTCCTTAACATCAGGAAAAAGATCGTAATGATATTTGTTGATAATATTTAAATCTTCAACCTGATAGTCTTCTTTCCACTTTTTAGAAGTTACTATATACCGCATCTTTGTATCGAACATGGCGATAGCAGTTGGTGCTTCCTCAATAAATTTTTGGCTTCTTTCTGTTTCTTTTTTTTGCTGTGTGATTTCTTCATGATATCCCGTCATCCATTCAGGTTTTCCATCTGCTGTCCAGCTTACTACTTTACCACGGTCTGCGACCCAAACCCAGTGTCCTTTTTTATGGCGCATTCTTGCTTCGGTCCTGTATACTTTTGTTTTTCCGGCAAAATGTTCATTTAAAATTTTCTGGCAGTTTTCAGCGTCATCGGGATTTGCAAATCTATGCCAGGTATCCACCGAAGTTGGTTGTAATTCTTCAAGTTCGTAACCTAAAATTTTTGCCCATTGTTTGCTAAAGATGGTCTCTCCAGTTTGAATGTTCCATTCCCATACACCAATACCAGTTCCGTCTAAAACATGCTCATAGCGTTTAATCTGCTCATGTAAATGAAGATCTGGCTTCTTAAATTTAGTAACGTCTTTTACTGCCACTAGTATTCTTTTTCCTAAAGAAAGATCAGTAAAGGTAATAATAGCACATTCCAGCCATAGTGTGTACTTGTGGCTATGAACAAATCTAAAGGTTATTTTTTTCTCTGGTTGATTATAACCATCTATGGAGGCGATGACCTTATTGAATTGGTCTTGATCTTTGCTATAAACAATGTCTTTCCAAGTCCAATTGTCTTGAGAAGAAGTGTTATATCCAAGTAATTCCAGAAGTTTAGGAGCGCAAAAAAAATAATCTTTTTGGATATCTATGATAAAAAGTCCATCAAGAGCGTATTGCTGAATAAAATCGAAATAAGACTTATCTTTTGTAATTGCTGAGTATAACTCATCATAGAGATAAGAACTATTCTCTTTTATAGGGGTGATTTGGGTATATTTAGAACGCATTATGTATTTGTAGGGATTTTAAAAATACATAAAATATAATTATTAAGCTATTTTTTTTAGAATAATTTAATTATAATGGTTTAAACTACGTTTATTGTTGGTTATTGGCGTACTACGTTAATAATACCTTAATTTTACCAGGCTTCTTTGAACCCGTTTTCTAAAGCTTCATTATAAACCTCCAAATTGAAAGTATATAAATTAGGAGCTTTATGTGCCCCTCCTTTACGGGTTTCTTTTAATTTTTTCAGGATGCCGTATTTAGTCATTTTACGATAAAAATTACCACGATTAAGCGATTTGTCCAGAATTATCTCGTATAGTTTCTGCAGCTCAGGCATAGTAAATTTTTCAGGCAACAGATTTAATCCTACCGGACGGTAATTAAGCCCTTTCCGGAGCTCTAATAACGCAGTATTAAATATTTCTTCATGGTCCATCATAAGATTAGGGAGCTCATGGACATTTTTCCATTCAGAAGCATCAGATAATTCATCAACTTTAGGATCTACTTTTGCAAAATTTGTTAGCGCATAATATCCTACCGAAACAAATCGTTGTTTTTGCCACAGATCATCCGGATAGCCTTCAAAGAAATATTCACTTCGGTTTAGTCTACCAAAAGTTTTAAATTGATTGAGATAGATTTGTTTTGCTCCGGTTCGTTGTTCCAGAATTCTGTGGGCACCTTCATCCAGGTTTTCATTTTTCCATAAATAGCCTCCCGGTAGAGACCACTCATCTTTCCCCTTTAATTTAACTAGCAAGACTTTTAGCGAAGAAGTATCAAAACCAAAAACAACGCAATCGATAGAAATACTTGGTAAACTTTTTTCTTTGTTTAATTTTGAATATTTATCTAAAATACCAGCTAATTCTGATTTCATTCTAATCTGTTTAATTCTCAAAATTACATTTAGATTTTTATTAATCAAACTTTAATTTTCATAAAACCTGATATTTAATAAAAAAACAGGATAATTTAATTTCTAAAAATTCTAAATTCTTAAAATAGTATCTTATTCTTTTTAATGTTATTAATCAATTAGAGATAGGTTTCATGACCTCTTAATTTTTGCTCTATAGCCATGATATAAATGTGCGCTTCAGTTTAGTTCAATAGTCGTAATTAAAAGCTTTAATCCTTTACTAATAGAAAGCAGAGATTGCGCTGCAACGACATCAAAAATAATGTTCTACTAAAAGGTTTATTTGCGTACCCACAAATAACTTATTTTGACAGGGTTTAAATCAACTCGAAATAGCTTAAACAAACTTGGAGCGTGTAATGCGATTTTAATAATTATCTAAATCATTTGTTTGTGGCTTGATCGTATTATTAATTTCATCTTTTATTTTAAGGGTTTTATCGATAATGTCTTAATTTATATAAGAAAAGTTTTCTTTATTGAATGTAATATTTTAATATTGTTGTTAGATGAAGCAATGGTTTTTTCATCTTATAATATCATTCATTTTTTGGTTAGGTTGGTATGATATTAGAAACTGGTTAGTTGTAAAAAGGGATGCATTGCATCCCTTTTTTAGTACTTTCCATATCACTGAAATCAATTTGAATTTTCTTCTCCTTTTAAAAATTGATCTCATCACATAACTCACTATCGACATCGAACTGATAATTTTTTGAGCTTATATATTCTTCATAAGTATAGGTTTTTCCATCGAATTGAATCTGGAATTCGTAAGTGTTTCCAGCTTCCATTTCATAAGATTGTAGTTTTAGATCTTTTATCACACCGTTTATCCATTCTGTTTCTCCTTGTTTACGGTACTTAATAGGATAACTTGCTATATTAAGTTCCACATCTTCACAGGGGATGTTAATGGTGATCTCTACTAGTTCACTATCTGGTTCGGGCATCTCAATGGCAGGTGATTCTCCACAAGAAATATCACTTATAGTTAATGATTCACCAGACGCATAGAGTTTAAGGTTTATCTTATCGCCTATACCATTATATGGAACTTTATTTATTCCAGGAACGAGATTTTGCTCAATAATTTTATAGGTTCTGGTTTCAATACTGCCAGTAATTTCTAATTCAATCTTTGCCTGAATATTGGACTCAGTTGGATTATTGATTTCAAAAATATCTGAACAAACCGGTAATTCAGCCACGATAGAATAATCTGTTAAATGATCTGTATCAAAATTTACGAATAACTCATCACCAGATCCAGAAATAGTAACCTCTTTTTCAAATACCCATGTATCCTTTTCTAATTCATAACTATATAAAGATAATTGATCACCAATCTTCACTTGGTTCCCGGTATTAGGATTGTATAAGTTTTTATCAATTTCCATGTTGACTTTTATCGATTGACTAAAATCTTTAACCTCTTGATTTCCAATGTACATGTTGATAGAGGTATAGCTCATAGGTAAGAATGATTTGTCCGCCCTGGAACCATTTTTTAAAACAGATTGATTGGTAAAGCCACCAGGAAAGATTTTAGATAGTTTTACTGTATTGGCATCCATATCGATAACTTCCACATTTAAAAGGCTGCCGGATAATAACTCTCCACTACCATTTAAAAATTCTGTTCCTGCTTTAACTTCAATAGTACCGTCTGTTTGCTTAGAAGACTTTTTACCAAAACGTATAGTTTTATTTTCTTTTAATTGGCTTCCGGATAGTTCGGCATTATCGCTTACCGTACTAATACCTTCGGTTTCCCTGGTTTTGTGGAGTAAATATACCGGCATCTGTACGGTTTTATTATTTTCGGTAAAATTAATTTTCAATTTCGCGGTTTGATACCCAGGGGCCGAAGCAATAAAATCAAAACTTTTAATCTCATTAGGAGATTGTGGCCTATCTGCAGGATTCAGTATAAGTGTTATGCTGCCTTCAGATAAATTGTAGTTCTTTTTTCCGGCAGAGTTTAGTATAGATGTCCCATAATCTGCTGCGGGGACTAAGGTAATATTATTTGGATAAGTACCATCTTCTAAATCTTTAATCTCAATTTGAGCGGTATACTCTAAAAAGTTTACATCAAGGCCAAGTTTAAAATCATCTGCAATTTCGTTTGGCGTCTTCTCGCATGCTGTAGGAATTATAGTTACAGCAATCAGCATCATTAGTAAAAATATTTTTTTCATCTTTTAAAGGATTTAATTAAATTCTAACGGATAATCTTAAGTTTAAGAATGGGAACCACCTATAATCTCTAATATCTTCCTGGAGTGACACCGCCTGATTGGCAGTAGGGGCAAGCATTCCAGTAGCTGTAATATCTACTTTAGGTTCAGGAAGATAGAAACTTCCGGCTTCAAAGGACACTCCAAATTTATTTTTAGGTACTGCTCTACCAAAGCCTAAACCTAAGTATGGAGCGAAACCATTATAATCCAACGTAAGCTCCAAATCACCAATTTCTTCTGGTCCCAATATAATCTCACCATATTCTAAAGTGCCGTCATAGGTAGCCAGTGCATTCGTTTTTCCATCGCTAAAATGAGCTGCACCTCCAATGACTTTAAAACTGCTGGATTTAAATGGCAAATATTCTAAGCTAAGATCGAATTCTAAAAAACGGGTATCTGCAGTCACATTAAGATTTGCATCATCAACCTCGATCTCCTGAACAAAATCTTTTATACTAAGGATATTACCCCTAAGCCTAAGGTTAAAATGTTGGGATAAATTTCTGGCTATTTCAAGTCCGCCACCTAAAGTTGAGCCATTTAAAGCTATAGCAAATTTATTGCTATAGTTTGATTCAGTAACTCCCTGACCAAAACAGGTGCAAGAAATACACAGTAAAGCAAAATAAAATAAGTTTCTTTTTATCGACATCGTCCAGTTTCTTAAGACTTACCTTAAAGAATTTAAGATAAAATTAATATTTGCAAATTTATACATTTATCTATCAAATATACCTTTTGTCGGATTTTTTATTGATTTAAGCTAATTTATGTGTCATTAATGTTATTTTTCCATATAAATTGTAGGAAAAATCTTTATTGATAAGTCTTAAAGAAAGAAAAATTAGAATCTTAGTTTTGTTGATAGTCTAAACATCCTAAATTTAAGAATGATTTCTATTGAAACTTTAAGTCTAAAAAAGCAGTTTATTCTTCATAAAGTTCTAAAGGTAAATCATCCGGATCGCTAAAGAAAGTGAATTTTTTCCCTGTTTGTGGATCCATACGAATATCTTCAGTTTTGATTCCTTTTGAATTTAATTTTAAAATCATATTTGCGAGATCATCTACTGCAAAGGCAAGGTGCCGTAACCCCAGAGCTTCCGGATGGCTTGGACGTTTTGGTGAATTTGGAAAAGAAAATAACTCGATGATGTATTCCCCATTCAAAGCTAAATCTAATTTGTAAGAATCCCGCTCTTTACGATACACTTCGCGTATAATCTCTAATTCCAGAATTTCGCTATAAAATTTTTTTGAAGCTGGATAATCAGAACAAATTATAGCAATGTGATGAACAGATTTAAGCATGATCGATTTTGTGGTTTTTCAAGTTAGATTTTAAAGATACACCACTAATTTTTTTCGCGAACGATTCATTAATTAAAAACTCCAAAAGATTTGTAGCATCTGTTATACCCATTCCATCGCTATGAATATTAGAAATACAGTTTCTTCTTTCATCTGTAGTACCACTCTTAGGCAGGTAAGTAGTATAAATGCCTAAACTTTTTGGGCTCGATAAACCGGGACGCTCCCCAATAAAAGTAGCAGTAAATTTTGCATTTAGCTTTTCTGCGATTTCGTCACCAATAGCTACTCGACCATTCTGCACGATACTCATCGCGATGGAATATTTGTCCTTTAACTTCGGAAGTAATTTTTCGATAATTTTTGGGCTTTGCAGGGTAGCCTCAGGTGATAAACCATCAACAATATTAAAGATAATATCAAATTCTAAAGTTTTTTCAATTTTAGATGATGCCAAAAGCTTTCCTAAATCCGGACGTTTTAAATATTCTTCACGATCTTTTGCCTTACTTTTAAAATGGAAAATTTTTAAGTCGAAATTCTTTAACTCTGATTCAATTTTTACAATTTCAAATTCCTTGTAAATCGCATCCCGAGCTTTGGCATGATCTAACTGAAATTGTAAAACATGCTTTAACGATTGGCTTCCTCCGGTATTTCCAAGCGCGATACGTGCCTTAGAAAGCTTGCGTAGCTGAGTATAAGGATCTTCTTGGAGCTCACTTTTATATATTTTTGGTTTATCCATTACTTATGAGTTTATGAGATTCATTTAAGCGCTGGCGATTTCCCTGTTTATCAAAAATACCCATTTTTAACAGCCATTTTTCGAATTCTGGTGCCGGTCGTTTATTCAAAACCTTCCTAAGGTACATCGCATCATGAAAAGAGGTGCTTTGGTAATTCAGCATTACATCATCAGCTCCTGGAACCCCCATTATATAATTGCAACCGGCCACACCTAGAAGCGTTAATAAAGAATCCATATCATCCTGATCGGCTTCTGCATGGTTGGTATAACATACGTCACAACCCATAGGCAGTCCCATCATTTTTCCGCAAAAATGGTCCTCTAAAGCTGCACGCGTAATTTGCTTTGCATCATATAAATATTCTGGCCCAATAAAGCCAACTACAGTATTTACTAAAAGAGGACTATATTTTCTTGCCACAGCATAAGCTCTAACTTCGCAAGTTTGCTGATCTACACCATGGTGTGCATTTGCAGAAAGTTCAGATCCCTGACCGGTTTCAAAATACATTATATTATTTCCTATTGTTCCCCTATTTAGCTGTAATCCCGCATCATAGGCTTCCTGAAGCATATTTAGATTAATCCCGAAAGACTCGTTTGCTTTTTGAGTCCCACCAATCGACTGAAAAATAAGGTCTACAGGTGCTTTTTCGATAATCTCCATGGTGGTGGTAATATGACTTAAAATGCAGGTTTGTGTTGGAATTTCGTATTGTTGTCTAAAATTGTCCAGTAGTTTTAATAATTCTGACACGGCCTTTGGGCTATCCGTAGCAGGGTTGATGCCAATTACCGCATCACCACAGCCATAAAGTAATCCGTCAATCGTACTCGCAGCAATCGCCTTTGGATCATCAATAGGATTATTGGGTTGCAATCGAACCGAAAACCGATCTTTTAAGCCGAGTGTATTCCTGAATTTTGTTATCACTTCACATTTTTGGGCCACTTTTATAAGGTCCTGATTACGCATTAATTTAGAAACGGCTGCGACCATTTCCGGGGCTAATCCAGGGGAAATATCTTTTAAAATTGTAGGAGTGGCCTCATAACTTAGCAACCAATCCCTAAACTCTCCAACACTAAATGCAGAAATGGGATAGAAAGCTTCAGCGTTATGATCGTTCATAATTAAGCGGGTAACTTCATCTTCAGCATAAGGAATAATAGGATTTTCCAGAAATACCTTTAGCGGTAGATCACTTAAAACATATTGCGCGGCAACCCGTTCTTTATTGTCCTTTGCAGCAATCCCGGCCAGGACATCACCAGATCGTTCAGGACTGGCTTTGGCCAATAAAGTTTTTAAATCTTTAAAATTGTAAGTGATGTTATTGATACTGAACTTATATTCCATAAACTAAATTTAACTTGATAATAGAGCATAATTCTCATGTCACATACAGCCCCATGATTAGCCGGATGGGATCGGGACCCAAAAAAATGGCAAACATTTTCTCCAAAACCCCTAAGAACAAGCTTTTAGGTTTATCTGAAATTTAGTAAAAACCTGAATAGAAGTTAGCTTAGCGAATATTAATTTATATAAAAAACTAGTATTTTGATATTTATGAATTTAAGTGGGGATCTTATTGTCAAATTATAAATCTTAAGTCCTATTTTTTGCTGTTCACGTTTCTTATCCGGTTTCTTATTTTTTAAAGTTAATTTAATTGGTTATATTACAGGAAATCAATTGTTTAATGATTCAACTTTTACATAAATTTTCTTTATATTTTATTTTTAAAAAGTTTTTCGTACTACTTTTTCTTTTTAGTTGTTTTGTAAGCTGTTCTGAAAAAAAGAATCTGAACGATGGAGCTGAAATTACTCCAAAACTGTACTCTAAAGATCTTTCAGCTATTAAAGAAGATGGTAAGCTAACGGTCATTACCATTTATAATTCTACCAGTTATTTTTTATATCGAGGGAAACCTATGGGCTTTGAATACGAATTGGTAAAAAAACTCGCTGATCATTTAGAACTTGAATTAGATATCAAAGTTGCTAAAGATATGGATCATTTGTTCGATATGTTAAATGCGGGTGTGGGCGATTTAATAGCCTTTGGACTCTCTGTTACCGAAGACCGTAAAAAGATAGTCAATTTTACCGAATATCACTATTTAACACATCAGGTATTGGTGCAACGCCGGCCTGAAAATTGGCGTAGATTACCCATGTACAAGATCAAAAAGCATACAATTAACGATCCTATTGAAATGATCGGGAAAACGGTGCACGTACGTAAAAATTCTTCCTATTACGAACGCTTAGAGAACCTGGAAAATGAGATTGGTGGGCAAATTGATATTCAACTGGTTTCGGGAAATAAAACCACCGAGGATATTATAAAAATGGTTGTGGATGGTGAAATAGATTATACCGTTTCAGATTATAATATTGCCGCCATTAATCAAACTTACAATCCAATTTTAGATATCGATACAGAGATTAGCTTCTCGCAACGTATCGCTTGGTCGGTTCGTAAAAACTCACCTGAATTGTTGGCTGAGATTAATTCCTGGCTAAGAAATATTAAAAAGAAAGATTTTTATTACGTCGTGTACAACAAGTATTTTAAGAACAAAAAATCGTACCGTCGACGTATAAAAAGTGAATTTTATAGTAAAAATCAGGGAAAAATCAGTCAGTATGATGCTATTGTAAAAAATAATGTCGAGCGTTTAGGATGGGATTGGCGACTACTGAGTTCACAAATCTTCCAGGAATCACGCTTTCAGCCAAATGAAAATTCCTGGGCTGGCGCTGGTGGTTTAATGCAATTAATGCCGGCAACGGCAGAAGAATTAGGGGTGAAAAATATTACCAATCCTTCAGAAAATATTCGTGGTGGTACACAATATTTAAAGAAATTAATTCAAAATTTTACCAAAGTCGAAGATAGCATTCAGAAGATAAAATTCACTTTAGCTGCATATAATTGTGGTTTGGGACATGTTCGCGACGCGCAACGCTTAACCAAGGCTTCTGGCGAGGATCCGTACGTATGGGACGATAACGTAGAAGATTATTTACTGAAATTGAGTTCCAGAGAATTTTTTAGCCGGCCTGAAGTAAAATATGGATTTGTAAGAGGTAGGGAACCTTATTTATATGTAAAGGAAATTTTCCTTCGGTATGAGCATTATAAAACACTTATTCCTTTTAAAACACCCGATTCCACTTCTCAGTTGGTTTCAAATTAAATAGATTTTAAGTAATTTTTTATTTCGAATAATCTTTATTTGAATATATTTGTATCGTAAACGATTTAATCGTAAAAGATAAAATATTTTAATTATGAAAACACAATATCAAACAACAGTTTCAGCCACAGGAGGAAGAAACGGACATGTGAAAAGCGAAGATGGACTTATAGATTTTGACATTTTAATGCCCAAAGAATTAGGGGGAAAAGGCGGAACTACAAATCCAGAACAATTATTTGCAGCAGGTTATGCAGCTTGTTTCGATAGCGCTTTAAATATGGTTATCGGTAAAGCTAAGGTGAAGCCAGAAAAAGAAACTACTGTAACTGCAATAGTAGGGATTGGCCCAAATAATGAAGGTGGCTTTCAATTAGCGGTAAAACTTAGCATAGAAATTCCTGGAGTAGAGAAGGAGAAAGCACAAGAATTGGTAGAAAAGGCACACCAGGTTTGTCCTTATTCTAACGCTACCCGCGGAAATATAGAAGTTGAATTAGAAGTTATTTAATTCCACATAGCGGAATAATTGCCTGGTTACAGCCTGGGACAGTTGATTTCGATGTTAAAAATTACTGAATTCTCTTTTTGCTTATTGCAAAAAGGGAATTTTTATTACTTTCAATAATGTAAAAGGCTGTGAACATTTAAAAATTGCGGAAGGATGAATGAGAAATATGAAAATTTAAAACTTGATAACCAACTTTGTTTTCCATTGTATACAGCTTCAAGATTGGTCATTCAGAGGTATCAACCAATGTTGAAGGATTTAGACCTTACCTATCCGCAATATCTGGTATTAATGGTACTTTGGGAAAAAGATGAGGTGAATTTAAGTGTGATAGCAGAAAAACTTCAGTTACAATCCAATACCTTAACGCCACTTTTAAAACGACTTCAGCAACGTGGATTTTTAGACCGTAAACGCTCTGAATCTGATGAAAGAAATATCGTAATTACGCTAACTGATCAAGGGAAAAAGCTAAAAGACCAGGCCTGTAATGTGCCAAAGCTATTGTCTGAGCAACTTCCATTGGCAGCAGAAGAAGCCAAAGAATTGTATCGAATATTATACAAAATGATTGATAAAATGAACAAAAAATAGTTTCAGTATACTTTTACCGAACGTGTTCTTCTGCAGAAAACCTATTCTTTTTTATCGGTTTTACTCATTTCAGTGATGCCTTTTTTTGAGCCTCTATGTTCATAGTTTTAGTAGTTGAAAAAAAGTCTGGACTTTAAATATGTTAATCATGATTACTAGAATTAACTAGAATCTAACAGCATTTTTTAACAATAGAGCTTACCTTTATTCAGTAAAAAAGAATAGAATGAGCAAGTTGGGGGTTTGTTCCTGGATATTAGGAATATCAGATATCAATGCGTTGATGGAAAAAGTCAAAATGCTGGGACTGGATGGGGTACAGCTTAATGGTGACTGGAGTGACTATAATGCGAAGGAAGTAATTGAAGCCGCAGATCTTTTTGATCTGGAGATTTTTGCTATAGATCCTTTTGACTCGGTCCCTCCAGCCCAAGGACAGGCGAATGCTGAAACTGCTATAGCTTTTTACAAAAACATTATTGATTTTGCAGTGCAGGTGAAAGCTTCCTGGGTAAACCTTCAGGGCCTAGCTAAGTGGACTGTTAACTGTAAAGATCCTAAGGAGTCTTGGGAAATGCTGGTGCATTGTTGTAAAACTCTGGATGCCTATGCACAACTAAAAAAAGTAAAAATAGCTTACGAATGTGTTAACCGATACGAATCGCCAATGATCCATACAGCACAAAAGGCTATGGAATTAATAAAAGCGGTGGGGCATCGCAATTTTGGGTTAATCTTGAATAGTTTTCATATGCATATTGAAGAACCAGATCCTTTAGAAGCGTTAAGAAAATCTGAGAAGCTATTATTTAGCTATCAAATTTCTGATTCCAATAGATCGGGAATCGGAAGAGGACAGGTAGATTTTGTTAAACATCATGGCGTATTAGAAGAAATAGGTTTTGACGGTCCCATAATTATTGAAGTGGTTTTACCCGAATTAGTGCCTGGCAATACGCCAAAAACAGCATTGGAAAGAGAACGCTTAGATGAAGAAATTAGGCGAAGTATAAGAGTATGGGAAAATTTAAAAGAAAAGCCCCATATTTAAAAATTTAAATTTTGAAATAAAAAAACCGAATCTTAATAATCGATTCGGTTTTCTTTTCTATCCCATTTCTCAAAAACAGGTAATCCTTCCTCCCGCAGAATATTTACAAAAGGTACTTTTCTATTTTCGATGTCCTTATCCAGTTCTTCATAGATAAACTGATCATCAAAACCAATTTTAGCGGCATCACTATGGTTTAAGGCATAAAATACTTTTTTAGGCCTCGCCCAATAGATCGCGCCTAAACACATGGGGCAAGGTTCACAACTAGTATAAAGCACGCAATTTTCTAATTGAAATGTATTTAAATTTTCACATGCTCTCCTTATCGCAGTTATTTCAGCATGGGCGGTAGGATCATTACTGGATGTTACGATATTCCATCCTTCAGCGATAATTTCACCATCTTTAACCACAACTGCACCAAAAGGTCCACCAGCTCCTGTATTCATTCCTTCTTCTGCCAGGGCTATAGCCCTACGCATAAATTTTTTATCGTCCTCTGTCATACTTAGCAATTTTTCCTCAAAATCAAATCTAAATAAAAAAGGAGAGTAAAAGCTTTCTAATATTAGATCTTATGATTTTTATAACTTAAAGGCATCTTTTTTTATTAGAAATGTTTTACACCGTAAAAAAAGAATATAATTTCTAGATTTCGCTGCTTATTGGTATTCCTCAAAAATTATAAATATGTTTTCTAGTTCATACCTCAAATTAATAGGATCTTAATAAGTCTTGGTTTTTAGTTATTGTATTGCAAAGTGTTTTTACAGATGGATTCTTGACGCAATAATTAAAGTTTCTATTACATGAAATTCCTGGCAATAGCCCCAAAGCCGTCTGGTAAATCGATTGCTTTATTAAAAGGAATTATCTGTGATAACTGCTCTTTTTGATCGAGGACCAAAAAATATTCAGTGATCAACTGTGCTAAAAGTATTCGGTGCGATTTGCTAAGATGTGCCGTATTAATTAAAATATAATCGTTTTTTACCTTTAAAGCTTTACTACCAATAGGATTCCAAAGTCCTTTTATAGTGACTTTTTTATTTATGGATCGAAGTTCTTTTAAGAAATTAGAAGCTGTTTCTTCATCATACTTGAGTTGAAGATATTTTTCTATTTCGATGTAATAAAAACTACTTAATAATATTTCATTGGCACGTTTAACAACTCGGGAAAGTTTTCGGTTTCCACCATTGTAAATTAATTTCATTTTTGATTTTTTAGAATTTATGTTTGGTTTAGGTCTAATAATTATTTAAAAAATGAAATAAAATATATAGTATGTTAAGTAATCTTAGGGCTCTAAATTAGGGCTAAAGTTAGGTTATATTTGTCTGTAATTCAATTAAATATTCATTTGTAAATTATTATTGTGATTTATTGAATTTTTACCCTTCAAATTTTTAGTTTAAAAATTAAAAGCCTTGTAATAATTTATTTTTTTGATAAAAACTATGTTCTTATTTGATTCGAAGAATCAAAAAATACCTTATTTTTGCTCTCCGAACCTTCATTTCAACCCAGTATATGAGTCAAAAAGTGCTACTTACCGCTAAAGAAGTACAAATTATTTTGCAACGACTGGCTTGCCAGCTTGTAGAAAATCATTCTGACTTTTCTAATACTGTTCTTATCGGGATACAACCCAGGGGTATATTTTTACTAAATAGACTTCAGGAAATTTTGGAACAGGAATATCAGCTTAAGGATCTTAAAACGGGCCAATTGGATATTACATTCTACAGGGATGATTTCCGCAGAAGCGATAAGCCGTTAGAAGCCAATAAAACAAAAATCGATTTTGTAGTAGAAGATAAGCGTGTGGTTTTTATCGATGATGTTTTATATACCGGTAGAAGCATAAGGGCAGCCCTTACTGCGATTCAATCTTTTGGAAGGCCCAAAGAAATTGAATTGTTAAGTTTTATTGATCGTCGTTTTAGTAGACATTTACCTATTCAGCCAGATTATAATGGTAGACAGGTAGATGCTATAAACGAGGAAAAAGTAAAAGTAAACTGGAAGGAAAATGAAGGCGAAGATATTGTTTACCTTATTTCAAAATAACTAGCGTAATGAACGAATTAAGTGTTAACCACTTACTTGGGATTAAGTACCTGCAAAAATCGGATATTGACTTAATTTTTAATACTGCCGATCATTTTAAAGAAGTTATTAACCGGCCTATTAAAAAAGTCCCATCGTTACGAGATATAACCATAGCCAACTTATTTTTTGAAAATAGTACCAGAACCCGCCTTTCTTTTGAGCTTGCCGAAAAACGTTTAAGTGCTGATACGATTAATTTTTCAGCTGCTTCTTCCTCGGTTAAAAAAGGAGAAACGCTTATTGATACCGTAAATAATATCTTATCGATGAAAGTCGATATGGTGGTTATGAGACATCCTAATCCTGGAGCAGGAATTTTTCTTTCTAAACATGTAAAAGCGAGCATTGTAAATGCAGGGGATGGAGCACATGAGCACCCCACACAAGCCTTGCTGGATTCGTATTCTATACGTGAACGTTTAGGAGAGGTTGCCGGAAAGAATGTGGTGATTGTAGGAGATATTTTGCATAGTCGAGTAGCCCTTTCTAATATTTTTGCTTTAAAATTACAGGGAGCAAACGTAAAAGTTTGCGGACCTAAAACGCTAATTCCAAAATATATTGATTCTTTGGGAGTAGAGGTGGAAACCAATCTTATAAAAGCATTAGAATGGTGCGATGTAGCCAACATGCTTAGGGTTCAAAATGAAAGGATGGATATTAGTTATTTCCCTTCTACCAGAGAATATACGCAACAATTTGGTTTAAATAAGAAAATACTGAATAGTCTAAACAAAGAAATCATTGTAATGCACCCGGGACCGATTAATCGCGGCGTAGAAATTACCAGTGATGTTGCAGACAGTGATCAGGCAATTATTTTGGATCAGGTACAGAATGGTGTTGCGGTAAGGATGGCGGTTATATATTTATTGGCTTCTAAAATCAAGCAATAGATTTTATTTTTTAAATTAGTATTTTATATGACAAAAAGAGGCTAATGAAAATTGAAAAGAAAGAAAATTATCTTTTAATTACCGATGATAAGGATTCTATAACCGATTTTACTTCACGATTAACAACGAATCATCATGAGTTTGAAAATGAAAACGTTGTAATCGATATTCTTAAATATGGTGAAATGGAGTTAGAAGAGTTATTAGGATTTTTAGAACTTTCTACCATACATCGTGCTAACAAAAAATCTTTTGTAATCGTTAATGACGCTATTAACATAGATAAAATCCCAGAAGAATTATTTGTAGTGCCTACCTTAAGAGAAGCCGAAGATGTGATCCAGATGGAAGAGCTGGAGCGAGAGCTTGGCTTTTAAATCTGTCTTTCTAAAACATTGCCGTTTTTCTTTAAAATCCGATTTTAATGAAGCTTGATATTTTAGGCTGTTATGCAGCTACTCCACGTTCTTTGACTAATCCCACCTCGCAGGTTTTAACGATGCAAAATCAAATGTTTTTGATCGATTGCGGTGAAGGTACCCAGGTTCAACTTCGTAAAAATAAGATCAAATTCGGTAAAATCGAACACATATTCATTTCGCATCTGCATGGCGATCATTTTTATGGGCTAATAGGGCTTATCTCTACTTTTATGTTGCTTAACAGGGAAAAGGAGCTTCATGTTTACGGTCCAAAAGGAATAAAAGAAGTGATTTTACTTCAACTTAAATTATCAAAGGCCTGGACACCATATCCCCTTTATTTTCACGAATTAACTTCAACTCAACCAGAAAAAATTTACGAAAACGAAAAGCTTTCCGTAGAAACGATCCCACTTAAGCACAGGGTGTATACCAATGGATTTTTATTTAAGGAAAAACAAGGCGATCGTAAATTATTAGTGGAAGAAGCCCGAAAATATAAAATAGACGTAGCGCTTTTTAAAAGTCTTAAAAAAGGTAAAGATGTAATTTCTGAAGAAGGTAAACTTATAAAAAACGAGCTTGTAACAGAAAGCGGAGATGCCCCTAAAAGTTATGCTTTTTGTAGTGATACAGTTTTTTCTGAAGAAATCATTCCGCAATTATCCAATATTGATGTGCTGTACCACGAATCTACTTTTTTACAGGAGCAGCTTAAATTAACAGATCCTACTAAACATAGCACTGCAATGCAGGCTGCGACGATAGCCAAAGAAGCTAATGTAAAACAACTTATTTTAGGACATTACTCTACTCGATATCCTGATATTAAACTATTTAAAATTGAAGCCGAGCAGGTCTTTCCTAATGTTTTACTGGCTGAAGATGGTAAGACGCTGGAATTTTAATGCGTAATTCAGAGAATTCAATTTTATTTAAAATTATAAGTGATTTACTGAATTTCTATCTGCTTATAGGTAATTAAAAATTGATATAAACATGGTCAATTTTTTTCGGCTTTATTTTTAAAACTTGTAAATTGCAGTAGACAAGAAAAGCTTGTAAATTCTATAGAATATTAAGTAAAAGTGCTCCGAACGAAATTTCTATTAAAGTTTAAAAAACTTTTTTAGGCGAGTTAAAAATATATAACCATGAGTAGGAATCTGCAGGATTATAGACAATCTTATGAAAAAAGTGAATTGTTAGAAAGCAATATTTCTGATAATCCATTCGAATTATTTGAACGATGGTTTAATGAGACCGAAGTGGAAGGCGGTGCAGGAGAAGTAAATGCAATGACGATTGCTACGATAGGCTTAAACGGTTTTCCGAAATCGAGGGTTGTTCTTTTAAAATCGTATGATTCTGAAGGCTTTATTTTCTACACTAATTTTAATTCAGAAAAAGGAAAAGCCATAGCTATTAATCCAAATGTTTGTTTATCATTTTTCTGGCCTTCTACAGAGCGACAGGTAATTATACAGGGAGTAGTGGAAAAGGTTGATGATGAAACGGCGACCGAATATTATCATTCCCGCCCAAGGGGGAGTCAGCTAGGCGCATGGGCATCTCCGCAAAGCTCTGAAATTGCTTCGCGAGAAGTGTTAGAAAATAACTTGGCGCAAGTTGAACTTAAGTATAAAGATCATGAAGTACCTAAACCAGAGAACTGGGGTGGATATATTGTAAAACCTGTAAATATAGAGTTTTGGCAGGGGCGCCAAAATAGATTACACGATCGTATTATTTTTAATAAAGAAGAAGCTCAATGGAACTCTAAACGTTTAGCTCCTTAATTATGAAACGATTAATTGTAGTAAGACATGGTAAATCTTCCTGGAAGCATCAAGTACCGGATGATGAAAGACCTTTGAAAAAGAGAGCACTAAAAGATGCCAAGGCAGTTTTAGGAATTTTTGATACTTTCTTTAAACAGAATATAGATTCCGATTCTGCTATGTTTTGGAGTAGTCCTGCTACAAGAGCCCACGAGACTGCGAAGATCTTCAAAAAAAAATTAGGAATTAAAGATGAAAATTTTCAGGTAAAAAAAGCATTATATACTTTTAATAGCAGGGAACTGAAAAACATTATTTGTTCAGCTCCAAATTCAATAGAAACGCTTGTCGTTTTTTCGCATAATCCCGGGATAACCAATTTGGTAAATGCTATGGGAGATCGCAAATTTGATAATATTCCAACGACCGGCTTGTGTGTTATAGATTTTGAAGATTCTAATTGGGATACTATAACTTCAGGCAAGACCTTACTAACCCTTTTTCCAAAGAATTTACGCTAAAGCATGCAGGAAAATAAATACATCAATCGAGAATTAAGCTGGCTTCAGTTTAACACCCGAGTTTTACAAGAGGCTGAAGATGAAACCGTACCCTTAATAGAAAGACTGCGATTTTTAGGGATTTTTAGTAATAATTTAGATGAGTTTTTTAAAGTTCGTTATGCTACGGTAAAGCGTATCGATCTTGCCGGGAAAGCAGGGAAAAGCGCGCTAGGTGGTATGAAGGCCAGCAAACTTTTGGAAGATATCACTAAGGTTGTTATTAAACAGCAGTCTGAAAGTTTAAAGATTTTAGATAAGATACAACAACGACTACGTGAGGAACATGGCATTTGTGTGATCAATGAAAAAGAAGTGTCTGAATCCCAGCAGAAATTTGTTAAAGATTATTTTCTTTCTCAGGTAAGTCCGGCATTGGTAACCATCGTACTTAACGATTTAGAAGAACTACCTAGTTTAAAAGATAGTGCTGCTTATCTGGCTGTAACGATGGAAATGAAAGCTTCTAAACCGGCAGGTAAAATTTCCAAACTGGTAAAAAGTACTACAAATGAGCGTAAATATGTGCTTATTGAAATTCCACGAAGTATAGAGCGATTTGTGGTTTTACCATCAGAAGATGAAAAAAAATATATTATCATTCTAGACGATTTAATTCGGTATAACTTAAATAGTATCTTCAATATTTTTGAATACGAGACTATTTCTGCCCATATGATTAAAATAACAAGAGATGCCGAATTAGATATTGATAGCGACCTTAGTAAAAGTTTTATCGAAAAGATTTCTGAAAGTGTAAAAGATCGAATTAAGGGGGATCCTGTTCGTTTTGTTTACGATAAAAATATCGATAAGGCAACGCTTAATTATCTTATGAATAAAATGGGCATAGATCATGCAGATAGTATTATTCCCGGCGGGCGTTACCATAATCGCCGTGATTATATGGGGTTTCCAAGATTGGGGAGCAAAGAATTACTTTATGATACTAAAGAAGCACTACCTATTCCCGGTCTGGCATTGCAAACAAGTTTGATACAGGGTACCGGTAAAAAAGATCATATGCTTTATGCACCTTACCAAAGTTTCTCTTATGTGGTTAAATTTTTACGTGAGGCTGCGCTAGATCCAAAAGTAAAAACCATAAAAATTACCATATATCGTTTAGCAAAAATTTCTCACATCGCAAGTTCATTGATTAATGCCGTAAAAAACGGTAAAAAGGTTTTGGTTCAAATAGAGCTTAGAGCACGTTTTGATGAAGCCGCAAACATTAAGTATGCTGAACAAATGCAACGGGAAGGGGTGAAGCTTATTTTTGGGGTACCTGGATTAAAAGTTCACTGTAAGACCTGTGTGATTGAACGTGAAGAAAACAACGGGAAATTAAAAAAATATGGGTTTATAAGTACCGGTAATTTCAATGAGTCCACCTCAAAAATTTATACCGATTATACACTTTTTACAGCAAATCAGGAGATTTTAAAAGAAGTAAATAAGGTTTTCGACTTTTTTGAAACCAATTATAAAGTGAGTAAATACAGGCATCTAATCGTTTCACCACATTATACTCGTGCAGTTTTAACAAAACTCATTCAAAATGAAATCGATAATCAGCTTGAAGGTAAACCTTCAGGGATTAAACTGAAGTTAAACAGTCTTTCAGATTATCCCATGATCGATAAATTATACCAGGCCAGTAGGGCAGGAGTAAAAATTAAATTGATTGTTAGAGGAATTAATTGTTTAATTCCCGGTGTACCAGGAATGAGCGAGAATATAGAAGCGATTAGCGTTGTAGATAAATTTTTGGAACATCCAAGAGTGTATATTTTTGAGAATGCAACGAATCCAAGGGTTTATATTTCTTCGGCCGATTTAATGTCCAGAAACCTGGATAACCGAGTAGAAATTGCTTGTCCTATATACGATAAAGATATAAAACAGGAAGTAATCGATGGCTTTGAAATTAGTTGGAGTGATAATGTAAAAGCGCGCGTTTTTTCAGAAAAACAAAATAATGCTTATCGCAAAAAAACAAAGCCAAGAGTGCGATCTCAGGAAGCGCTTTACGATTATTACTTAAATAAAAACGAAAATTACAGGAAGTGATAGTACAAAAGAATTTTGCAGCGATAGATATAGGATCTAATGCCATTAGATTATTGGTTTCTACCATTACCGAAAAGGAGGGCATGGAAACCAGTTTTAGGAAGACCTCTTTAGTACGCGTGCCCATAAGATTGGGAGCAGACGTTTTTTTAAAACAAAGTATTTCTGAAAATAACCGTGATCGTATGGTAGATGCCATGCATGCTTTTAGCCTGTTAATGAAAGCTCATGGTGTTGAAAAATATAAAGCTTGTGCTACTTCTGCAATGCGAGAGGCAAAAAATGCTGATGAGGTTACTGAAGTTATAAAAAAGAGAACGGGAATAGAAATTGAAATTATCGATGGCTCACATGAAGCTGCCATTATTGCCGCTACAGATTTACATGCATTAATTCAGGATGATCATAATTATCTCTATGTAGATGTTGGTGGGGGAAGTACAGAGTATACACTTTATAGCAATGGAAAATCTATAGCTTCAAGATCTTTTAAAGTAGGTACTGTGCGATTATTAAACGATCTGGTAGAGAACAAAACCTGGCGCGAAATGGAGGCCTGGGTTCGTGAAACCACAAAAGGTTATCCAGATATTAGTCTTATAGGATCTGGAGGGAATATCAATAATATCTTTAAGACCAGCGGTAAAAAAGAAGGAAAGCCATTAAGCCTTGCTTATCTTAAGAAGTATGACGAATTGCTTAATAGTTATACTTATGAGGAAAGGATTATCGAGTTAGATTTAAAGAACGATCGTGCAGATGTAATTATACCTGCCTCAAGAATTTATCTGAATTCTATGAAATGGGCCAGGGCAAATCAAATATATGTGCCTAAAATTGGTTTGGCAGATGGAATAATTAAGTCCATGTACCAGTCTAACTAATACGAAATCAATGATATAAAAATAAAAAGCTGGTGAATTTACCAGCTTTTTTTAATAATTTTTTAACCGTGGATGGTTTCTTTATTTCCTAATCCCTGGATCATTTTACCTTCAAATTCTAAAAGATCGTTCCACTTTTTGTCAACTACTTCACGTTCTCCATATTTTCTGGCAAATTTTAAAAACATTGTATAATGATTTGCTTCGCTAATCATCAAGTTTTTATAAAATTCGGCCAGTTCTTTATCTTCTAGCTTTTCGCTTAATAATCTAAAACGTTCGCAGCTTCTTGCTTCGATTAGTCCGGCGATCAATAATCGGTGGATAAGCTGTGTCTTTCGGCTACCTCCTTTTGGGAAAAACTTTAAAAGCTGAACTACGTATTCGTCCTTACGGTCCCATCCCATCTCGATATTACGCGCTAAAATTTTATCATGAACCATTTTAAAATGTCCCATTTCTTCACGGGATAAGGCAATCATGGCGGTAACAAGTTCAGGGTATTCAGGGTAATTAACAATTAAAGAGATCGCGGTAGATGCTGCTTTTTGCTCACACCAGGCATGATCAATTAAAATTTCTTCAATATTTTTATTGGCGATATCTGCCCATCTGGGATCGGTAGGAAGTTTTAAACCAAGCATAATTATACGTCTAAATCAAAAGTTGTTCGTAATTTATCCAAAAGCGGATTTTTCTCTTTTAGCTTATTGTATTTTTCTATTGGTGTAAATACAAATTTTTTCGCCGTAGTTTCGTTAACATCAATAACCAGCGAGATGGTCGTATTTTTTAATCGGGTTTTTAGAAATCCCATTAATTTATGCTGACCTTTTTCCAGGTCGATTTTCATAGATTCTGCCGGTAATTCTAAATGAATTTCATTTTCATTTTTTAAAGTAGGAAGGTCGGTTTCTAAAATTGAAGCCAGGATTTTCTCTCCCCGCTTCTTCAATTTATGAACATAATCGTCCCAGGCGGCCTGTAACTGTGTTTCAGTAAATTTTCCGGTCATTACCGTCTCACGCTCCGGGGCCTTATCCTTTACCTGAGCTTCGAGTTCTTTTTTCTTTCGAATACTAGCCAAAGACAGTCCGGATACCCGTTCTCTTTTTTCTGTTGTATTAGTAGCAGGATCTACTGATTTTGGTGTTTCGTCGCTCGATAATTCAGATTTATTTTGTTCCGGTACTTCTTTTTCTGCTTCTTCAGTTTTTGGATCAGAAGTGTTGGGAACTTCATTACTAAAATATTGCTGATTGGCGGGTGTAGCTTCTGGAGCACAAGTATCGTTTTCTGTACGATTTTCGACAGAAGGTTGTTGCGCTTCTTTAGGGGGGGGGGCACTTTGCCCGTATTCATTATTTCTGATAATCGATTTTTCCTCTTTGGAGATCGATTTTGCAGGTTGTTCGAAATGAGAAGGGGGAACTATTTTAGGATTGTTGTTTTTTTTTTCTCCGTCGAAAGTGACAGAGGCTATTTGCATTAAGCAGAGTTCTACTAAGAGTCGTTGATTTCGACTGCTTTTATATTTTAAATCACATTCATTCGCCAGATCAATAGCCTGAAGCAAAAATTGCTGAGACGTTTTTTGAGACTGCTCAAAATATTTTGCTTTTGTTTGTTCACCTACTTCCAAAAGCTGGATGGTACGCTGATCTTTACACACCAATAAATCCCTAAAATGCGACGCTAAACCTGCAATAAAGTGATGTCCATCAAAGCCATTAGATAAAATGTCATTAAATAAAATCAGTAATTGCGGGATATTATTATCCAGTAACAAATCGGTTACCTGCATGTAAGTATCATAGTCCAGTACATTCAGGTTTTCAGTAACAGCTTGTCGGGTAAGGTTATTTCCGCTAAAACTTACTACCCGATCATAAATAGAAAGTGCATCACGCATTGCACCATCTGCTTTTTGAGCGATGATTTGCAAAGCATCTTCTTCGGCATTAACACCTTCCTGTTCGGCAATATATTTTAAATAATCTTTGGCATCGGTAACCGTAATTCTTTTGAAATCAAAAATTTGGCAACGCGATAGAATAGTGGGGATAATCTTATGCTTCTCGGTCGTAGCAAGGATAAAAATAGCATGTTTTGGCGGCTCTTCTAAGGTCTTAAGAAATGCATTAAATGCCGAGGTAGATAACATGTGAACCTCATCTATAATATATACTTTATAAGTGCCTACCTGTGGTGGTATTCTTACCTGATCGATAAGGTTACGAATATCATCAACCGAGTTGTTAGAGGCGGCATCGAGTTCAAAAATATTAAAAGCAAAATCTTCATCTGGACTTTGAGTACCGTCCTGATTAATCATTTTGGCTAAAATACGGGCACAAGTTGTTTTTCCCACTCCACGCGGACCGGTAAATAAAAGTGCCTGCGCAAGATGATTGTGAGCAATAGCATTAGCCAAAGTATTGGTAATTGCCTGCTGCCCAACTACATCTTTAAAGGTTTGTGGCCTGTATTTACGCGCCGAAACTACAAAATGCTCCATCTAACAAGTTTGAACGACAAATATAAAAATAGCCTGCTTAACCACGAAGATGTTGACGAGTATTTATAAACAAATCGTGAACTTTATGAACGGCTTTATGAAACAGAATTTAAAAGTAAGAAGTTAGACTATAGAAATACGAGAAGGAAGCTTATGTGGAATGCAATGGGTTTTCTTGAAAATGAGTAATCAATAAACAAACTTTAAACCTTGGACTTTCAAACTTTCCAACCTATAATTTACAACTTTCAGCTCTGAATCCACAATATAAAAAAAGAGGCTTCCCAAAACGATATCCCACCTTCCAATCAGAAAATCCCCGAAATCTTATGGTTAGGTTAGGAGCGTTAAAAGAAAACCTCTGGTTTAAAGAAGACAGAATTTTAAATAGTCATGGAAAATAGTTTAGTATCTGGTTTTTTTCGCTGAAGCCTAAGATCGAATGCCATACAAACATTGCGAACAAAAGCTCTTCCTTTTTCTGTAATTTCAATTTTATTATGGAGGATTTTTAATAATCCGTCATCTTGCATCTCAGATAGCTTTATAATTATATCCGGTAATTCTGGAAATTGCATGTTGTTGTCTTCCCAACTTGTCTCCAGTTTGCACATTAGGTTTAGAATATGCTTTCTGATAATTAAATCTTCCGGACTAAGAATATGTCCGCGATAAATAGGAAATATTCCACCCTCAATTAAATTATTGTATTCTTCGATGTTTTTAACATTTTGTCCAAAAGCATACCAGGAATCACCAATTGCTGAAACGCCCAAGCCAACCATCAACTGTGTAGTCGTTGTAGTATATCCCATAAAATTACGATGAATTGTTTTTTGCTTAAGACTTTGCGCTAATTCGTCTTGGGGAAGGGCGAAATGATCCATACCAATCTCTATATACCCCGATTCTAATAAGCGCTTTTTACCAAGTTCAAATTGTGCTCTTTTTTCTTCAGCAGTAGGAAGATCTTCATCCTTAAAACCACGTTGACCGTTACCTTTTATCCACGGCACGTGAGCATAACTATAAAAAGCAATACGCTCTGGTCTTAATTTTTTAGTAAGGTTTATAGTATTTTCTATATCAGCTGTAGTTTGAAAAGGTAATCCGAAAATGATATCGTGGCCTATAGAAGTATAACCCGCTTGTCTGGCAAGAGTGGTTACTTTTTGGACGTTTTCAAAAGGTTGTACGCGATTTATCGCTTTCTGAACTTTGAGATTATAATCCTGCACCCCATAACTAACCCTTGTAAAGCCAAGATTGGCTAATACATCAAGGTGTTTATGACTGGTATTGTTAGGATGGCCTTCAAAACTTAGCTTGGCATTAGCGCGATCCTTAGGATCTTTAAATAATCCTTCAATGAGCAGTTGTAAATTTTCTGAAGAAAAGAACGTAGGAGTACCGCCACCTATATGCAATTCTGAAATCTTTGGTGTTTCTTCAAATAAGGAAACATACAAATCCCATTCTATTAAAAGTGATTTGATATAAGGAATTTCAACAAGGTGATTTTTGGTAATCCTTTTATTGCAGCCGCAAAAGGTACACATACTTTCACAATATGGGAGATGAATGTAGAGGCTTATACCGTTGTGCTTACTTTCTACATAACTTCTTTTTAAACATTCTTTCCACTCTTTTAATGAAAAAGAAGCATCATCCCAATATGGTACGGTTGGATAGCTTGTGTACCTTGGACCGGCTACATTATATTTATTTACCAGTATTTGCATGATTTATATGCTGTTTCCTATAATTAGTAAGGTGTTAATTAAAACACTTGCGGTAAATAAGTGAAAAACCACACTTGGTTTTTGCACAGTTAAAATCGATGCATTATGAGCGCTACAAATAGCAACACTAATAAAAACCAAAAACATTTGTAATGCTGCATGGCCATGCATTAAAGTGGTCATTATTGCGATCCCTCCTAAACTTGTGGAAACGATCATGGCTAAAGCTGAATAGCCTAAGAAATTGTGACTAAATTCTTCGTTTAATTTTGCATAAAGTGTCATAATTCGAGGATTTTTAATTATACAACAAAATTATCCTAGAAGCTCGTCGTAAAATATGATAATTGTCAGTTTCGATTTTTTTTTAAAATTTTTTAAAAGTCTTTTAATACTGAAGCTCTCTTTGAGATTCTAAGTCCTCTTATCTGCTGGTAAAAAGCACTAGGCTTTAGCTTTAAGCCACCTCATAATATAAAATGGCTAAATCTTGAATATTGATTACCTTGTAACAGGTTAGTATTGAAATTTAAAAAACCTAAATTTTAAGCGAATCTTAAGGTAAGACTAAAGTCATTTTAAAGGATTAATAGCAAATTTGTACTATGAGAATTCTAATAGTAGAGGACGAAACAGGTATTTCTGGATTTCTAAAGCAGGGCTTAGAAGAAGAATCTTTTGCCGTAGATATTGCTGATAATGGCAAAAAAGGGCTAGAATTGGCGCTTACCGGAAAGTACGATCTCTTGCTGTTAGATTGGATGCTTCCTGGCCTAAGCGGTATAGAAATATGCCGGCAATTTAGAAAAGAAGATAAAGAAACCCCTGTACTTTTTTTGACGGCTAAGGACACCGTAGACGAAACCATATTTGGTTTACAAAGTGGAGCGAACGATTATATAAAAAAACCTTTCCATTTTGAAGAATTACTAGAAAGAATTAAGGTGCAACTGCGCCCAAAATCTGGAGAGCACGCTATCTTTTCTTTAGGACCGATAGAATTGAATACAGGTACTCATCAGGCATTTAAAAACGGAAAAGAAGTTAATCTTACCCTTAAGGAATTTGCATTGCTGGAATACTTAATTCGTAATAAAGAAAGGGTATGTACACGTACCAAGATTATAGAAAAAGTTTGGGATATCAATTTTAGCTATAACACTGGGGTAATAGATGTGTACATTAATGCATTACGTCGTAAACTAGATTTGGATCAAGATGAAAATTATATTCAAACAGTTAGGGGAGTTGGCTACATTGCTAAAGAATCATGAAGCTAAGTTTTAAAGATCGTATTGCTATTTATTATATGCTGGCTACTGCGCTTATTGTGGCTTTTGCTTTTTTAGTGGTTTTTATTTTGGTAAAGCAAACTGTTTACCAACAATTAGACAGTGATCTCCATTACGAAGCGACCATACACTTACAGGAAACCACTTTAGAAAATGGAAGGCCTGTTTTTTGGGATAAAGAAGAATGGGAAGAACGAGAGCATAGGGAGGTGCAAATAAATCCTGTCTTTGTTCAGGTGATGGATAGTACGGGCACAGTCGTAACCGATAAGTCACCAAATCTTAAAAAAGATCAATTATCATTTTTTCAAAATAAAGAAGATAATGAGCATTTTAATGCTTATTTAAAAAACGAACTTATTCGTCAAATCCAGGTGCCGGTAAAGATGAATGGTAAAGTTTATGGATATATCATTACAGCTATGTCTTTTGAAGCTTCTCAAGATGTAATTGTGCGGCTGGCCTGGATACTGATCTTATGTTACCCGCTTATTTTGATAGTTCTATTTTTTATATCAAGGTTCCTGGCAGGACGAAGTATTAAACCTATTCAGGAAATTACGCAAACAACCAATCGTATAAGTAGAGATCACCTTAATGAACGTGTAAAATTTCCCGATAATAAGGATGAACTTTACGATTTATCCCTTTCGATAAATAGCTTATTAGATCGTGTAGAGCAGGCTATCGAAAGAGAACGCCAGTTTACCAGTGATGCTTCTCACGAATTAAGGACGCCCATTTCTTCAATTAGGGGAACTCTGGAAGTTTTGATAAGAAAAGAGCGCACTCGTGAAGACTATGAAGATAAGATTAATTATAGTCTAGGTGAAATTGATAGGATGAGCATTATAATTGAGCAATTATTATTTTTAGCTAGAAATGACGATGGCCATCGCCTTCTTGATAATAGCAGGCAAACAGAAATCATATCTCTTATCGATGAGGTGATTAATGAATATACTGTAAAACTAAGGAGAAAGAATATTCAGCTTGTCTTTAATGCTGAAGGAATTAAAAATTTCCAGATACATGCCTATTATGGATACGCTATCTTAAATAATGTTTTAGAAAACGCTATTAAGTATGCCTATGCAGATTCTACCATAACCATCGATTTAAAGATGAAAAATTCCAGACCGGTTGTAAAGATAATTGATGAAGGAATTGGGATTAAAGAAGATGACATCAGTAAGATTTTTAATCCATTTTTTAGATCTGAAGGTTTAGAGCATAAACATATAAAAGGTACCGGTTTAGGACTTTCTATTGTACAAAAAGCAGCGCAGGCTATTGGCGCTAGAATAGAGGTAGATAGCATCAAATATAAAGGAACTACTTTCACTATCCATTTTTAAGCGAATCTTAAGAAAAGACTTAGTTTATCTTTAGGTATACCATTTACTTTTATACTAATTAAAAGCCTTGGGCGGAAACGCTCCATAAAGGATTAGAATAAGAATTATGATATAGAATTACTTCAACTAATTTTTTTGATATATGTTGATTGATGAAGTAAAATCATATTGTGAAGAATTACTTTCTTCACAATCTTGTAAAGAAATGTCTTTTCATAATCTGGAACATACGCGAGACGTTGTGGCCAACATTAAAACCATTGGTAAATCAATGGGGCTTTCTGCATCGTTTATGGAGCCAGTGATCATTGCAGGATGGTTTCACGATACCGGATTTTTAAAATCATATAAAGAGCATGAAAAATATAGTGCGGTATTCGCTTACCAATTTCTGTCTGCTAAAGACTGGCCTATAGAAAAGATTAAAATAGTAACAAATTGTATTCAGTCTACTCATATGCCACAGGAACCATGCTGTTTGGAAGCCGAGGTGCTTTGCGATGCTGATATTTTTCATTTGGGAACTTCAAAATTTATTAGTCGTAATCAATTACTAAGAAAAGAGTGGGAGGAAAAGCTTCAGCAGCAATATTGTGAAGAAAGTTGGCTTCAGCTTAATATTCAATTTTTAAGTCAACAGCATTTTTTTACCCGCTACGGTAGAACAATATTGGCACAGGGGAAATGCCAAAACATCAATTTCTTAAAAAACAAATTAATAAAAATCACAAAGTCGGCATCAGCTAAAATGAAGGCCAATTGGGATCAAGCCTAAATGTTGTGTTTACGCAAAAATTGTGGTTAATCTGTAGAGGAAGAATTCTATATTTTTCACTCCTCTAAACTGAGCTCTAAATGCTTTTATTTTTGCATTAAAGGATTCTGCTGATGCATTTGTACTTCGGTTGATAAAGTAGTTTAGAATAGACCTGTAGTTAATGGTTATGGTATTGGCAATAGTATTAAATGCCTTAAAACCCGTATGCTCTACATCCTTGTACCAGTGGGCTAGTTTTGTATATGCCCCTTCTTTTGATTTAGCATTGTTAAATATATTTCTAAGCCTTTGTGTAAGCTTAAATGCCAACTTTATATCGGGGTATTGCCCGAAGAGTATTTTGCTGCGTTGGAGCTGGTTCTCTGTCCAATTGGAAGGTGCTTTATAGAGCAGGTACCGGCTACGCGCCAATAATTGTTTTCTGGTGTCCCCATTTGCAAAGATTTCTGGACTACAACTTTTCTGTTTTAACCTGGCCTGTTTGATTTGTTCGTTCTCCAGATCTATCGCCTCCCATCGGTGCTTGATCCTAATATCCTGTAGGGCTTCAAAGGCAAGTTTTTGGACATGGAAGCGATCGGTGACCTGTACAGCCTTAGGGAAGCATTTCCTGGCAATGTTTTTCATGGACTTGGCCATATCTAGGGTGATCTCCTTGACTTGTGCTGGTTTTGAAGCTGGTATTTTAAGGAGTTGTTCTATAATGGGTTCTACCTTGGTTCCCGAGAAAATAGCTACAATACTGCCCTTTTTCCCCTTAGCTCCTTTATTGGTGATGATGGTATAAAGTTCTCCTTTGGAGAGTGCAGTCTCATCTATAGAGAGCTTAGAGCTTATGTTTTTGGGGAAAATGAGCCATTCTTTGGAATGAGGTTTTTGATCCCACTCTTTAAAATCGCTTAAATAATCTTTATACTGGCGCTGGAGCTTCTTTCCGTTTACTCCGTAAAAAGCCCCGATGGTATGACAGTCAGAGGCTTTAGTACTGACTAAGTCCTTTTAAAAAAGCAGCGAACTCGGTGGTCATTCGGGTTCCCTGTGCTACTAAGTTCCAGTCACGCTGTACAACTTCTTTATCTTGTTTACCCAGCCAGCGACGGCGTTTTATATGCAGGAATACTTTTTTACCTCGTACAGGAAAATCCTGGATTGTTATTTCCTTATGAAACCCGTGTGCTATGACTAGTTTAGAGGAGAACTCTTTAGGAATATCAGGCTTCTCTTCAAAATCCAGGTGTAATAAATCCCCTTCTGTTTGATGTCCGGTTAGATCAAAATGGGTGATTAATAATTCTGGTAATAATATCTTGAGTAGGTCTATATATGGATCCAATGCTTCCTGTTTAGAAAACAAAAATCTAATTAATATTTCAATTCGCACACAACTTTTGAGAATGATCCCCAATTGTGCATAACAACAAAATTAAAAATGAAAAAAATACTGCTTATCCTTATTTGCGTTTTTTCAACTCAATTTTTATTAGCTCAGGATTGGAAAACCGATTTTGCCGCAGCAAAAAAAGAAGCGGCTAAAGAAGATAAACCTATTATTCTTGTTTTTCAGGGATCGGATTGGTGTGCGCCTTGTATAAAGTTAGATAAAGAAATTTGGAGCACAGAAGAATTTAAAGACTATGCCCAGAAACACTACGTAATGTTAAAAGCCGATTTTCCGCGGAAAAATAAAAATGCGCTTTCACCAGAACAACAAGAAAAGAACAATAAACTAGCTGAAGTTTACAATTCTAATGGCTATTTCCCATTTGTAGTGGTTTTGGATAAATCTGGTAAAGTTTTGGGACAGGCAGGCTATCAAAAAATTGAAGTAAAACAATATATAGCCATGCTTGATAAGTTTGCGAAATGATGAAAAAAGCAGGATCTTTTTTAATGCTTTTAATATTGTTCGCTGTAGAGGTAAATGCGCAGCAAACCCTGAAGCGAACCCTAAAACTTATGGGCAGTCGCTTTGATATTACCGTGGTCGCTAAAGATAGCACAGCGGCGAACAGCGATATCAATATGGCCGTTGCTGAAATTACGCGTATAGAAAAGCGAATTTCATCCTGGGATCCAAATTCAGAGACTTCTTTAGTCAATACCAATGCAGGCATAAAACCCGTAAAAGTTAGTCAGGAGCTTTTTGATCTTATAAAAAGAGCGATAGGGATATCAAAACTTACCGATGGAGCTTTTGATATTACTTACGCATCCATGGATAAAATTTGGAAGTTTGATGGCAGTATGACTAGGATGCCTGCTGAAGAAGATATTAAAAGTTCAGTTTCAAAAGTAGGTTATCAAAATATTATTTTAAATGAAGCTGAACATACCGTATTTCTGAAATTACCCGGAATGAAAATTGGCTTTGGAGCAATTGGGAAAGGCTATGCAGCAGATAGAGCCAAAGATTTACTGCAAAGTAAAGGTGTAATTGCGGGTATTATTAATGCTTCGGGAGATATGAATACCTGGGGTAAACAGGTAAATGGTGAAGATTGGAAGGTTGCCATTACCAATCCTATGGATAAAAACAAAGCTTTTGCTTTGCTGCCTATTAAAAATGAAGCGGTAGTAACTTCTGGAGATTATGAGAAGTTTGTAGAGTTTAACGGAACTCGATATGCACATATTATCAATCCAAGAACCGGCTATCCGGCTACCGGAATTATTAGTGTGACGGTTTTTGCTCCTAAAGCCGAATTGGCCGATGCTCTGGCCACCTCGGTATTTGTAATGGGAAAAGAAGTAGGGTTAAATAGAATTAACCAGTTACCTAAAGTAGAATGTATAATTATTGATGTTGAAGGAAATATTCATACTTCAGATCATATTGAAATAGCGACTAAATGATTAAAAAAGTAGTAATACTGGCGTTAATAGCTTGCAGTACTGTTTCATGTTCGGCAATTAAGGAATATGAAAAAGTGTATATAAATGATCCCGATATGGTTTTGGGAGCAAAGAAAGTAGATCGGTTTCAAACAAATTTTCATTCGTACAGGGAAGCAGCTTCTGGTGCAAATGGAGGCAAAACTGGTGGAGGATGCGGATGCAATTAAAATATCAATATAGTATTGTAGCGATTTTGGGCATTTTAAATGTCAATTTTTTAATAGCTCAGCAAGAGCAATCTTCTTCTGGTGAGGTTGATGGCTACAAAAAAAGGGTTTTAGAAAATACCGAAATCGACTTTCTAAGCAGTTATTATTCTCAGGATGGAAATAATGCAGCCGTATCTGGTGGTACGGGAACAGAAGAGCTTACCGATTTTACGCCAACCATCGTGGTATCTATTCCGTTAAATGTAGATGATGTTTTGACGATAGATGCAGGTGTTTCAGCATATACTTCGGCGTCTTCCAGTAATATCAATCCTTTTGATGGTGCTGGGCAGGCAGATCCTTTCACAGCATCCTCTGGAGCGTCTCGTGGTGATACCTGGGCAAATATTAACGGTACCTATAGCCATAGTTCAGACGATCGTAATACGATCTGGACGGCAGATGCATCTTTGGCCAGTGAATATGATTATTTTTCAATAGGTTTTGGTGGAAGTTTTACAAAGTTATTTAATGAAAAAAATACGGAACTTACCCTACACACCAAAATCTATCTAGATACCTGGAAGCCTATTTATCCTATAGAATTAAGGCCTTTTGGAGAAAGCGGAGCTGGTTTAAATGATGGCTTATTTCAGCAAAATTCGATTACCGGCAATCCTAACTACAATCCTAAATTTACTGAATTTACTGATAAAGGGCGAAATTCGTATACTTTGGGATTAAATTTTTCCCAGATTCTTAGTGAGCGATTGCAAGGATCACTGGCGTTGGATGTGGTGAGCCAAAACGGACTTTTATCGACGCCTTTTCAGCGGGTATATTTTGCAGATGTTGCGGATTCATTTATTCAGAATTTTCAGTTGGCGGATGCTATAGAGCAATTACCCGATACAAGACTTAAAATTGCAGTTGGCGGTCGCTTAAATTATTATCTAAACGAAACTTTTGTACTGCGTGGTTATTATCGTTATTATAGTGATGATTGGGGAATACAATCGCATACGGCAAGTATAGAAATGCCCATAAAACTGGGTAGTAAATTTACACTTTACCCATCGTATAGATATTATACTCAAACTGCTGCAGATTATTTTGCCGGTTACGAGATGCATCGTTCTAACCAGCAATACTATACATCTGATTATGACCTTTCAAAATTCCATGCAAATCAGTTTGGGTTTGGTGTAAATTACACCGATATATTTACCAATTTCAATATCTGGAGTTTGCATTTAAAGAGTATCGATCTTAGATATCTTTATTACAAAAGGAATTCGGGGTTAAACTCAGGATTGGTATCTTTTGGAGTTAACTTTATAATTCCGTAGTATTTTTTAGAAAACTATCTCAAATTCAACTGTAATATGCTCACTAAAACCAATTAAAAATGTCTCGTAAAAAGAAATTTTCAAGTATACTTTTAATAACTATGGTACTGGTTGTCGTAGTACTTCAGTTTTTTAGACCGTCAAAAAATATTTCCGAAGAAATATCGAATAATGATATTTTAAAAGCTGAAGATTTACCAAGAGAGGTCTCCAGAATTTTGGTGACTTCCTGTTATGATTGCCATTCTAATAATACTAATTATCCCTGGTATAGTGAAATTACGCCTGTAAATTTCTTTTTAGATAATCATGTGAAGGATGGGAAAAGGCATCTCAATTTTTCGGAATGGGCCAAATTATCTGCTGAAAAAAAAGCGCATAAAGTTGAAGAAATAGGGGAAGAGATTGAAAATAATAAAATGCCATTAGATTCTTATGTTTGGTTGCATAAGGAGGCCAAGCTTACTGAAGCACAAAAACAACTTCTATTAGATTGGGTAAAAAATTACCAGCCTAAATAGCTAATAGAATAAAGATGCTGCAACAGGGACATAGGTTAAACATAAAATGATTGCCCCGATAATTGCGAAACTAAAGGCCAGGGCCATTGGTCTAAACATTTTACCTTCGACATTGGTAAGGGAAAGAATAGGCAGGAATACAATCAGAATAATTACTTGTCCAAAAATGGCAGACCCCATCATTTTAGAAGCGCTTACAAAAGTAGCCTGATCGTTTAGATTACGAATTTCTTCTTTATTTAGCTGGTTGTATTTTCTAAAGCGCTGTGTAATTTCGAAAGCACAATATTCTACGATAATTACGGCACCATCTATGATAATTCCAAAATCAATTGCGCCTAAACTCATGAGGTTAGCATCAATTTTAAAAATATACATCATAGTAAGTGTAAATAAAAGACAAAGTGGAATTACGGAGGCAACGATAATTCCAGAGCGAATATCTCCCAGAATTAGTACCACTACAAAAATCACGATGATAAATCCTAAAACCAGATTTTCGGTAATTTTAAACGTAGTTTTACTTATAAGTTCACTTCGATCTAAAAAAGGATTAATTTTAACCCCTTCGGGTAAATTAGATTGGATTTCTGCCACCCGTTCTTTAACCGAATTGATCACCTTTTGTGAGTTAGCGCCTTTTAACATCATTATTTGGCCCAATACTTTTTCGCCTTCATCATTCCCGGTAATTGCACCGTATCTGGGTGCATGCCCAAAGTCTACCTGTGCAATGTCCTTTATATAAATTGGCTTATCACCTTTAATGCTAACTACGGTATTTCTAATCTTATCTAAGGAATCGATTTTACCATCTCCACGAATAAATAAGACCTGATCGTTTTTCTCGATATATCCACCTCCAGAAATACTATTATCAGCCTGTAGGGCCGTTAGAATATCTGAAATTTTGATATTTAAAGCGCTAAGTTTGGCCGAATTTATAGCAACTTCATACTGCTTTAAATAACCACCCCAGGTATTAATTTCAACAACTCCGTCGATACCCGAAAGTTCTCTTTTTACAATCCAATCCTGAATGCTCCTTAATTGGGTAGCATCATATTGATCTTCATACCCGGGTTCGGTTTCTAACATATACTGATAAATTTTCACCAAGACCAGTCATTATAGGAGAGCCAATGTCTTTAGGAATACTTTCTTTAGCCGCATTAATTTTTTCTGAAATAAGTTGGCGTGGTAAGTAGGTGCCTAAAGATTCGTTGAAGACGATCGTAACAACTGAAAGTCCGAATTTAGAAACCGATCGAATTTCTTTCACTCCCGGCAAATTGGCTATTTCTAGCTCTATGGGATACGTGATATATCGCTCCATATCCTGTGTAGATAGATTTTGAGAAGTGGTGATAACCTGAACCTGATTATTGGTAATATCTGGCACTGCCCCAATAGGAATATTATTCAGTGAGTACATTCCCACCCCTATGAGAATTGCGGTAAATATTCCAACAAGAATCTTATTTTTTAAACTGAACCTAATAATCTTCTGAAGCATTTTCTAAATAAATTTAAGAGCAATTTGCATTTTTGCTCTTAGTAATCACTAAGGCAATACTTAATATTCGCTTAAAAAAATGTTCATTTTTAGGGAACTAGCTGTTTCAAAGCGACTTTATTAATCGATAATTCAAATAAGCTTCTTTTGTAAGCATTAAAGCCATTTTATGTGAAGTCTATGTTATAGTAATTCCTGATATTTGTTTTTTTTAGTTTTAATAATGGAAGCAAGACATCGACATCGTATCGCCTTAAGTATCTGTTTTTTTGTTAGTGGAATTTCATTTTCTACCTGGGCCTCCAGGATTCCATCTGTTAAAGAATTATACAATCTTAGTGAAGCCGAATTGGGAAGCTTGCTTTTAGTGATGCCTTTTGGTAATATCGTAGGTTTACCAATTTCGGGATGGCTGGTATCAAAATTCGATAGCCGTAGCCCCCTTTTTGCCGGGATTATTCTTATTTCTTTGTCTTTAGCCGGTATCGGATGGTCTTCCAGTATTTACAGTTTAATGATAAGCATGTTCTTTTTTGCATTTGCGATGCGAATAATGAATATTGCTATGAATACTCAGTCCATAAGTTTACAAAAATCTTTTCTCCGTAAGATTATTGGTTCTTTTCATGCAGCATGGAGTTGTGGTGGTATTATAGGGGTAGCGTTATCTACTTTTATGGTAAAGTTTGGCATAGATATGCCGATACATCTTAGTATTGTTGGCGTTGTAAGTTTGGTATGTATAGGGAGTAGTTTTAATTTTTTACTTAGCGGAGACAAAACAACGGGTGGCAGTAAACTTAAATTAGGCAAACCAGATGGCTATATTTTTATTTTAGGACTAATGGTGTTTTTCGCTGCCTTATGTGAAGGGGGGATGTTTGATTGGAGCGGAGTTTATTTTAAAGAAGTGGTAGGCGAAGAAATTTTTACTCTAGGTTATTTAACCTTTATGGTTTTTATGGCACTTTCAAGGTTTTTCTCTGATTTGATAGTTGAAAAAATTGGAATGCCAAAAACCTATATCGTTAGTTCTTTAATGGTGGTCTGTGGTGTTTTAACTGTTGTTTTATTTCCATATTTCTGGCCTGCTTTAATAGGGTTTAGTGTGGTTGGTTTAGGAATAGCAGCTGTCATGCCAATGACGATGGGATTGGCTGGGGAATCGCCAAAATACAGTCCTGGGATGGCCATTTCTATAGTAACCACATATAGTGTAACGGGAATGTTACTTGGCCCTCCATTGGTAGGATATTTAGCTGAATTATTTGGATTAAAAATTGCTTTTTTACTCTTCTTAGTTGCCGGATTAATGCTTTATCCTATTTCAAGAAGATTTTTTAAAAGACAGGAAAAACTTCCAAATTGTTAATCATGGTTAACAATTTTAGCTTTGATAACGGCCGGAGTAATAGAAGTTTTTTCATGTAAAAAGCTTTTACGCTTTTCATCTTTAAAATTAAAAAACATAAGAAGCAGGTAGAGCAAAAGCAGAAAGCAAAGACTTAAGATTGAGATATTCTTTTTTAAGAAAGCCCTCATGCCTAGTCATTTGTTTCTATAAAATAAGCTTTACCGTCATTGTAACCTTCTATAAAAGCTTCTGAATTTTCATTCCAGTCTAATACGACGTTTAGCATGAAATAGCAGAAAAATCCGAACAATAGAAATTTAAGGTCTCTTTTGGTGATCTTTTGCATCATTGGTTGGTTATAGGTTGTTTAAATCAATAGGATTATAAATTTAAAGTATTTTTAACAACTTAAAAAAGGGGATTATTCCCCTTTTTAAGTTGTTAATCACTAATCTAGTATTCTTGTTTTTGCATTAGAAACTCTTCATTCATTTTATCGAATCGTACTCCGCTGGTTCTGCCATTATCCACTTCAAATCCTATAATTTTATCTTTACTGTTTCGTATAAATTTTATGGCCTGAACAGGAAAACCTGTGGCAAAGCTATCTTCGGTGGTATATTCTAATTTCAAATTTTCGGGAAATAGAAAGCTGGAAATTTCTAATTGATCGTTTTTTAAATTGATGTGGTAAACGGTTTCAATTTCAGTACTGTAAAAATTTCCTTTGAAATTTTTTAGGTCTACATTTTCCGAAGTTTTTATTTTTTTGGCTTTATGTAGTCCGTTTTGGATTAAGGTTAATGAATCTGCCGTTCCATTCTCATTTAGATGAAATTTAACCCTAGCGTTAACTCCTTTTATTTTGAATAGTGAGTCCGATTCGGCCACAAGGTCAAATTCCGGTTGCCCGGTAGCCTGAGCATAAATTCGATCTTCATCTTTCATAAAAGTCATTACGAAGGTTTTCATTTCTTCTAAAGCATATTTGCCCAAAAGTTTATCGAATTTTGAGGTTTCGTAGACAAAATCTTCTGAGTTTTTATCTGAAGAGATCTTGGTTGCGGTATGAATACCATTTTGCATCAACGTTAAACTATTAGCAGTACCATCTTCATTCAGGTTAAATTTCACACGTGCTTCTATACCTTTAATTTTAAAAACCGAATCAGATTCGGCAATAAGATCTATTTCAGGCTGTCCGGTAGCCTGGGTATAAATTCGGTCACCTTCCTTCATAAAACTCAGGATAAAATCGGGAGATTCATCTAGGGCATACTCACCTAATAGTTTTTCAAACTTTGCAATGTTATATTCACCTTCTTTTAAAGTCTTGGCATCATTAAACTCATTTTCAAAATAAATATCGGCTATTTTATTAGCTATTCCTGCACTGTTGAAAGATGCATTATTACTTTCAGTAATTACAGCAGCATCAAATTCAGGGAAATACATAAGCATAGACCGGTGCGCAGCATCAGCGCCACCGTGATGAATTCTGGTTTTGTTATGGTATTTATCGATGGAAAGTCCAAATCCATAATCCAATGTATCCCCATCTTTTAATACAAATGCTGTGGTCATGGTCTTATAAATTTCTTCACCCCCCAATTGATGAGACTTGAAATTTTGGATCCAATTTTTTAAATCTGGTAGTGTGGTATAAATTCCGCCCGCACCACGAGAATATTGTAAATCTTCAACTTCTACATATTTACCAGAGTCTCCAATTTTATAACCAGCGGCTCGATTTGGAATAATTTCGTCATTAGAAGCTCTAACACGAGTATCCTTCATATTTAAAGGTTCAAAGATATTTTCTTTCATCCATTGTGGAAAAGGGGTATCGGTAACTCGCTCTACTACCAGGCTAAGTAAAATAAACCCGGTATTGTTATAATTGAATTTTGTTCCCGGTTCGTTTTGTAATTTTGGTTGATTTTGGATGCTTCTAATAATTTGTTCTTCACTAATTGGGAGGGTAAGATCACTCCCGGTAAGGCTAAAAAGATTTAAAAATTCACGATATCCGTTGGTATGGGTTAAGAAGTTACGCAGCGTCACTTTCTGTTCAAATTCGGGTAATTCAGGGATATATTTTCGAATATCATCATCAATATTTAATTTCCCCTGCTGCTGCAACAACATAATAGCCATGGCGGTAAATTGCTTAGAAGTAGATCCTATGTTTGTTGGCGTTGAGGTTTTAAACGGAATCTCATAGCTAAGATTCGACATCCCGTAGGCTTTTTCTAAAAGTGTTTTACCATCTTTCAATACCAAAACTTCGGCTCCCGGAACATCACCGGAATAGCCTATAAGTAATTGATCTACTTTTCCCTCTGGTGTTTTGGCCAGAGGCTCGGCTGTTAAGATCTCTATGCTAAAAGCACCAGAATCTTTTTTAAAAGGAGCTACTTCCAAACGATAATCGCCTTTTTTATTGGTGGTAAAACTGAAGAAGTCCGGGCCTTTTCCGGTTTCGTCAAATTCTTCTAACAATTTATTTTCTTCAGAATATAGTTTAATAATACCGTCAACACTGTTTTGGTCGATTTTACCGTAAACAAAGTAAGCAGAATCCAACGCTATCGTAAAGGATTTAGAATCTTCTGAAGTTTCTAATTGTGCTGAGATTGGTTGATTTAGCTTTAAATTTTGACTTTGCGCAGGTAGGAGTGTAGCTTTTAGTAAAATAAATGCAAAGCATAATAACTGTCGTTTTTTCATGATTGATGGTTTAAGTAAGACCGCATTGGCCATTTATTAATCCCTCGTTGATTGGGTAACTCATCGAGGTTTTTAAAGAGATGTATACCTATACGACGACCAATATTATAATTGGTTACAAAATAATTTTTTTCAATTATAACCGTTATATATTAGGTTTTGCGATTGAAAGATTCTTAGACTCACCTTAATGTAGATATAATCTAATTAAAATATAATGAAAAATAATTATTTCCTATTTGCAATTTTAGCGGTTTTCTTCTTTTCCTGTAGCGATGATGATCATGAGACGAGATTTTCTGAAGTTTCTGATAATTACTTTGTTAACGATCCAACCACTTCAGAGTATAACCTTGAAGAATGGCAGGATCTTATAGGTATTCCTTTTTATGTAAAAGCCGTGGCTTCTAATACCTATTTATCTACAAAAAGATCAGATAATAAGTTGACATTAACCGATTTTGATGAAGAAAATGAACAACTATTATTTGGTATTTCAGAAAAGGATGAGGTTTCAAGGTCACTTTCATTAATTTCGGTAATAGAAATGGAAAATATCGGAGTACAATCAATGAACTCTAAAGAAGAGTTATTAGTTCCTGTAATTTTCGATGCTGCTGAAAATAATACACTTCAGGATACTCAATATTGGCGTTTAATAGCTAGTGAAAACAATCATTATTCATTAATTGAAAATGCTACATTAGGTGAAAATGAGAAAAATTTTGTTTTAGAAACGGCAGAAAATTCGATTTATCTTTCTTCAAAAAAAGATACGCAAAATCAACAATTTGAAATTATTCCCAAAGGTGATTTTGAAATTGAAAATATACAATTTGATACTGAAGCCGGAAAAGTTATGAATAGTGAGTGGATAACATTTTCTAAGGATACGGTAACTAACCCTACCAATGAATTTAAGGAAGTAACTGTTTATGATGAATATCCTGATACGCTACATGCTTCTTTTATCGAAAATAACCAACAAGTTTTAATGCCTTTAAAGAATAATCAAATAGAAATACGATTGCCTGCTATTGAAGTCATTTACGATGAAATCAACGTTAGTCATGGCTGGGATAAAATGATAACATATGCTGAAAATAGTGAGTGGAAAAGAAATGTGGAGATTTCAGGGCAATCTGACCTCAAAATTCCACCACAAACAGAGTATGAGATCACTTATAATATCAACAGGTATACTATTGAAGTACCTTATGAAATTACCTATAAAGATCAATCATCTGGTGCAAGTTTCAGAAAAAAGGGTATTTGGACAACCGAATTTTATTATGAATCAGAAACTAAATTAAATGAAATTAATAAATAAGTTTATATACTTTCCCGCCGCAGTACCTGTAGCGGTGGGTTTTTTATCACACTACGGCTATTTGCCAATCCAATAATTAAAACCAGTAAAGTAATCCCCGGGAATAAAATTCCAAACGGAATCCAGGATGGAATAAAGGTGGTTTCAAAAGCCAACCAGGCTAATAATAAACTACTTATTAGTGATAATAAAATTCCACTTAAACTTCCCAAAACCCCCAAATAAATATATTCTAGGGCTGCAATCTTAAGAATCTGGTTACTTTTAGCACCTATTGTTCTAAGCAGGACACTCTCTTTAATGCGTTGATATTTACTGGTTCTAACCGCACCTAATAGAACAATAATTCCCGTAAGAATACTAAAAAAGGCCATAAAATTGATGATCCAACTTATTTTGTCCAGTAATCCTTCGATTATGCTCAATACCTGGCGTAAATCTAAAATCGAAATGTTTGGATAATTTTTGACTAATAATTGCTGAATTTCAGCCGACTTTTGTGCATCGGGGACCTTTGTCGTTATGACATGAAATTGTGGTGCCTGCTCCAAAACACCTTTTGGAAAAACAATAGAAAAGTTAGTCTGCATCCGTCCCCAATCGACCAGTCGGGTACTGGCAATTTTCGTTTTCATTAAAACACCCTGTACATTAAAAGTGACCTGATCGCCAACTTCAACCTGAGCATCTTCAGCAAAATTTGTACTTACCGATATCGGGATCATTTCAGGATTTTCAACTTCAGCAATCCACTCTCCATTTTCAATACTTTCCGAAGCAATTAAAGAGTCCCGGTAGGTCACACGAAACTCATGGCTTAAAATCCACCCGTTAATAGTAGAAGTGCTGTCTTCCCGAATCTCATTTACCGATCTTCCCTTAATATTTTGTACGCGCATCGTAACGATTGGGATATCTTCGATTACAGGTAAATCCTGCGAAGCTATAGTTTTAGACACGTTTTTCGTCTGGCCTGTTTGTACATCCAGCAAAATCATATTGGCACTGGTGTTGTTATTATCTAAGGTAGCCTGTGCGAGTAATAAATCTTTACTAAAATAAAGTGTACTGATTAAAAAAGTACCAATGCCAATTGCCAAAATCAGGATCAAGGTCTGGTTTTGAGGTCTGAATAAATTCCGAAGGGATTGTCGTGAAACAAAACTCCAGGATTCAGGGAAAAATTTTCGGATAAGATTCATAAATACCTTAGCAATACCGGCTAAAATCGCAAAAGTGACTAATACACCAGTAATGAATGACAATGCATATTGCCAGTTTCTAAGGAGCCAAAATGAGAAGAGGAATAAAAATAAAATAATCAATATTGAAATTCCTAAAAGTGCTTTTCGTGATTTTGAACTTGTATTTTCCTGAACACGTAAAACCTGAAGCGGTGATACGTAAAGTGTACCTACAAGAGGGTACAATGCAAATAAAACAGACATTAAAATACCCAATACGATTCCGGCTAAAATTACCCTGGGTGAAATCGATAAAGCTATTTCTACCGGGAGTAAACCTTCTAAAATTATCGGAAAAGCATATTGTAAAATTACGCCTAGAATACTTCCTAAAATTCCGCTTAAAAAGCCTATAAAAGCAACCTGAATCAAGAAGATTAAAAAACTTTGTTTTCTAGAAGCCCCCAGGCATTTTAGCACCGCAACCGATTTTAATTTTTCCTTGATGTAAATATTAATTGCGCTGGCAATTCCCACACACCCCAATAATAAAGCAATAAAAGCAACAAGATTTAGGAACTTTCCGAAGTTTTCATAACGTTTACCTAATCGCTCACTGGTTGATAGATGGGTATCAAGATCGGCATCTTCTTGCTTTAATTGGTGAGCAATTTTTTCATCTAAAAGTTTAAGATTGGTCTTTTTATCGGCTACAAAATAATAGTCGTAATTAATACGGCTTCCGGTTTGTATGAGTCCGGTTTGCTCTATAAATTTATACGGAATAATCACCGGTGGCGCTATCGCTCCAAAAAGTGAAGAACTACCGGGAGCCTGCTTTAATTCTCCTAAAATAGGGAATATGATGTCGCCAATTTTAATACTATCACCTACTGCAATGTCGAGCTGAAGCATCACAGTAGCATCTACTAAAGCGCCATTTTGATTTTGGTAGTCTGAAGCTGCAGATTTAGGTGTGGTTTCCAGTTCTCCATAAAAAGGAAACCCCTTATCAATACCACGAACGCTTACAAATTTTGTTCCTGTCTTGTTAGGAAAAGCAGCCATGGAGGCAAAACTAATTTCGCGTGAATCGATACCCAGAGAATCCATGATTTCAGTTACCCGCTCGCTTGGCGGATGATTCATATCTATGGTATAATCGGCACCCATTAGGGATTTAGATTGTAACGCAATATTATCCTGTAAATTTTCTCCAAAAGATTGAATAGAAACCACGGCGGCAATTCCCAAAACAATAGAAGCCATAAAAAGCAAAAGCTTGCGTTTACTGGCCTTTCCATCTCTCCAGGCCATTGTTAGCAGCCAGGAAAATCCTGGTTGTTGAGTCTTAATTTGCTGCATTTAAATCCCTGTTTTCTGGTCAGATACTATTTTCCCACCCTTAATTTCTAAAATATGCTGGGTCATTTTGGCCAATTCCATATCATGGGTTACAATCACTAAAGTAGTACCCAGCTCGGCATTTAATTCAAATAATAACTGAATTACTTTTTTCCCGGTTTCAGCATCCAGATTTCCGGTAGGTTCATCAGCAAAAAGAATTTCAGGATCGTTAGAAAAAGCTCTGGCTAAAGCTACCCGTTGTTGCTCTCCGCCAGAAAGTTGTGAAGGATAATGATTCATTCTATGGTCTAAACCTACTTTCTTCAGTAATGCTCTAGCTTTTTCTGTAGCCTGTTTGTTTCCTTGTAATTCTAACGGAACCGCCACATTTTCTAATGCGGTAAGTGTGGGTAATAATTGAAAATTTTGAAAAACAAACCCCACTTTTTGATTCCGTAGCGAGGCCAGGTCATCTTCAGAAAGACTGCTTAATTGTATGCCACATAATTCGATTTCACCCTTGTCAATCTGGTCTAAACCTGCGCAAAGTCCTAATAAAGTCGTTTTTCCGCTACCCGATGGGCCAACGATCGCAAAGGTTTCTTTGGCTTCAACTTCGAAATTAATATCATGCAAAATCTGGAGTTTTTTACTTCCGCTGTCGTAGCTCTTCTCCAGGTTGGTAAGGTTTAATATCTTTGTCATTGTATGCTGTGGGGCTCTAAAAATTAGATGTTATGTTTTTATTGGCATCGCCAAAAGGATATAATAACCCAAGGTTCCTGATTCAGTATTTTTAAAAACAGAATATTCAAGAACGTACAAAATAAGAAATGATTTTAAGACCTTCTGAGATTTATCCCTAAACTTGTTTAAATTTCTTTTGAAAAAAATTGACCATGAGAATAACCAATCTTAGTAAACTAATCGTAGCGATTTTTTGCCTTATTTTTTTTAATTCCTGCAAAAACGAAGAAAAGCAGTCTGGGTCTTCTTCTGAAAAAGTTTCTACTGAAACTGCTTCTGAAGAAAATAAAGCTGAAGAAGCGCCAGTCGTGTTATTTTTTGGAACCAGTTTAACCGCAGGTTTAGGCTTGGATACTACAGAAGCATATCCGGCGCTGATTCAGAAAAAAATGGATTCACTGGGGATGGATTATAGCGTGGTGAATGCAGGATTAAGTGGTGAAACCACCGCAAGTGGATTAAACCGACTTGATTGGGTTTTTAAGCAAAATGTGGATGTTCTGGTGATTGAACTTGGTGCCAATGATGGTTTACGTGGTGTGTCGTTAAAGGAAACCAAGAGTAATTTAGAACAGATTATTAATACGGCAAGGGAGAAAAACCCTGAAGTAAAAATTATTCTGGCCGGAATGCAAATTCCCCCAAATATGGGAGAGGAATATACCTCTGAATTTAGATCACTTTTCCCTGATTTAGCAGAGCAATATAATTTAGAGCTTATTCCTTTTTTATTGGAAGGTGTTGCCGGAGATCCAAAATTAAATCAGGAAGATGGTATTCATCCCACAGCCGAAGGGCAACAAATTTTGGCGAATAATGTCTGGAAATTATTGAAAGAAGATCTATAATGAGCACTGAACAATAAGCAATAAACGATAAACAATGAGTAGAGTTGAGCGTTAGTTAGACCGCAATAAAACTTAGCCAATACATCTATTTTTATGTTGAGATCGATCTCTCTGCTTCTGGCACGATGGGATTGTGAGCTTATGGTCGATGTAGACAATTTACAATTAGCAAAAATCTGTCAACCGGGAATTGTATGTTATAAATCCTTAATTTGAAAATGTATTGATTTGATAATTGAGAATCAAGACACAGGATCCAGTAATCCGGATAAGGTATTGAATTATGAATTTTCGTTATTTTGACCAGATCGTAGCAGAATGGAGAAATCTTTTTTATGAATAAAACTGTGGCAATACGGTAATTTGAAAATCGATCTTTCTTTAAACCTTCAACTTTTCAACTTTCCACTTTAAAAACATCAACCTCAAGATCAAAAAAAATCCGACTATAAATTAGCCGGATCTCATTGTTCAAAAAATTAAACGTCAACTTATAATTTTCTCACCCAAATATTTCTAAATTGAACTTTGGTACCGTGGTCTTGTAAAGCAATAACATCTTCTTCGTGCGCCTCAGGGTAATTATGTAAACCAATATAAAGGGTTAAGCCTTGTATAGTCGTGTTGTTTTGTACGACCACGCCATTATGGAGCACGGTAATTTTTGCCTTTTGGTCTATTTTGCCATCTTTAAAACGTGGAGCAGTGTAAATCACATCGTATACATTCCATTGATCTGGAGAACGCATGGCATTAACTAGTGGTGGCGCATCTTTATAAATACTTCCTGCCTGGCCATTGCTATAAGAGCGGTTATTGTAGGAATCTAAAATTTGTAACTCGTATCTATTCTGAAGAAACAATCCGCTGTTTCCTCGTCCTTGTCCTGAATTTTCTACCTTATCGGGAGCACTCCATTCAATATGAATTTGTGCATCGCCAAACTTCATTTTCGTCTGGATGCCGCCGGAGCCTGGAACAACTTCAAAATAACCATCTTTTATAGCCCAGGGAGCTGCTTTTTCGGTATCAGTCTGACTTACCCATTGATCTAAATTTTCACCATCAAAAAGTATGATAGCATCTGAAGGTGCATCACCAGGTTTTTCACCCGGAGTAATTTTACTAACCTGGGGTTCCCAAATTTCAGTCATTTCTGGTTTCATGGGCATAGGAGATACTTCTGGCGGTGTATTAGGCGCATCAACCTGGGCAAAACCAATACCGTAACATCCTATACCAAATAATAATAGTGTGGTTATTTTAAGTTTTTTCATATTCTTAAAAAAAGAGTTTGATTAAATTTCTTCTGAAATATAAAGAATAAGTAATAAAAAGCCTTTAAAAATTATAGAATTATAAAAACAGAAATGAAAATAGTCTAATAAACAGGAATATAATCAACCCAATCTCATGAATATTTGAATGGAAAATATGAGAAGTTGGATTATAATAAAGCTTCTTAAAAATATATGAAAATATCCTGTTTAATTTAAATCAATTCCAAATAGCTAATATTTAATAGCGTTTAAGAAAAATTTTAGTAATTTTTATAAAAAATTATGTCATGGCGAAATTCAATCTTAATATCAACGGTGAAGAGAAAACCGTAGATGTAGACCCTAATACCCCGCTATTATGGGTTTTGAGAGATCATTTACATTTAGTAGGAACTAAATATGGCTGCGGAATTGCCCAATGTGGCGCCTGTACGGTTCATTTTAATGGTGCTGCAGTACGTTCTTGCCAGCTACCGATTTCTTCTTTAGAAGGAAGTAAGATAAAAACTATCGAGGGTTTGTCTGAAAATGGAGATCATCCAGTACAACAGGCCTGGTTAGACATAGACGTTCCGCAATGCGGTTATTGCCAGGCAGGGCAAATTATGTCGGCTTCTGCATTGTTGGAAAGCAATCCAAGTCCAACAGACGAAGAAATAGAAAATGCCATGAATGGTAATATTTGTCGATGCGGAACTTATAGCCGAATTAAAGCGGCGATCAAAGCTGCTTCAAAATCTCAAATAGCCTAATTTAACCTCAGAGAAATGACAAAGAAAAGTACAACAGTTAATAGAAGGTCTTTTATAAAGAGTGTTGGTATTGCCGGTGGTGGTTTGCTTATTGGCTTTAACTGGTTGGCCTGCAAGCGCAGTGAAGAAGTTGCTGTGGGAGAAACGGCCTTAGAGATGCCCGATGAGTGGTTTGAACTTAACGGCTATTTAAAAATAGGCGATAATGGGGTGGTGACAATTTATTCTCCAAATCCTGAAATTGGTCAGAATGTAAAAACCTCGATGCCAATGATGGTGGCTGAAGAACTTGATGTAGACTGGAATAATGTGATCGTAGAACAAGCGCCATTAAATACTGAATTATACTCAAGACAGCTTGCCGGTGGTAGTCAATCAATTCGCCAGGGTTGGGAACCGCTAAGAAGAGCAGGAGCAACAGCAAGATATATGCTATTGGAAGCTGCTGCGAAGCAACTGGAAGTTCCGGTGGAAGAACTAAGCGTGGAAGACGGAATTATTTCGCATTCGGGTAGCGATAAGAAAATTTCGTACGGAGAGATTGCCAAAGCTGCCGCTGAGATTGAAATTCCAGAGGAAGAGCAGGTTATTTTAAAGTCCAAAAACGATTTTAAAATTATAGGTTCTTCAAGAAAAAATGTAGATGCTAAAAAGATCGTAACCGGGCAACCGCTTTTTGGCTTAGATACTTATAAAGAAGGAATGCTAACGGCCATGATCGTTCATCCTCCAAAATTTGGAATGGAATTTAAATCGATGGATGCCGATAAAATTAAAGAAATGCCAGGCATTAAAGATGTCTTTACCATCGATACTTATCCAGAAGGGCTCCAAAAACAATGGAGTGATGTTTCTGCCTTCAGTAAGTTGGTTGTTGTTTTAGGAGAATCGACCTGGCAGGTCATGCAAGCCAAAAAAGCTTTAAAAGTAGAATGGGATTTAAATCCTGAGCTGACAAAAAAGATTGAAATTCTTGAAAAATCAGCAGGAATGGGAGAGGTAAGTGGTTTAGAGAGTTCAGCAATACATACTTCTTTAATGGCTGATGTTGGATCTAAAAAAGCGGAAACAATACGAAAAGACGGGGATCCGGAAACTGCTTTTAAAAAAGCAACAAGAATTATAGAACGCTCCTATACCTGTCCGTTTTTAGCGCATAACTGCATGGAACCCATGAACTTTTTTGCCAATGTCACCGAGGATAAAGCCGAATTATTAGGCCCTATTCAAACTCCCGAATATGCTGAGAAAACCATCCAGTCCCGCTTAGGTTTAGACCTTGAGAATATAGATATCCAAATGACAAGGATGGGTGGCGGTTTTGGGCGTCGTTTATATGGTAATTTTCTGGTAGAAGCGGCGGTAATATCTCAAAAAGCAGGCGCACCGGTTAAGTTGGTGTATTCCAGAGAAGATGACATGACAGATGGTGTTTATCGCCCGGCATATCACGTAACTTATAGAGCTGCTTTAGATGCTAATAATAAGATCACTGCATTTCATGTTAATGCAGGGGGAATAAAGGAAAGTCCGTTATTCGCCAATCGCTTTCCTGCCGGAGCAATTGAAAATTATTTAGCCGAAAGCTGGACCTTGGATAGTAATATTTCAATAGGAGCTTTTAGAGCACCAAGGTCTAATTTTATAGCCGGAGCCGAGCAATCATTTTTAGATGAGTTAGCGGAAGAAACCGGTCAGGATCCAATTCAGTTTAGGCTAGATCTATTGAAAAAAGCCAAGGAAAGTCCGGTAGGGGAAAACAATGATTATGATGCGACTCGTTTTGCCGGCGTGCTAGAAATGGTAAGAGATAAATCGGGTTGGGGAAGGCAAGACCAAAATAGTAATCGCGGAATTTCAGCTTATTATTGTCATAACTCGTATGTAGCTCAGATCTTAGATTTAAGAGTCCAAAATAACGAACCGATTATCGATAAAGTAGTTTGCGCGGTAGATTGCGGAATTGTAGTAAATCCAGATGCCGCTAAAAATATGGTAGAAGGCGGAACCATAGATGGTATTGGGCATGCATTATATAGTAAGATTAGTTTTGAAGACGGTATGCCGCAACAAAGTAATTACGATACTTATCGTTTAATACGACATAAGGAAGCACCAAAAAGTATCGAAGTATATTTTATCGAAAATGGAATCGATCCAACCGGATTGGGAGAACCACCATTTCCGCCGGTTATTGGGGCGCTGGCTAATGCTTTATATAAAGCTACCGGAAAACGTTTCTACGATCAGCCTTATATCGCCGGGCTTCAGGGCGAATTAAAAACATAAGCTTATAAATAACGCTGATTAGTTTATGATTTTTAGAGACTGTTTTTTCTATGCAGAAAAAGAAATATAACTCTATTAAACTAATCAGCGCTACTATTTTTATCCTTTGGGGTTTTATTCTAGTTAAATTATAAATATTATCAATTTTGATATTTAACAGTTTCCTCTTGAGATTTTATTAAAACAGATGCTATTTTCAACTAATTTCGCGATCAGAATGAAATTAGAAGAAAAAGTAAGGGCAGTCGAAAGTTTATTCGAAACCCTTTCAGAAGAGCTTGATACTTTTCAGGCTCAGGCTGGGTTTAGTTGCGCTACCGGATGCGGGAAATGTTGCGAAAAACCAGGTATTCAAGCATCACCACTAGAATTTTTACCATGGGCATTTCAGTGCTTTTTATCAGGAAAAGCTGAAGAAACTTTGGATCACCTAAATTTATCGACTGTCGAAATTTGTCATTTATATAAAACCTTGAGTTTGGAGAGTGGTTCTGGCAGATGTACAGCGTATCATGAGCGCGGTTTGGTTTGCAGACTATTTGGCTATGCAGCGCAACGTGATAAACTGGGGAAACTTCAGTTGGTAAGTTGTAAATTATTAAAGCAGCAATCAGTGGCTTTTCAGAAAACATCGCAGGCGATTCAGGAAAATTTACCGGTACCGGTTTTTAGCGATTATTATTTACAATTGGCGCAAATCGATTTTAATTTAGGGAGAAAAATAATTCCTATTAACAAAGCGATGAAACTGGCTTTAGAAGAAGTTTTACAGTACTACTCCTACCGTCCCTTCCCAATCAATTGGAAAAGAATCGCTTAGGATTTTACCTAATATTGATTAAAAAGGATAGCTTTTTTTAAAATTTAAACTTGTGAATATCTAATCTTAGGATTGCTTTCCTAGCAAACTTTAAATTTTATTTTTGCGCTCTTAAAATTCAAGACATGAGCGTAATTTGGTATGAATGTAAGGTGAAATACAGAAAAACACACGAAACTGGCGAGCAGAAAGTGGTAACCGAAGTGTATCTGCTGGATGCAGTGTCTTATACTGAAGCTGAAACCAGAATTACTGAAGAAATGCAGAAGCTTACCAGTGAAGATTTTATGATTAAAAATATTAAAATCGCAAATTTCGCTGAGGTTCATCCTTTTGATAATTCAGATCGTTGGTTTAAATCTAAGGTTTCTTTAATCGCTATGGATGAAGAAAGCGGAAAAGAAAAAAAATCAAATAGTTATATGCTGGTGCAGGCTAATGATGTAAAAGAGGCTTTTGAGAATACTACTAAGGCGATGGAAGAAACCATGGGTGATTATAGTATACCATCGATTGTAGAATCACCTATTTTAGATGTATTTCCGTATTTTACTGGAGAAGAAGAGCAGCTGGAAAAATATAATATGATGGATGCTGTAGAAAGCTTAAGCGAAGAAGCACAACAGGAAGAGGCAAAACAGGAAGAAGCGTAGGTAAGCACATCGTCCAAACATAAGCTTCCTAATTTATAAGCTTATTAGGAACAATATAAAAAAGGCCTTTCAATTTAATTATTGAAAGGTTTTTTTATGCAAAAAAAATAGAATTACAGGAGTTTGTTTTTTTAGAATTTTAAAGACTTAGCAAGAAAGATATGAAATAAGGCTATTTAAATGATGTAATTGTGTTAAATTTATATAATTTAAGAGAAAAATATAGGTTCATTTTGTTTATAGTGTTAATATTATAACGGAGTTCTTAAGAATAGAAAACTAATAAAGAGATAAACAACTGTTTACGCTCTTTTCTTTTTTACCTGGGAAACCAATCATTAAAACGTTAGCCAACTCAAAACAAACTTAATTTATGAAAAGAAGAGACTTTGTCCAATTAACCGGAATGGGTTTAGGGGCCATGATGCTTCCTTTTTCTACTATGGGAAGTAATATTGCTGCTGAAGCCCTTTTGGAACCGGGATTAGATGTAGCTGCAAAAAAGATCCTTGCCGATGTAGCTTTAAATACAGCTAGAAATCTTGGAGCCAGTTATGCAGATGCTCGTATTGGGCGATATTTAAATCAATATGTTTTTACTCGTGAAGATAAAGTTCAGAATGTGGTGAATACCGAATCATTTGGTATAGGTATTCGGGTAATCGCTGATGGAACCTGGGGTTTTGCCTCTACCAATGACGTGACTGAAGACGGAATCAAGAAAGCGACCAGCCAGGCTGTTGCCATTGCAAAAGCGAATGCTAAAATTCAGAAAGAACCAGTGCAATTAGCACCGGTGGAGGCGTTTGGTGAAGTAAGCTGGAAAACTCCAATAAAAAAAGATTTTAAAGAAGTACCGGTGTCTCAAAAAGTAGAATTGCTCTTAGATGCGAATTCGGCCGCTATGAATAATGGAGCCAATTTTGTGAACTCCTCTTTGTTCATGGTGAACGAACAAAAATATTTTGCTTCTACAGATGGCTCTTATATCGATCAGGATATTCATAGAATTTGGCCTACTTTCGATGTAACCGCTATCGATCGTACAGCTGGAAAATTTAAATCCAGATCAGCTCTTAGTGCACCCATGGGAATGGGCTATGAATATTTAGATGGTTTAGAAAGCGAAAAATTAGTTGGTCCGGCCGGTTTAAAATTATATAGAAATAGCTACGATATTATAGAAGATGCCACTTTAGCGGCAAAACAGGCTAAAGAAATGCTTACAGCAGAATCTGTTCAGCCAGGAAAATATGATCTTGTTTTAGAACCTAACCATTTAGGACTTACTATACATGAATCTGTAGGACATCCGTTGGAGCTAGACCGGGTTCTTGGTTACGAAGCTAATTATGCGGGTACCAGTTTTGCTACTTTAGATAAATGGAAGTCTGGCGACTTTAAATATGGCAGTGATAAGGTAAATATCGTAGCAGATAAAACGCAACCTCATTCTTTAGAAGCTGTTGGTTACGACGACGAAGGAGTGAAAACCAAGAAATGGGATCTTATTAGAAATGGCATTTTAGTGAATTACGAAGCGATTAGAGATCAGGTTAAAATTATCGATCAAAACGAATCTCACGGTTGCTGTTATGCACAAAGCTGGAATGATGTTCAGTTCCAAAGAATGCCAAATGTTTCTTTAGAGCCGGGCAAAGAAAAATATTCGGTAGAAGAAATGATAAAAGATGTAGAAAAAGGGATTTATATCGCAGGTCGCGGCTCGTATTCTATCGATCAACAACGATATAATTTCCAGTTTGGAGGTACCATCTTTTACGAAATTAAGGACGGAAAAATCGTAGGGATGCTAAACGATGTTGCTTACCAGTCAAACACGCAGGAGTTCTGGAATTCCTGTGTGAAGATCTGTGACGAGAGCGATTATCGTTTATTTGGTTCGTTCTTCGATGGGAAAGGTCAGCCATCACAGGTTAGTGCCGTTTCTCATGGTAGTTCTACTTCGCGATTTAAAGATGTAAATGTGATCAATACAGGAAGAAGCATCTAAGATTCTCTAACCTAACAAATAAAAAAATGGCAATATATACTGAACAAGAAGCTCGTGAAATTCTTGAAAAAGCAATGAGCTTTTCTAATGCAGATGCTTGCGTAATGTATCTAAGTGGAAGCGAAAGTGGCAATATTCGTTATGCGAGAAATACCGTTTCTACCGCAGGACATCAATCCAACCAATCCTTACAGGTAGTGGCGAACTTCGGAAAAAAATCCGGAACGGCAACCATCGATGAATTCGATGATGAATCTTTAAAAAGTGTGGTACAAAGGGCGGAAGAATTAGCACAGCTTTCTCCTGAAAATCCAGAGTTTATGGATCCTTTAGAACCGCAAACTTATGATAGGCCGGTAAATTATGTAGAGGCAACAGCGAACATTAAACCAGAATATCGGGCTGAAGTTGCTGCAAGTAGTATTCAACCGGCTTCAGAACAGGAAGTCACTGCAGCTGGATTTTTGGATGATGGCGTTTCCTTTAGAGCAATGCTTAATTCAAAGGACCTGTTTGCTTATGATAAATCGACCAACGTAGACTTTACAGTAACTATGCGAACTAATGATGGTACAGGTTCTGGTTGGGTAACCAGGGATTATAATGATATTTCTAAGTTCGATCCAGAGGAAGCTGCTGCAATCGCAATAGAAAAAGCGGTGCTTTCTAAAAAAGCAAGGGCAATAGAACCAGGGAGATATACCGTAATCTTAGAACCTGCCGCTGCCGGAGATCTATTACGAAATATGTACCGCTCTCTTGGCGCACGTACAGCAGATGAAGGTCGTAGTTTTATGTCTAAAGAAGGCGGAGGCACCAAGCTTGGTGAGAAAATAGTGGACGAACGTGTAAATATCTGGAGTGATCCTTTACATCCCGATGTTCCTACAGCAACATGGAATGGGGATGGTTTACCGCTTAAAAAAACATCCTGGTTAGAAAATGGAGTGGTTAAAAATCTTGCCTACGACAGATATTGGGCCTCAAAAAGTGGAGTAGATCCGGTGCCATTTCCACCAAATATGATTATGGAAGGTGGGGACATGTCTAGAGAAGAATTAATAAAAAGTACTAAACGCGGAATTTTAGTAACCCGATTTTGGTATATACGATCTGTAGATCCTCAAACCTTGCTCTATACTGGCCTTACGAGAGATGGAACTTTTTATATTGAAAATGGTGAAATTAAATATCCTGTAAAGAACTTCCGGTTTAATGAAAGTCCTATAATTATGTTGAACAACCTGGAAGCCTTAGGCGAGCAGGTGCGAGTAAACGGAAATTTGATTCCATACATGAAGATTAGAGACTTTACATTTACCAGTCTTTCAGATGCTGTTTAATGTTAAGCTAAAAAAGTAAAATCCATAATCTCGTAGAATTCTATGAGATTATGGATTTAGTATAACTAGAAGAAAATTCATAAACGAAGCCCCTTAATTTGAATAAGGATTTTTTCTTTACCAGGTTACAATACGAATCGGGAGATTGGGACGTAGATCAACGAATGCCTTCCAATCTACTAAATTCTTTGATCGAATACACTACACTGCCCGTGGATCCTCAGGAAAATATTATTTCGTTGGGAAGTGATGAAATTTTTAATTGTCCGTTTTGCTATTTATCGGGACATAAACTCGTCCAGTTTACAAAAGCCGAAAGTGATAATTTTAAAAAATACGTTGAAAATGGCGGTTTCGTATTTGTAGATGATTGCAATCATGATATCGACGGACTTTTCGCTAAATCTTTCGAGCGTCAAATGGAAGAAATTTTTGGCCCACTGGCTTTAAAAAAGATTTCGAACGATCACGAGATTTACTCCAGCTTTTTCGAGTTTGAGGACGGTCCACCAACAACTTCTCAAGAATTAAATGGTTGGGGAGACGATCTGGTACACGAATATCTTAAAGCCATCGAGATCCAGGGAAAGATAGGCGTCTTATATTCTAATAAAGATTATGGTTGTGAATGGGATTATGATTTTAGAAATAAAAGATTTTATCGAATAGACAATACTCGCTTTGGTGTAAACATCGTAATGTATGCACTTACGGCATAAGAGTTTTAAAATATGAATGAAGAATTACTAAATCTTGAAAAAGAAGTAAAAGACCTAACCACCAAAATTGACCTTCTAAAAACGGAGATCGGGAAAATTATTATTGGTCAGGAAGAAACCATAGAACAGTTATTGATCACTTTTCTAGCAGGAGGTCACGCTTTGCTTGAAGGTGTTCCAGGGTTAGCAAAAACCTTAATGATTAGAACCTTATCTGATGCGATAGCGCTAAAGTTTAAAAGGATTCAATTTACACCAGATCTTATGCCATCGGATATTATTGGTACTGAAATTTTAGAGGAAGATCATACGACCGGTAAAAAGTTTTTTGAGTTTAATAAAGGCCCTATTTTCTCGAATATTATTCTGGCTGATGAAATTAACAGAACGCCCCCTAAAACCCAGGCCGCTTTGTTGGAAGCTATGCAGGAGTTTGAAGTTACCTACTCAGGAAAAACCTATAAGCTGGACAAGCCATTTTTTATTCTGGCCACTCAAAACCCTATTGAACAATCGGGAACATTCCCCTTGCCGGAAGCCCAGCAGGACCGCTTTCTTTTATACATTAAAATTGGATATCCAAGCGAGCAGGAAGAAACCAGTATTTTAAAAAGTACAACGAGTTCCGTAAAAAAGAAGGTCAATCCGGTTATTAGCGGAGAAGAAATTTTGCGTTTGCAGGAATTGGTAAGAGAGCTGCCTATAAGCGATGATCTAATTGGTTACGTAAGTAAAATAGTAAGGGCAACACGCCCAGAAACAACGACCATTGATTTTGTAAAAGAGTGGGTAAGTTGGGGTGCGGGACCACGTGCAGGACAGGCAATGATTTTAACTGCAAAAGCCAGGGCATTATCCCAAAAAAGACTGGCAGTAACGAAGGAAGATATTAATGTGGTAGCTTACCCTGTGCTGCGACATCGGGTAATCGTAAATTTTAAAGCTGAAGCGGCAAGAATTACTTCAGATCATGTTACTAAAGATCTATTAAAGAATATCGCTTTTTAGATGGATACGTATCAGGAACTTTTAAAACCAGAGATCGTTCGGGAAATTTCAGGATTGAGCCTGATGTCCCGTGTGATCGTTGATAGTTATTTGCAAGGCCTGAATAAAAGTCGGCATCTTGGTGTCGGGATGGAATTTAGTCAATATCGCGGTTACGAAGCTGGTGACGACCTACGTTTGCTAGACTGGAAGATGCTGGCCAGATCTGGACGCTATTACATCAAACAATCGGAGATCGAATCTCAGATTAGTGTAAAATTTATTATGGATGCCAGCGCTTCGATGGGACACAGTGAGCATAAGATTACCAAAATGGATTTTTTGAGAATTATGGTGGCATCTATTTCATATTTGGCGTATGACCAGGGAGATGATGTTGGACTTTTTGCATTGAATCAGCATGAATTACGGGCTGTTTATCCCAGAGCCGTAAAAAAAGATTTTAACCGCTTATTACACGAATTAATTGCGATCGACAATCGTGGAAAGTGGCCGGAAAGTTCGGCTTCTTTCAATCAAATTCATAGTCATCATCGCAAAGAGATCGTGTTTTTTATTACTGATATGCATCAGCATACATGCGAGTTGCAGGAATTTGCAAAAGCTCTAAAAACAGATCGAAATGAAGTTGCTGTACTCCAAATAATAGGGGAGCAGGAAATGGAATTTGAGTATAAGGGCACACTTACTTTTGAGGATATGGAGACTGGCGAAAAAGTAAAAATTACTGCCAAAGAAGCTAAAGCCCAATATTTAAAAGACCTGAAAAAGAGTATAAAGGATAACGAAGATTTCTTCCTTGGAAATGGGATTGATTATCAATTGTTTAAAATGAACGAACCATTAACGGAAACTCTAAAATTATACCTCAAAAAACGAATTAAATTAGCGTAAATGTCTTTTGTAAACCCCACTTATTTATGGAGTCTTTTAGGGCTTTTGGTTCCTATTGCTATTCATTTATGGAATAGGAGCGAGGGAAAAACCATAAAAGTAGGAAGCATAAGGCTAATTAAAGAAAGCCAGACGTCTAAGAGCAGTAGATTGCAGTTTAATGAATTTTTTTTATTGATTTTACGGCTAATTTTAATCAGTTTGGTCTGTTTTATTCTGGCATCTCCTGTATCGATTGCAAAACGCTCAAATCTTAAAATTGCATATGTGGTTGAACCATCGCTATTGAAGTTAAAAAGCTTAAGAGAAGCGTTGGATTCGATAATGGATAAAAATGAAGTGTATTTATTCGCTGAAAATTTTCCTGAATATGACAAAGAAAATTTAGTGTCTAATATTGGAGAAAGAGCATTTGAAAATCCCCAATATTGGCAATTGGCGCAGCAGTTTTCTAAGCTGCATAGCGATAGTCTTATAGTTTTTAGTAAAGCTAGATTAAGCGGAATTAATGGCAAAAGACCCGAAATTGCGCAAAAAGTAAACTGGATTGTTATCGATTCTACAGAAAGTACTAGTGAAATCATAGAAATGACTTCGTTTAAAGATTCGCTAGAGTTATTAGAATTCAATATTCAACAAAATTTAGGGCGATTTTCAAAAATAAGAATAGCTGCTATAGATAGCACTAATTATCATATTACTAAAAATGTATTGCGCCATGAATTAGATACGATACGTGTTCAGTTTTATGACGATTTGATGATTGAAGCTCAGGTTAAATATTTGAAAACTTCATTTACTGCACTGGGGAAATATCTAAAAAGACCGGTTGTTTTTAATGATTTTGAAATTGAAAATTCAGTTAGAAATCCTGGAATTTTGATATGGTTAAGTGCAAAGGAATTACCGGGATTTAGTAATACTATTTTAATTTTTAAGCCGGATGCCTACGCTGAAAAATTAATCGAAAAGACCGAAAAACCCAGTGTTTTTAAGCTTACAGATACACTACACAGAAAAAATATTTTAGAAGAGCATCTGGCTGAAAATCTTTTACCGCTTATTGGTTTACATCCTAAAATAGATTCTAAAATTACGGAGTTTGATATTCGAAATATAGACAAAGAACTTTTAGCGCCTGTTTTTAACTCCCAATCTAAAAAAAGCTATATAGTGCGATTGGATTTGACACCCTGGCTTTGGCTAGCCTTTTTATTGTTTTTTAGTATAGAACGCATCGTTTCAAAACATAGGGAGCAATGAGAAAGGGAGCAAAAGTTCTTTTAGATTTTAAAAAACGCTGGCAGCTTTATGCCTGGTTAAAAGTTATAGGGTTTGCCATGGCTCCATTAATTGTTTTATGTGGCCTAGAGATCAAATTTTGGATTTTGCCAATTGTTTTTGTAGCGCTATTGATCGTTTCAATTTTGTTATTAAAACCATTTAAAATAGGGCTTACGCAGGTTGTAAAATTTATAGATACCCGTTTTATTGAGGCTGAATATAGTGCAGCTTTGCTTTTAAAAAAGGATGTTGAGTTATCCAATATTGGGCGATTACAGAAGGAGAAAATTGCACAGCGATTTCAGCAGCGGTCTCAAACACTTCAACCGCCGGTATCATTTAAAAGTATTGTGATTCTATTGTTTTGTTGCCTGCTAATTGGTTTTGGCCTTCAGTATTTTGGAATTGGACTGCGTACTATGACTGAATTTCAACACAATCAGATAAAACCTTCAGTGAAGTTTACTGCGGCAGATTCAACTTCTGTAGAAAACGATACTCCGGCTATAGCAAATGCTGCTTTGGATATTCGGTATCCAAATTATACGAGAATCGGCAGCTTTCGCAGTGATAAAATGGATATTGAAGTCCTGCAAAATTCGCAGGTACACTGGACGGTGGATTTTGATCAAAAAATTGATTCGGTTATTCTAGAGTTTCAATCTCATTCTTATAAAATGAAGGGCGACAAACAGCGATTTGAAATCGGCAAGAAAATCAACGAACCTGTAGTTTATAATTTCCGGTATTTTGATTCGTTGGGTAACGAATATATTTCAGATCTTCATGGTATTAGCGTTTTTGAGGATGAAAACCCGGTGATCGAGATTGAAAATTTAGATCAATTTACATCATTTAATTTTTCCGATGAAAAAAAGCTTCAGTTTAGCTCGAGAATAAAAGATGATTTCGGAATTGACGAGGCATATATTATTGCTACGGTAAGCAAGGGTAGTGGGGAATCGGTGAAATTTAGGGAAGAAAGAATAGAATTTCAGCAATCGATTAATTCGGGTGCAAAAAGCCAGGAAATTTTTCAGGAGATAGATATGGATCGCCTGAACATGGAACCCGGAGATGAACTTTATTTTTATGTTGAAGCTTTAGATCTTAAGGAACCAATAGCCAATGTAACGCGAAGTGAAACCTATTTTGCGGAGATTAAAGACACTGTAAAAATGGATTATATGGAATCCAGTGGTATGGGGGTTGATTTGCTGCCGGATTATTTTAGAAGTCAACGTCAACTTATTATTGATACTGAAAAACTTATCAATGAAAAACCTGAGATTAGCCGAAAGGAATTTGAGAGCAGAAGCAATAATCTTGGTTTTGATCAAAAAACCTTGCGCTTAAAATACGGGCAGTTTATGGGAGATGAAGCCGAAGGAAGCCTGGCGTCTGAAAATGCTGAAAGTCTGGATGGCGAAGAGGATTTACTTGCGGCATATTCGCATAGACACGATAGTGATAATGAGCATAACTTGGTCGAAGAACATGAACATGGGCATGAAGAAGAGGAAGAAGATCCATTAGAAAAATATGTACATAATCACGAAGATCCAGAAGAATCTACTTTGTTTGCAAAATCATTAAAAACGCAGTTGCGGCAGGCGATAAACCAGATGTGGGATGCCGAATTACAGTTACGGATTTATGAGCCAAAAGCTTCACTCGAGTACCAATATCGCGCCTTAGAATTAATCCAGAATATTAAAAATAGTTCACGCATCTATGTACATCGCATAGGTTTTGATCCGCCACCATTGAAAGAGGATAAGCGTTTGACGGGTGAATTGAAAGATGTGGGGAGCTATCAAACAACGCAGGATTATGAGCAGGATTTAATATTTGAAGGAATTAGGAAAGCAATTGCTGAATTAGGCAAATTACAGGAAAGTAAATCTGATAAATTAAGCCAAAGGAGTAAAGAAATATTTAATGAAGCCGGTATAGAGCTGGCAAGAGAAGCCATTGAAAAGCCGGGACAATTTTTAGGTACTCTAAAAGCTTTAAAGAAGCTAGGTGGTGGCCAGCTTGAAGGTTTTAATCTACAGGAAATTCAGCATGCTTTGTGGGAAGCCTTACCAAAGCCAAAAGATAAAGCAATACCATCCAGATCATATCAAAACAATCTGGATCAATTAATGTTGGAAGAATTGGAGGCTTATGAACAGTGATATTACATTTCTAAATGATCGGCTTTTAAGTTTTTATCTTTTAGGTGGGGTGGTTTTGTTCATCGCTTTGGTCTATAAGGAATATGGTAATACTCGAAAAAGCGTTTTTTATCTAAGAGTTTCGATAGGTTTAATAGCTATTTTTTCGTTGCTCGCGATTGCATTAAGACCGGCTTATCCAAATAAGAAAAATAGTAACAAAGCTATTGTAATTACTGGTGGAGCCGATAAAACCCAATTAGATAGTTTAAAAAAAATATATCCTAAAATAACGACGGTCGATTATAAATCAGGAGATTTTATAAAGCCAAAATTAGAAGGGACGGCCAAGGTTTTTCTATTGGGTTATGGTATTGAAGAATACGACCTGTTTCAATTTGAAAATATGGATGTAGTTTACCTACCTTCTAAATTGCCACCTGGAATTGATAAAATAAAATATTCAAAAACAGTTTTTCAAGGTGAAAATGTAAACATTCGGGCTCATTTTTATAAATCAAAACCTGGTAATAAAGTTTATTTAGTGGATTTTGGCGGCAATAAGCTTGATTCAGCCGTGATAATAGATGGTGAATTTAAACTGAATGCGGTGACTAAACTTACAGGTGAATTTGTTTATCAATTAACAGTTATAGATTCGATAGGGGAGCAGGTAATACAGGAGCCCCTTCCCGTTAAGATTAATGCCCCCAAAAAATTGCGAATATTAATCCTCAATAATTTTCCAAATTTTGAAACCCGGTATCTCAAGAATTTCTTAGCAGAAGAGGGACATCAAATTACCATTAGAACACAGTTAACAAGCAATCGCTTTAAATATGAATATTTGAATACTAAAACACAAGTTTTTTCCGGTATCACTGAGGATTCTCTTAAGGATTTTGATGTTTTAGTCCTCGATACACCTGGTTTTAGCCAGCTTTCTGTAAATGAAAAGCAGATTTTGGAATCGGCCGTTAAAAAAGATGGTTTAGGTATTTATGTCCAGCAAGTTGAAGATAATTTTAAGGAAAAAACATTTGTAAATTTTGTCACTCAATTTGATGGTTTGCCAGAAATGAAGTGGCATAATGAGTCCCAGATTAAGCTTTATAAATATCCATATATCTTTCAGAAAACAGCAAATACTTACTCTTTATTAGAGATCGAAGATAATCTGGCAGTTTATCAGTATTTAGGTAGGGGGAAAGTTGGTAGCAGCGTTTTTAAGAATACGTATCAATTGCTTTTAAAGGGTAACAAACCGGTGTACAGGGAAATTTGGACAGATATTTTTAAAGAGATCGCTAAGCCATCATGGGAAAGTGTAAACTGGCAATTAGTAACTGATATCGGTTTAGTTAATGTCCCAGTAGATATTCGTATTAAAACAGCTTTGGCAAGACCAGCACTAACCGATAATTTAGAACATCATATTGCATTACTCCAACATGCGGATATATCAGACGAGTATGTAGCAAGGATTTATCCTGAGAAAGAGGGCTGGAATCATTTAAAATTATCAGCTGATGATAGCATTTTGGATTTTAAATTTTATGTATTTAAGGATGATGATTGGAGTACAAAAAGGCATAGTAATTTATTAAAAAATAGTCAATCGTACTTTAATAATGTTGCAGAAGCTCAAGAAAAGGAGCTGTTATTAAAACCAATTAATGTATACTGGTTTTATTTTATTTTTATAGGATGCGTGAGCTTTTTATGGTTACATCCTAAGTTAAAAAAATGATATTTTAAAAATTAAGTAGTCGCTAATACAATAATTACTATTTCTGGCAGTTTAGGAATAAGAAGGTTTACAGAAGGGAATAAGAAATTTTAACTATTTTTATAGTTGATTTTAACACAAAGGATTTATTATATTTTATGTGAAACCGTATGTTTGTTGAACCTAATCATTATTTCGTTAATTTGTATTAGCCTACAAACTGGAATAATATGGTAAAAGGGAGCACATGTGCTCCCTTTTTAGTTTTACTATTTTTGTAGATATGATAAATTATGGAAATCCAGAGTTTGTAATGATATTTACTTAAAATTTCTCTCCTAAAATTTCGTTAATTTATAAGTATTATATGTAATTTTGAAATTCCGAAATTAATAATTGATGAGTACTATTGAAAAAATAACTTTGATTGTCGCCATTGTTGACGTGCTGGCGGTAGTTATTTTTTATATTCTTTTAAAAAGATCAAAAAATAAAAATTCTTAATGGATATCTCCAGATTTCAAATTAAAAAAGCCTGAAATCATTTTTCAGGCTTTTTGCATTTCGGGGATCTCATTTTAGTTAATATAACTAATAACGAACTAACGATTGATATAAAAATAAAAACAAAACAAAACTTTAAAATCTAGTACTTTATACGTTGATTTAAAATTTCCGGAAGCAGGAGTTATGGGATTTGTTTCCGCTTCCGGATCTTGATCTAACCAATGTAATCTCAACTTTAATAATTTTTCTATCTTATAATTTTGTAACTTTTTAAGAGCATAACATTTTTCTTTATTGATATCGATAATTTTACCCATTTGTTTGGCTTTTTCTTTAAGAGAATAAAGTGTGAAGGCGGCTGGCAAATCTATTTCAGAGATACTATTAATATCTATGTTTAAAATATCTTTTGCCTTTTCTAAATGTGATTGTAACTCAGTCTCAATACTTTTAATGGTATAAGCATTTAATACACCAGATATTTTAATTAAGTGATTTTTCCCATTTGTAGCCATTCCTACGTACATTTCTTATTGTTAAATTACAAATCAATTCATCTTCTAAGATATTTATTATGCAGGCGGTTATATTTTTAGGATAAGCGGTAGGATTTTATATGTAAGTAGTTAAATTACATCAATGCTATTTAATACGTTTTTCCGAAATCTCCTACTAATAGATATTACTTTATTCCCTATTAAGACACTGTTATCTTCGATATCTTTTATTTTATCGATATTAATAATATAAGAGCGATGTGTTTGTACAAAATTTTCGCAGTCTAATTTTTCAATCAACTTTCTTAAGCTGCAGTAAGAAAAAATTTTTTGAGCTTCGAGATGAATAAAAACATAATTTCCACAAGCTTCAACATAATTAATGTCGTTAGGATTAATTTTTATTAGGCGCTTATCACTTTGTACATAGAATGATTTAGAAGCTTTAGCTGGGATGCTCATTTGTACTTTCCGTTTGCCAATAGCCTTATCGACTGCTTTTAAGAACCTGTTCTTTTTAATTGGTTTTAGAAGATAATCAAGAACATGATCAAAATCAAATGCTTCAATAGCATATTCTGTAGTCGATGATATTAAAATAACCTGAGGAGAATCTTTCAGTAGAGATAGCAATTCAAATCCACTAATATCAGGAAGCATTATGTCTAAAAATATTAAATCAATATTTTGATTCGACTTAATAAACTTCAATGCTTCAAGCGCACTCCCAAAAGTTCCTGCAAGCTTTAAATTGGTATGCTCCTGAATTAGCATTTTACATAAAGAAACCTGTAATTCTTCGTCATCAACAATTATACATCTCATTACTTCCAATTTGAGGAATAACTAATTAAGTGTTAATTTATTTAACAATATAACCAAAATATTGATTATATCTTTTGATTTGATATATTGTTAATAACTTTTTTAATTCATTAAAGACACTAATTTGTGTGTTTTTTTCTCTTTTTTAATCAGTTTGATTAAAATTTTAACCGGATATTAAGTAAAGCTTGTGTTTTCTGAAAGAGTTTAAAGCGTAGTGATTAATTAGATTTGTAAAATAACCAGAAAAAATCTAACCAGCATGAACTCATTAGCAAATAACGGGAATATATCCTACCGCGAAACCTTACGAAAAATTAGGCAGAAACATCAAATTAAACCAAATGAGCGGCATTTTTTAAAAGAATTAAAACATGCTAATATTAGATGTTTGGCATTTACTACTGATGGTGGCTTTTGTGAAAAAGGCAATTTTTATAAAAATCTGGAAGCAGGGCTTGGTACCATTCGTATTAATTACCAGGATCAGTACACAGCAAAAGAAAAAGTGTTGATCCTAAATAAATTAGAGAAAGAAATAGAGGATATTCCTATCGATTTCCAGATCAATGCCTTATACCAAAAAATCGAAGATGCTTTTTGCTTTTATTCTCAGGCATTGGATGAATCAAACCGTTTATATTTTAAGACGCTATTTAAAAATCTTTGCTTTCATAAAAAAGCTTACATATCAGGATTAAAATCTCAGTATAAACTTGCCAATTACAGGAGAAAGCAAAATGGATTAAAATGTAAGGAATTAAGAAATAAGGGAAGAGACTTTGTCGTTAAAAGAGGCTTAGAATTACAATCTGAATTAGAATCCCTTTATCGTGATTTAATACCTAATATTTCTGATCAACAGGAGCGTCATACTTTAGAAAGTCATCTTAAATATGTATTGGAAGATAAACAATTGTTTTCCAGGTTAAAGAGTGACAAATTTTTAATATAGGTTTGGTTGATAATCTAAAATAGGTGTTGCGGTTCCGTTCCAAGCTATCAATATTTGGATCCATGAAAAATAACTTCTACTAAGTAGCTCATGTCAAGCTCATGAGTTACTTAGTAGAAGTATTTTATTGGTATCGTTTAAGGATATAAAACCCACGGTTGCGATTTGCCGATTTGCCAAGGTTATATTCGCTCTGTTGTTAGCAGTTAGAATGTAGAGAATAGAGTTTTTTACATAAAATTTTGAATTTTAAATGTTTTTGTGGTGAATACTGAAAAGCGATGGCTATATAACAGGCTAAAACCTTGAATCTAGAATTTTGAACTCTTGCACTTTGAACTTCAAACCTTCAAACCTTCAACTTATTATACCATGTCAAGAAACTGGAAAAATTATGGAATTTTTTAAGTTATTGATGTTTTTTATTGAATTTTTGCTTAGAAACCCCTCTTTAAATCTTGTTTATTCTAAAAAAATACAACCTTATTTTACTGAATATTAAATAATTATTTGCTTTATGTAAAATAATGTAGAAGTTCTTGTAGGTAATCCAAAGATTCTATAGCTTTGGCGCTGCAAATGAAATCATTGTTTAAATACATATCGTTTTTTCTACTCCTCCTTAATGGTTATGGCCATCTTCATGCCAGTAATCTACAGGAGAATAATGATTTTATTGTAGACGACTTTTGTTTTCAGGATCAACTGGATTTAGGTTTTGATTATTTTGATGATAGTGATGCACTAATTCATGAAAAATCAAGATCCAATCCAGACAAAAAATTTTCTGAAACTGAAGAGATCGAAATTGAAGAAGCACAAAATGATTCGGATTCAGATACTGATGCTTCAAAAAAAAATATAGAGACTGGCGATTACGTTACCGGTCTTTTCTACATTGTACTTTCTGCATATCACGATAACAGTCTTCGTGATTACGAACCTTATTTTTCAAAACACCAAAAAATTTCATCTTACCCATCTATTTGTGTGAGATATTGCGTGTTTAGAATATGATTTTCTAAGTCTGGATTATTTATCTACAATCCAGCAAACTTCAATTTTTAAAAATAGTCTATTAAAGCATTTGTCTATCGGTTTATGTTTAGCGGTGATTTATAGGCTTTTATAAGGTTTCCCCTAATTTTTATCACTTTTAAATTTGAAATTATGATGAGTAGAATTCTCATGATTGTTAGTCTGTGTGCTATGTTTTTAGGCATGGGCTGTGAATCCCACAAAGAAAAGAAAGAAGAAAAATCCAGGTATCTGGTAACAAGCCCGCTTCGTAAAGATACCCTGGTCGTCAATCAATACGTAGCGCAAATTCAATCTATAAGAAATATAGAAGTGCGGGCGCAGGAGAGAGGTTATCTTGAAGATATCTATGTAGATGAAGGACAGTTTGTGAAAAAAGGGCAGTTAATGTTTAAAATTATGCCTAAGCTTTACAAAGCCGAATTACAAAAGGCTGAGGCTGAAGCCCATTTTGCCGAAATAGAATACGAAAATACCAAACAACTAGCCGATAGTAATGTTGTTGCTCCTAACGAATTAGCAATGTCAAAAGCTAAGTTAGAAAAAGCAAAGGCTGAAAAGTCGCTAGCGCAGGTACATTTAGAATTCACTGAAATTAGAGCTCCCTTTGACGGAATTGTAGACAGACTTCATTTAAAGTTAGGAAGTTTGGTGGAAGAAGGAGAATTACTTACCAGTTTATCCGATAACAGCGATATGTGGGTTTATTACAATGTTCCTGAAGCCGAATATTTGGACTATCAGCAAGCCATTCACGAAGATGATACGGTAAAAGTAGAATTGTTGATGGCCAATAACCAGATTTACAAGCATGATGGTTATGTACAAACTATCGAAGGAGAATTTAATAACGAAACCGGGAATATTGCTTTTAGAGCAAGTTTTCCGAACCCAGAAGGCCTTTTAAGACATGGTGAAACCGGTAGTGTTCTTACCAAAGTCCCCTTTAATAACTCATTACTAATTCCTCAAAAAGCCACATTCGAGGTGCTAAGTAAGCATTATGTATATGTTATAAACGAAGATGATAAAATCGAAGCAAGAGAAATTAGTCTTGCCGGTGAGCTTCCGCATATTTATGCCATAAGTGATGGAATTACTGAGGATGATAAAATTCTTTTAGAAGGACTTCGTAAAGTTAGAGACGGAGATGAGATCGAGTACGAATTTGAAGATCCTCAAGAGGTTATAGGTCACCTTGAACTTTATGCCGAGTAATTTATTTTCATGAAAATTGGCAATTGGAAGGTTTTTTTAGAATTAAAATTTCAAGAGCCTTTCAAATTCCTGACAGATTGAACATTATAGGTTAATCTGTATAGGCATTTATAAAAAATGTTTTGATGGTTTTTGTTTCGTTTCGAAATGAGGCATGTGTTAATAATCATCACTTAAATCTCGATACCGAGTAAAATTTAATAAGACTATGTTTAAACGATTTATACATAGACCCGTATTTGCAATTGTTATTTCTATTATAATTGTATTTATGGGGTCTTTAGCAATAAAACAACTGCCTATATCGCAGTTTCCCCAAATTGCGCCTACCACAGTAAATATATTTGTAGCCTATCCGGGCGCCAGTGCAGATGTATTGGTAAAATCTACCCTTATTACTTTGGAGAATTCAATAAATGGGGTGCAGGGAATGCGTTATCTGGCAACAGATGCAACCAGTGCTGGTGAGGCCACATTACGAGTGATCTTTGAACCTGGGACGGATCCTAATGATGCCGTGGTAAGGGTAAAAACACGGGTCGATCAGGTAATGCCTTTATTACCAGAGTTGGTACAAAGGGAAGGGGTAGTGATTACACCTATCCAGCCGAGTATGTTAATGTATGTAAACCTCTACTCGAAAAAGGAAAGTATGGATGAAAAATTTCTATACAATTACGCCAACGTAAAAATGATTCCCGAAATAAACAGGATTAAAGGGATCGCGAGATCTACTATTTTGGGTAGCCGTAAATATGCCATGCGTGTTTGGTTAAACCCAGATAGAATGCGTGCTTATAATGTTTCTGTAGATGAAGTTATGGAGGCAATGAAAGAGCAAAGTATCGTAGGTAGGCCAGGACGTTTAGGTAGAAGTTCAGGAATAAAGGCACAGTCTTTAGAATACGTACTTACCTACAAAGGTCGCTATAGCGAACCTGAAGAATACGAGAATATTATTGTTAGGGCAAACCCCGATGGGCAAAGTTTGAGATTAAAAGATATTGGTAGGGTAGAGTTAGGAAGTGAGTTTTTTGATATCTATTCTAATCTGGACGGTCATCCATCAGCGGCGATCGTATTAAAACAAAGTTATGGTAGTAATGCCAGTGATGTAATTGAAGAAGTTAAGGCCGAACTGGAGAAAATGAAAGAAGATTTCCCTCCTGGTATGGATTATAAGCTTAGCTATGATGTATCTCAATTTTTGGATGCCTCAATAGAACAGGTGGTTCACACCCTACGTGATGCTTTTATCCTGGTAGCAATTGTAGTGTTTATTTTCTTGGGAGACTGGCGTTCTACCTTAATTCCTATTTTGGCGGTTCCGGTGTCTTTGGTAGGGGCATTTTTCGTGATTCAATTCTTCGGTATTTCAATTAACCTGGTAACCTTGTTTGCTTTAGTACTTGCCATTGGTATCGTGGTAGATGATGCCATTGTGGTCGTCGAGGCCGTGCACGCAAAATTTGATGAATATCCGGATATTTCTCCTTATGTAGCCGTAAAACAGGTGCTTGGAGAAATAGGGGGTGCAATTATTGCTATTACGGCGGTAATGGTTTCGGTATTCCTGCCTATTTCATTTATGTCTGGACCAGTTGGTACATTCTACAGACAGTTTTCGATCACTATGGCCAGTTCCATTGTGATTTCAGCAATTATAGCACTTACCCTTACGCCGGTTTTATGTGCGATGCTGCTTAAAAATCACCATGGTAAAGAGCATAAACAAAATTTCCTTACTAAAGGATTAGATAAATTCAATTCAGGATTCGATAAGCTTACCGGTAAATACGTTGGTATATTAAAAAGAATGGTAAGCCGTAGATGGTTAACCTTCGGGATTTTAGTAGCCTTTTGTGCCGGTATTTATCTTGAAAGTCAGGTCTTACCTTCTGGTTTTGTGCCTAGTGAAGACCAGGGAACTATTTATGCCATTATTCAAACACCTCCTGGAGCAACCTTGGAGCGAACTAATGAAGTTTCCAGAAAGTTACAGAGTATTTGTGAAGAAGTAGAAGGAATAGAATCGGTATCCTCGTTGGCAGGTTATGAAATTATGACTGAAGGGCGTGGATCTAACGCAGGTACCTGTTTAATTAACCTTAAAAACTGGTCTGACCGTAAACATACAGTTACCGAAATTATGGAAGAGCTGGAGGAAAAATCCAAAGACCTAGGTGCGGTTATCGAATTCTTTGAGCCACCGGCAATTCCAGGTTTCGGTTCTTCTGGAGGCTTCTCTATGCGTCTATTAGATGAAAATACGGAAACCGATTATCAGGATTTCGATAAGATCAATCAGGAGTTTATGGAGAATTTAAGAAAACGTCCGGAGCTAAAAGGGCTGTTTACTTTCTTTGCCGCCAACTATCCACAGTACGAATTAGAGTTCAATAATGAACTGGCCATGCAAAAAGGAGTATCCATTGGTGATGCTATGGAAAACCTGAATATTTTAATTGGTAGTACTTACGAGCAGGGATTTATTAAATACAACCGTTTCTTTAAGGTGTATGTACAGTCAGATCCTCAGTTTAGACGTCTACCTTCAGATATTCTGGACATGTACGTGAAAAATGATCATGGTGAAATGGTGCCGTATTCTGCATTTATGAAACTGAAAAAACTACAGGGTCCAAATGAGGTAACTCGTTTTAATATGTACAATTCGGCTGCAATTCGTGGATTACCGGCTGAAGGATATACCACAGCAGACGCTATTGATGCTATTAAACAAGTTGCCAAAGAAACGCTTCCTAAAAACTACGACATCGCCTGGGAAGGATTATCGTATGATGAAGCGCGAAGAGGGAACGAATCGATTTACATTTTCTTAATCGTATTGGTCTTTGTGTATTTTGTGCTTGCTGCCCAGTACGAAAGTTTTATAATTCCGTTATCGGTAATATTTTCATTACCTGTAGGAGTGTTTGGTTCGTTTATGCTGTTAAAGTTAATGGGACTTCAAAACGATATCTATGCCCAAATTGGTTTAATCATGCTGGTAGGGCTTCTGGGTAAAAATGCTGTGTTAATCGTTGAATTTGCCGTTATGAAACATAGTGAAGGCCTTAGTGTATTAGAAGCGGCCATAGAAGGAGCTAAAGTGCGTTTTAGACCCATTTTAATGACGTCTTTCGCATTTATTGCCGGTTTAATTCCGTTGATCATTGCTACCGGAGCTGGAGCTGTAGGTAACAGAACCTTAGGAGCTTCGGCACTTGGAGGAATGCTCTTTGGAACCATATTCGGTGTAATTATCGTACCAGGACTATACTACATTTTCGGAAGTCTTGCTGAAGGAAAATCATTGATTAAATACGAAGACGAAAATCCATTAACAGAAGATTTTGATTATGATAAATAGATTTAAAAAATATAAGCGTTTCTCTTATTTAGGCGTTACAGCAGGAATTATGCTGAGTATAACGTCTTGTGTACCTTCATTGTCAGAGAAAACCGCAAGTAAAGAGGTTCCCGGGAATTATCATAATTCCCAGGATTCTCTTGCTACTAAAAGTTTTAATTCCGCAGATACTACAAGCTCGGCTTCTATAGATTGGAAAACATTTTTTGATGATCCCAACCTGATAGCTTTAATTGATACCGCGCTTGAAAATAATCAGGAGTTAAATATTATGCTGCAGGAGCTAAAGGTCGCTCAAAGTGAAGTACAGGCTAAAAAAGGTGAATATTTACCATCAATTGGATTAAAAGCAGGTGCTGGAGTTGATAAAGTGGGTAAATATACACGCGATGGAGCAGTAGAAGAGAATTTGGAGATTAAAGAAGGAAAGGCCTTTCCGGATCCACTTCCTGATTACATGATAGGCTTAAATGCGCAGTGGGAAGTAGATATTTGGAACAAACTTCATAACGCTAAAAAATCTGCCGTGATGCGCTATTTATCCAGCGTAGAGGGAAGAAATTTTATGGTAACCAATTTGATAGCTGAAATTGCTAATTCTTATTACGAATTACTGGCTTTAGATAATCAGCTCCAGATTGTGAAAAATAATATCGAAATTCAGGAAAGAGCCTACAGGATTGTAAAATTACAGATGCAGGCCGCTCGTGTTACCCAGCTTGCGGTAAGTAAATTTAATGCAGAAGTCTTACATACCAAAAGCTTACAATATGATATTCAGCAAAGAATTACGGAAACAGAAAATAAGCTGAATTTCCTTGTTGGTCGTTATCCACAACCAATAGCGCGTAGTACCGAAGCATTTGCAACGATGCTTCCAAAGCAAATCGATGCTGGTTTACCGGCGCAATTATTACAGAACAGGCCGGATATACGTCAGGCAGAATTTGAGCTTCAGGCATCAAAACTTGATATTAAAGTTGCAAAAGCCAGATTTTATCCTTCATTCGGGATTTCAGCGAATATCGGGTATCAGGCTTTTAATCCGGATTACCTGTTAAATACACCAGAATCCTTAATTTATTCTGTTGCAGGGGATCTGGTAGCACCTTTAGTGAACCGAAATGCCATAAAAGCAGCCTATAAAACTGCAAATGCCAAGCAAATTCAGGCGGCTTTCGATTACGAACAAACCGTTTTGAAAGCCTATATAGAAGTGGCCAATCAATTGTCTAAAATCGATAATCTTAAGAAGAGTTATGATTTAAGAGCTGCGGAAGTAGATGCCTTAACGGAGTCGATAAAGATCTCGAATAAATTGTTTAGAAATGCAAGAGCAGAATATATGGAGGTGTTGATGACCCAAAGGGATGCCCTGGAATCTAAATTTGATCTTGTAGAAACTAAAATGCAACAAATGACGGCTGTTGTGAATATGTATCAGGCGCTTGGTGGCGGCTGGAATAAAGATTAATTTTTTGTTTTATTGTTTGTTTATTTAAATTGCCGAAAAAGCTCTCAGAATTATATATCTGAGAGCTTTTTCTTTTTCAAGTTCAAAAACCAATTTTGAGTTTTGCACGTGTCATGTTTAAAGGAGTAGGATTAAAAATTGAAGTATCGTCATCTGGTAATAATGTTTTGTTGCCAATATCTAGGTTAATATTATTTTTGAGCTGAAAGTCTATGCCAAAACTTATTCCTGAAGTAGGAAAAAGCGGATCCATAGGTATCCTTGTATTTTCATAAATGCTACTAAAAGGATTTGAAATATATTGCCCAGAAATATATAGCAGGCTTTTTGAGGATAACTGGGCATTTAATTTAGCACCATAAGAGTATTTTAATAAACGATCGGCAGTCATAAAATCATAGTGTTCTAAAATTCCTACGAATACTTCAAGTTTTAAAAAATTTTGCTTCATAAATTCAAAATTATTTTTAAAATGCTTGTACTCCCCAACTCCATAGATCCGATCAGACAATTTGCTTTGGCTCAATCTAAGCGATGTTTCTTCTTTAAAAAAATTTTCTTGCTGTCCATATAAGCAAGGGAAACTCATTAAAAACAATACTATTAAAGAATATTTCAAACTTAATATTTTTAAACATATGAAAATAACGTTATGGTCTAAAAAACAGTATAAATAGCCGAATAATATTTATTGGTGTCGACAAAAAGAAATATAATATTCAGAGGTTTGTTTAGAAAGAGTAAGAATCTTTTAATTCCACTTCCACAAGCTTATTAATGATATATTGAAAACAGGAGTAGTGCTCAAATCAGTAGCATAATTAATATTCAGGATATAAATAATTCTGTGGCAGTTGATCTGTTAATCCTAATAGAAGTATAGGCACGAAAATATATAATTACTGCTTTAGTGGTTAGATATATAACATCCACGCAAAATTTACTTTTAATTTTAAGTTAACAGTGTTTTACTCCAATGTTAGCTTTGGTTTAATCTATGTTAACCTTTTCAAATTTTTAAACAAAAAAACAAAATGTAATAATGTCCAACTTATTAGTGATGTGTTATTTTTTGGTGATTTAAATTTTTTATATAATAATTTTTAGTAATTATTTTTAGTGAAAATTCATCAATTTCTTTATTAAAACGTTTTTGCACTAATTAAACTATACATAATCTTCATTTAAAACAGCTTCTTTTCTTTCTTCATTAATTTGCATCGTGTTAATGATAACTTAAAAATCTTATGTGATTTTCATCCAAAGCAAACTCTAAAAAACACTAAACCGCAGAAGCTACCAACAACTGCGGTTATTAAAATTAAGCATTGTGCAACCAATTACTTAACTAAATGTATTTTAAAATTACACAATTAAAATCGAAAAAGGTATTATTTGGACTTTCAGTTTTACTTTTTTCGCAAGCTACTGAAGCTACTTCTTTAAGTATGCCTTCAAGAGACTTTACGATTACCAATAAATCCATTCAGCGCTCAATTAGTGGTGTGGTCACTGACGATCAGGGTGTGCCACTTCCTGGAGCAACCGTAATGGTTAAAGGTACCAGCAACGGGGTAACCACTAATTTTGATGGGGAATATACAATCGAAGTTCAGGAAGGAGATATTCTTCAGATATCTTTTGTAGGCTTTAAAACTTTCGAAAAAAGAGTAACCGGACAAACCAATTATGATATCCAGTTAGAAACAGATAGCGCTTCTTTAGACGAGGTTCTTGTCGTTGGATATGGTACTCAAAAAAAATCAGATTTAACCGGCGCTGTAAGTTCTGTAGGTGAAGAAGAATTCAATAAAGGTATCAATACGAACCCCGGTAATTTATTACAGGGTAAGGTTTCCGGATTAAATGTCACTAATGCCAGTGGTGAACCAGGCTCAGGTCAGGATATTGTGATTAGAGGTGTAGGGACACTTCGTTCCGGTACTTCTCCATTATATGTTATTGATGGTTTTGTACTGGATAATTCCTCTACGGGAATGCCTACAAATCCATTAAATTTTATTAATACGGAAGATATTGAATCGATTAACGTATTGAAAGATGCTTCAGCTGCAGCAATTTATGGTTCTCGTGCGGCAAATGGTGTGGTAGTAATCACCACTAAAAAAGGAAAGGCAGGAAGAACACAAATGAATGTATCTGCTTCTACCGCTATTTCTTCTATTGCCAATAAAATAGATGTATTTTCTGCAGATGAATTTAGAAGAGTAGTTCAGGAAATCGGAGGAAGTTTAAGTGATAATGGTGCTGATACCGATTGGCAGGATGAACTTACCAGAACCGCCATTACCAATGATGTCAATTTTTCGATGAGCGGGGGAACTTCTCAAACTTCTTATTTCGCATCCTTAGGTGCCAGAGATCAGGAAGGGATATTAAATAATAGTAATTTAAAACGTTATTCGGGTAGAGTAAATGTCACCCAAAAAGGATTAAATGATCGTTTAAAGGTAGATGTAAACTTATCTGCTACCAGAACCGAAAATGAACGCCCGGATATCCAGACTATGGTGAGTAATATGTTGTCATTAAACCCAACAACACCTGCGTATACTGATGGGGAGCCCACAATTTTCGGTACAGGAATCAATCCGTTGATTATCGAAGATATATATGGGGATTATGCTTTCAATAATAGAATGATTGCGAATATTTCTCCTTCTCTAGAGATCATTGATGGCTTAACTTACAAATTAAACTTAGGGGTGGATTATTCCAAAACAGATAGAGATGAACAATTAATACCTTACTCTGCAGATCCGGATTATGCAGAGGGCTCTATAAGATCTTCGTTTACTACTAATCGAAATACCTTAGTTGAAAATACCTTAAATTATGAAACAGCTTTTGGGGATCATGATTTAGGTCTTTTAGCAGGACATTCTTATCAGAAGTTCTACGTTCATAATAAAAGCTTCTATTTTACAAATTTTCCTGATAATGGTATCGAGCCTAGATATCAACTTGGAGAAGCAAGAGGAGAAGATAATACTCAATCTTCAGATGCTGTCCAAAATGAGTTACAGTCTTTCTTTGGAAGGGTAAATTACGAGTATGCCGATAAATATTTGGTAACGGCAACAGTACGTTCTGATGGTTCTACCAAATTTGGTAAAAATAATGAGTATGCCGTATTTCCATCTTTCGCCTTAGGTTGGAATATCTACAAAGAAGATTTTATGGATGATTCAGTTTTCAGCAACTTAAAGCTAAGAGCAAGTTGGGGAAAATCAGGTAACCAGGAAATTCCTTCTAAGCAAACCAATTTGAGTTACGGCGAAAGTTTCCAGGACAATGATATTTACCCCATAAATGGAAACGAAACGACCAGAGAAGATTATCCTTATGGTTTAGTTTTCGCACGTACCGCAAATCCAGACCTACAATGGGAAGAAACTGCACAAACAAATATCGGGATCGATTTTGGACTTTTTGATCAAAAATTAACAGGAACAGTAGATTATTTCCTAAAGGAAACCACAGATGTTTTGCTTTATTTCTCTACGCAGGATCCTATCGATGAGGTTGGATATACCTGGCAAAATATTCCTAATATGAAAATTGAAAATTCAGGATTAGAATTTTCTTTAGATTACCAGAGCGATCAAACAAAAGATTTCTCTTATAATATAGGAGGGAATTTCTCTTATATCAAAAACGAAATTACCGATTCTCCATTTACGATTGTAACTACGGGTACTGCACAAGGCTCGGGGCAAACAGGCGCAACCATTAATGGGTATATGAACAATCAACCAATTGGTAACTTTTTTGTAAGACAGTTTGAAGGTATTGGCCCAGACGGCTTAAACCAGTTTAAAGATATTAATGGTGACGGTCAGATCGATGATAGTGATCGTGTATCTTCAGGAAGTGCCGTTCCAGATTTTCTTTATGCTTTCTACACGAAATTTAATTATAAAAATTTCTATTTAGGTTTAAATTTTAATGGTGTTAGCGGTAACAAAATTTATAACCATACCAGAATGAGTTTGTTTAATATGACGCAAATTTCAAACTCCCTTAATACAACAGATCAGGCGATCCAATTTCCTAATGAGGACGCCACAAACAGTAATACGGTGTCTACAAGGTATCTTGAAGATGGTAGCTTTTTACGTCTAAATAATGCTACTTTGGCTTACGATTTAGATCCAACTGCAGTTGGGCTGGGAGATTGGATAAAGAACTTCAGATTATCGGTAACCGGGCAGAACTTATTCGTAATTACCGATTATAGCGGATTTGATCCCGAATTAAATACAGGAAGTAGTAGTGATTCAAAATCTTATGGTATCGATTATTACACCTATCCTAAAGCCAGAACGGTTGTTTTTGGTTTAAATGTATCCTTTTAATTTTAAAAGTAGTAAAAAATGAAACATAGAATTCTAACTGTATTTGCAGGACTTAGCGTATTGGCATTTACAAATTGTACAGATTTAGAAGAAGAAATATTAGACGAATCATTAACAGGATCTGAAGACCTCGTACAACCAGTTTCGGGTTCGATGGCCGCAGCCTACGGAATTCTTCCACAAACCTTTAGACATACCCGTTATTTTGGTTTACAGGAAATCCCGTCAGACGAAGCAATTTTACCTCCCAGAACAGGTTTAGGCGGTACACAATGGGCAGATAACGATACCTATACTACAGCACACAGGCATCTAATGTCTTCAAGCAATAGTCTGGTAACCGAATCCTGGAGCTATTTAACTACTGCATTATTTAGAACGGTGGCTGCAATAGATGTAATAACTCCTCTTGCTGAAACCGGTGACGCTGAGGCGGTACAAGCTTTAGCTGAAATGAGAGCTTTAAGGGCCTATGAAAACTTGTTATTTTTAGATAGTTGGGGACTGGCTTTTAAAAAAGAAACAACTTCTGAAACCTCTGAAATTTTAAGGGGAGAAGAAGCAGTGGCTTATATCGAATCTGAATTTTTAACCGCACTTGCGAATATCAATAATGAACATGGTCCCGGTAGGATGACTGAAGATGCGATTTACGGATTTTTAGCGAAACTTTATCTAAATGCCGCGGTGTATAGAGATCCTTATGGAACGCCTAATTTTACTGATGCTGATATGCAAAAAGTGGTAGAATACACCGATAATATTATTAATGATGGCGGGTATTCATTATCCTCAGAATATTTTGATCTTTTTAATGATGAAAATCATGATAATTCAGAGTTGATTTTTGCTTTGGATTTACGCGGTGTTCTTAATAATGATCATAATCGTTGGGCATATTGGTCCATGTCTGGTTCGCTTTTTCCAAGACCTGGTGATTTTTACTTAAGTATGGATGGGACCGATGGTCCTGCAATGACCTCAGATTTTTATCAAACCTGGGTTGATGCTTATGGTAATGAGGATCCTGCAGATGCAGATGCAAGATTCTATAAAAAAAATGCGCAAGTACCGGCTGAGCTGGAAGATATTTCGGGATTAACACCTTATAAAAACGATACTTTAGGAAAGCTAAGTGATAAAGACCATTATTTTATAGCAGGATCTGACTTTGAAATCGACCGCGGAATTATTCGTGGAACGATGTGGGCACCTAGAAAGCAAAATTTCAGATCGGGTAGTTTTATGACAGGAACCGATGCTAATGGAAATTCGGGTTATAGAATTTATCCTCTGGCTGAAGCTCGTGAAAATGGATCTGATCCTGAGGATATTACTTATTACGTCGATCATACTTTAAATATAAGCCTGGATGGTAGTGCTGGTTATGCAAGTGGTTATCGTTTTGCTAAATGGCAGTTTAGTAAAACTTCAGACGATGGTAACAACTACAGTAGTGTAGACCTTATATTATTACGTTTGGCCGATGTGTATTTAATGAGAGCTGAAGCGAAATTAAGAATGGGTAATAATGCTGGTGCTCTACAAGATGTAAATACGGTAAGAACTTCTCGTGATGCAAGGCCAGATCAAACTCCGGCTGCATTATCATCGATAGATCTTGAAACTTTATATAGAGAATTAGGGTTCGAATTCTATTGGGAAATGCACCGTCGTCAGGATCAAATTAGATTTGGAACGTATGAAGATTCGTGGACTTCAAAGTCAGATAGTGACCCACAACACAGACTTTTTCCAATTCCGCAGGAAGCGATCGATGGAGCTTCTAATGTAGAAGGCTACTTGGTACAGAATCCGGGATATTAATTTGAATGTAGTTTAATTTCTAAGCGGTAGGAGATGTAAGATCTTCTGCCGCTATTTTTATAAAAACAGTGTGAAAAATATAAAAAAGATTATCGCATTATCTGTAATTTCAGTAACAATGAGCTGCGGAAAAACTTCCGAAGAAAAGCAAAATAATACAACTAAAGTTACCGAAAAAGAACCGCTGAATATCATCTTTATGGTTGGGGACGGGATGGGAATTCCGCAAGTTTCCAGTGCTTTTTATTTTGGTGAACATACGCCCAATTTTAAGCAATTTGAAAGTATAGGTCTTAGCCGTACTTCTAGTACCAGTCATTTAATTACAGATTCTGCCGCCGGGGCTACGGCTTTTTCTACCGGAGAGAAAACCTATAAAAGAGGAATCGGAGTTTCCTCAGATACGATTGCGCTGCCAACCATTTTAGAGCAATTAAAAGAAAAAGGCTATCAAACAGGACTAATTAGTTTAACCTCTATTACCCATGCCACTCCCGCTGCTTATTATGCGCATGTAGAAGATCGCGATATGCACGAAGAAATTGCAAAACAACTGGTAGAAGCTGAGGTTGATTTTTTTGCCGGTGGTGGTAAAAAGTATTTTCAAAATAGGGAAGATGGGCTACATCTTTACGATAGCTTAAAGGCGAAAAATTATAAATTAGATACTTTAGAATTAAGTAAACCAGACACTGCACGTCGTAATGCATATTTATTAGCAGAGGAAGGTTTGCCCTCTAAAACCGAAGGTCGTGGAGATTTTCTGGCAGAAGCTTCACAAGCTGGCTTCGATTATTTCCAAGCCAATAAGAAACCATTTTTTATGATGATTGAAGGTTCTTATATCGATTGGGGTGGTCACGCCAAAGATGATGAGATGATGATTCAGGAAGTTCTGGATTTCGATAAAACCATTGGTGTGGTCCTCGATTTTGTAAAAAAACACCCAAACACATTGTTGGTCGTTACTGCAGATCATGAAACCGGAGGTGTTAGCATTGGTAAAGCCTATGACGAAAGTGGGAAAGAAATTCCGCAGCAGGTACAGGTATATTTTAATACCGATCAGCATAGTACAGAGCTGGTTCCTGTTTTTGCAAAAGGTCAGGGCGAAGAATTGTTTAGAGGCATTTACGAAAACAACGAAATTTATCACAAATTAATGCAGGCTATCAATGAAAATTAATTTTTATAGAACAATACAGGTTGTTTTAACCACTATTTTTTTCTGTGGAAACCTATTGGCGCAAAGCAATTATAAATTTCATTCGCATAATGATTATGCTCAGGATTTCCCATTTTGGAAGGCCTATATTCATGGTGCATCTTCAATAGAAGCCGACATTTTTCTAAAAAATGATGAATTATATGTTACGCATTCTGAAGATGAAATTCAAGCTGATTTTACACTGGAAAATCTTTATCTAAAACCATTAGCTGATTTGGCTAAAGCCGGGAAGCTTAGAAACCTTCAGTTCTTGATCGATTTAAAATCTGAATCGAAAACGAGTCTTAAAAAGCTGGTAGAAGTTTTAAATTCATATCCTGAATTAACCCAAAGTGATAAGATTTCTTTTGTCATTTCTGGGAATAGGCCAAGGCCCAATGAATATAAAGACTATCCCGATTTTATCGAATTTGATCATCAGGACTTGTCGGATTTAGAGAAAGCCGATTTAACTAAGGTTACATTGATTAGTCAGAATTTTAGAGATTATTCGGTTTGGAATGGATTGGGAAGGATCACAGCACCAGAACTTAAAAAAGTGGAAACAGCAATTAAAAAGGCTCATGATGCCGGCAAGCTTTTTCGTTTTTGGGGAGCTCCAGATACCAAGACAGCCTGGAGCCGATTTGCAGAAATGGGTGTAGATTTTATCAATATCGATAAACCGGCTGAAGCTTCAAAGTATTTGGAAACTTTAGAAACCCGAAAATTTGAGTTGAAAACGCCAATTTCAGTATACCAGCCAAAATTTAACTATGATAAAAATACCAGTCCAAAAAATATTATTTTAATGATTGGTGATGGTAATGGTTTGAGTCAGATTTCTTCCGCAGTATTCGCAAATCGAGGCGAATTAACGCTTACGCAATTAAAAAATATTGGTTTGGTAAAAACCTCTAGTTTCGACGATCTGGTAACCGATTCTGCTGCCGGAGGGACGGCGATGGCAACGGGAAAGAAGACAAATAACCGAGCTATAGGGACCGATAAAGATGGGAAAGATTTATCAAATCTAACCGAGATTCTTGCTAAAAAAGGTTTTTTAAACGGAATTATAACCACAGATTTTGTAACCGGAGCTACACCTTCTTCGTTTTTTGCACATGTAGTGGAGCGTGATGATAGCGAGAGCATTTTAGAAGATTTAAATAAAAGCAAAATCGACTTTTTTATGGCAGCCGGAGCTAGAGATTTTGAAAAAATCAAGGATAATTTTATTCAAGAAGATTTTTCAGACTTTAATGATCTGGAAAATCGAACTGCCGTTTTTCTTTCTGAGAATACGCTAGCTGATGCATCGGTTCGTGGCGATCAATTTCCAAAGTATGTGAAGAAAGCACTTCAGAATTTAGAACGTCAGGATAAACCATATTTTTTGATGATCGAAGCAGCCAAAATTGATAAAAATGGGCATACCAATAATGCGAGCGGAATCATAGAGGAGATGCTGGACTTCGATAAAACCATTGCTGAAGTGCTAAAAGTCGCCGATAAGAATAAAAATACCCTGGTGGTAATTACGGCAGATCATGAAACCTCTGGATTTGGAATTATGCAGGGCGATCTTGAAAAAGGAAAAATAGAAGGCGGATTTTTAACCCATGATCATACCGGTGCTATGATTCCATTATTTTCCTATGGCCCAGGATCTGAATTGTTTAATGGCGTTTACGAAAATACAGCGGTTTTTCATAGAATTTTGAAAGCATTAGAGTAGAGTTTAGGTCGCTTCGCTGTTAGAAGTTAGAAGTCAGACTTGAGACTGCTTCGCTTTTAGATATTAGAATTTAAACATGCGAAATTATGATAAATGTTGAATGCTGAATTTTGAATGTTTAAAGGTATGTCATCTCGACCTTGCGGAGAGATCTCTTTTGAACTTATGATGAATCTTCAATTTGAGTGATTTTGACGTAGCGTTAGCGGAATTAAAATTGTATCGAGAACTATTGAATTTCAGATTGCTAATTAGAATTGAAAAAGACTTCTCGATACAACAAATTTCTCCGTTCCACTCCAAAATTTGCCACTCGAAGTAACACTTTATGTAAATTGATAATTGTTTATTGATTCTTGCTCTCGCCCACTGCGACTGGCCACTGTCTATTGATAATTGTTTACTGTTTATTGTTTATTGAAAAGACTTCTCCTGTTTCAAGATCAATTCTGAAATGATTTGCGGGGAGACCATTTAAAAACTTATCGAAAATGCCTAAAAACTGACTCAGTTTTTGGGCATTTTTGTTTTGGGGTTTTGATAATTGATGTTGTTTTTTAGCTTCGATAATCTTTTTATAATCCGATAACCGTTGTGAGGGAATATCCTGAAAAGCTAGTTTATCAGCATTTCTAATTTTATAAAAATCTAAAATCATATCCCGACCTTTCCATTCTGAAAATTCAGTTTCAGTTTGAGGGTTTTCGGCAACAATTTTATATAAATCACTAGCAGTGAGGCCCGATACATATGCTTCGAATTCTGGATCCCAATCATTTGGCAGGAATCTTAAGTCTACTAGGTTTTCAAGATGATATTGAGTAAAATCATGATAATTTTTACTGTTCAGAATATCGATATTCCAGGTTTTAAGATTCGATTTTTTTAGATAATCATGTTCTGTTTTATAAAGAGGAAACAATTCGTCAAACCTGGGAACTTCTTTGATAGCAACGGTTTCTACTTCTGCGGTGTTTTTGTCTAACTTCAGGATTTTATAACCGGGAATATAGGCGGCCAAAGAAGGCGTTTGGATATTTACCAGAAAATGGCCGTTTTTGTAATCTCGTTTTCCGGTATCATTAATATGCATGTGTCCAGCAAAATGCAATTTTATTCCGGCCTCGATTAGGATTTTTGCGATACGTTCTTCAGGAACCCGTTCTAATTGCCATTTCTTCTCTCCAAGGAAAATTTTAAGCTGTGGAGAGGCATCATCATTAAAATCTACAGCAGGATAATGACTAAAAGCAATCAGTTTTTTATTTAATTTTTGGGCATTTTGAGCCGCTTTTTTTATCCAACTAAACAGATGCTTTTTATGATCGACCGTTTGATTATAGCCAATGCTTGCACTGCTAAACCCCCCGTTTTTACGGGGTAAATATGAGTTTCCATCAATAGCCAAAAGCCACAAACCTTTTACGGGTTCTACTAAATACGAGGCATCGGGTATTTCTAGGCTGTCATTTATAGCATAGGTTCTATTTGCCAGTGTAGCTTCTTTTTCGGCTTTTCTGAAAGAATAATCCTGGTAACTATACGATGAAAATGGTGTTTCCCAGTAGCTGTATTTTTGTTTTGGGAAGAACCCAAATTCACTTAAACTATGCAGTATAAACTTATAGCCTGCTTTTTCTAGTTTAGGCTCTACAAGCACATCATTTCGCTCTTCTAGCGGTAATGATAAAACATTACTGAAAATGGCTTGTTCTTTCCCATTTTTGCCTAAAAAATCAGGTTTACCGCCTGAAGTGTTATAGGGGGCAACGGGGTCATGATTGCCGGTGGTGATAAAAAATGAAATCCCGTATTGCTGTTCGTATTTTTTTAGAATTTTTGCAAGGCCTTCTATATTTAGCGGTTGGCCGTCGTCGGTATAATCACCAGGAAATGCCACCAGTTTAATTCCGCGTTGCGCAATATCATCGAGCACAGCCTTTAGTACAAAGTAATTTTCATTAAATAAGCGTGTAGAATGTAATTGGGCCTGCATGGTCCTTATTTTAGCTTTTTGAGATTGCCCGGGCACCGGTAGCCCCTCAAAATTTTCATAATCGGCATAGATATCCAGTAAATGAATATCTGCTACAAAAGCTATTGTATGCGTATTGTTTTGTGCGATCATCAGGTTGCACATTAAAATCAATAGTAGCGAAATTCGCTTCATTTTAATTCAATTTTGATGCGAGTATACAACCAAAAGCCGAACATTCTATTACCTGAAAGTTAATTTGTGATGGATTAGTAAACCTCTGTATTTTCTTCGATAAGACTTTCATAAAACTCAATATATTCAGCAATCATATTGTTGATATTACATTGTTCTTCAGCATATTTTCTACAGGTTTTGCGATCAAATTTATCTATATTTTTTAGGGCATCGGCCATCGCATTGGTATCTATGGGATCACAAATCTGCCCCACCTTTTCGGTTAAAATTTCTGAAGCTACACCTTTATCCCAGCTCAAAACGGGCGTTCCTGAAGCCAGGCTTTCAGAAATTGCCAATGCCGAAGGTTCGTCCCAAACACTGGTAAACAATAAAGCAGACGCATTACGTAACAATCGGTTTATTTGAGAACGGTCTTGCTCACCTACGTAAGAAACCAGCGGATTTTTTAGCAGGGGTGCCACAAACCTTTCAAAATATTCGTTATTCTTACCACGGCCCGCAAGGATAATAGGTTTATTGGCTTTGATGGCAACTTCTATTGCCAGATGAGGAGCTTTTTCTTTGCACATAGAACCGTACCACATGCAATACTCGTTATTGGTTTCAAAATTGGGTTGCCAGTCGTTCAAGTCTATCGCGTTACGAATTACTTTAGGAAAGTTTAAAAACCGGGAATATTGATCTCTTAAGGATTCACTTACCACTATAAATTCCTGATTGGATTGTTTTTTGATATAATCTAAAGCAAATTTTATTTCAGGAAATGCCATGGTATGTAAGGTGGTTATAAATCGTGTTTTTAGCCGATTTCCTAATATTATGGGCAGATAATGTACTGAGTGGTTATGAACGATATCGTATTCGTTACGTTCCAGATCCTGAAAAATTTCAGCATAAATAATTGAGTTCTTTATTGCTGTAGGATTATAATTTTCAGAATAGATACAGGAGAATGGATTGCCTTCTGAAAAGTGTTCGTCTAAATTATGTAGGTTATCACATTCAGATCCAGACTTGGCATAAACATCTACCTGAATCCCCTGTTCAGATAATTTCTGTACGATTTTATGGGTTACCATGGCAAGACCACCTGCATACGGTTTTTTTAGTGCATGGCGATGATCGGCAATAATAGCGATTTTCATAATTGGTAGGTTTTAATAATTATTAGTTGCTGCCAGATTTATTGTAATGTTATAGTGATATCGCTTAGTTTATGGTTGGTAAACTTTATTTTTTGATATCCCGAGGATTAGGCACGCTTAACAAATCAGCCATATTGGCCAGTTATGTATAAGTACTACTTGGCAGATAGTTCTAAATCTCGATACTTAGGTCAAATTTATTTCTTTAATTTAATTAAATTTAATGGAACATTCTCTGTACAAGTTGTAAAAAATAAAAAGTGAGAATGTGCTTTATTCGTAAGAGATTGGTAACTATTGATTTTTTTAATAAAGAATTAACAGTTTATTCGGAGCCTAAAAAGAAATATTTTAGAGCATCTAGAAAAAAATGATGTTTTTTAGTGCGTTTTTAAAAACCCATAATAACAATGAATACGTATCATTTAAGGTTGAATGATGTCGACGATTTTGTGCCGCAGTTTGCAGAGAAGCTGGGAATAGGATTTAAGAGTAAATTAGGAGAGTTTACGGTAAATATTCCTTCAGATATAGGAAGTGGTAAAGTAGCTTGTGTAAATTTTCCCAATGGTATTGGCTTATACACATTTAATTTTACATTTCACGACGATACCTGTCTAAGGATTTATCATCCCAGTGTAAATCCTATACGTTTTATCTATTGTGTAGAAGGAACGCTAAACGCATATTTTAAAGATGAGAAAAGTTGTGAGCTTAAAAACCATCAACACCTCATTGCGGCAACAACAGCAAATGGAACCCAGTGTTTTCAGTTTAATGCCGGGGAGAAAGTAAGAATTTGCTATTTAGAAGTTAACCGTAGAAAATTTCAAAGCTATCTTTCATTTGAACTTCATGAGATTGAAGAAAATTATTTTAGACTTTTCGCAGATATCGATGCAGAGAACGAGATCTTTCAAACAGGTAGTTATGGGCTAAGAACGATGGATACCATTCGCGAAATTGAAGATTGCGGTGTAGAAGGTTTTCCCCGAATTAATTACCTGGGAGGTAAATCTTTAGAGGTGTTGTCACACATGTTGCTGCAGTTTAGGGAAGGCCCAGAAATGCATGAGCCCAAATTAAAAAAACGTGATTTAAGGGCAATAGAAAGAGCGGTTACTCATATTAATCAAAACATAGCTAATACCGGTACCGTACAGGAACTAGCCAAAGTGAGCGGTATAAATGTGAATAAACTACAGGATGGCTTTCAGGAAGTATATGGTAAAACGGTGAATGCTTATATTAGGGATGTACGTTTAACCCATGCCATGAATATGCTCCTAAGCGGGGAGAAAGGAGTTGGGGAAGTAGTGTATGAACTGGGCTTATCCAGCCGAAGTTATTTCTCGAAAATATTTAAACGTCGATACGGCGTTTTACCTAAAGACGTTTTAAACAATAAGAATTTAACCGAAGCTTCGGAATAACTAAAATTCTTTAAAATCTTTTATCGGTTATTTATTTGAAATTCTTCTTTGTAAATTGGTCGTAAAATTGAGAAGCTATGGAAAAGCAAATTTTGGTGCCTACCAATTTTTCAAAACATGCATGGAATGCTTTAGTGTTTGGTTTAAAATTATATAAAAGCATTTCATGTAATTTTATTTTGTTGAATGTTTACGACGATGGCCGTGGCATTAGTGATCGCATTCCAGGGATCAAACCAGAGGAGGATATCGATGCTAAAAAAACCTCCAAAGAAGGCCTGGATCGAATAATGCAGGGTTTAAGTTTTAGAAAAGAGAATCAAAATCACGAATTTGAAACTTTATCTTTAGAAGGTGACCTTGAAGAGGTGGTACAGGAAATTGTAAATACCAGATCTATCGATCTTATCCTATTAGGGACTGAAGGAGCAAATGTAAATATTCATAGTTCTTACAAGTCGAAATTATCTAAACTGGCTGATGTTTTACAAAATTGCGCCATGTTGTTTATTCCTGAGGATTTTGAGCTTACCGATCAATCAGTCAACGAAATTGTATTTCCTTCGACCCTAAGATTTCCTTTTCAGGAAAAAGAACTGGATCCTTTAAAAGATCTGGCTTCAAATTCGGCTTCTCCCATCAGAGTGCTGTATATCGATAGTGATGGTAAAGGATTAAGCGAAGAGCAGGAGCGTTTAAAGGAAAATCTTGAGGAGCATTTTTCAGCAATAAAAAATACGTTTCACCGGCTTACTAAAACCACGGCTTCAACTGGTATTCATTTATTTATAGAAAGCAGGCAAAGTACGATGCTGGCGTTATACAAAAGAAAACAGGGATTTTTCTCCAAACTTTTTTTGCAGTCTAAAGGTGATGGAATTGAATTTGATCCCAGTGTCCCTGTTTTGCTGTTAAAAGAACTAGATTAATTACCAGCTTCTTAAGCTATAACCTGCATCCCAAAATTGATATTCCAAATGGGAAGCACTTACAAAAGCTTCGGTCATTTTCGTGCGTATTTGTGGAGTGGTGTTGATGGCATGATCATCACAAATCGAAATTGCTTTTTGTACCGCTTCGCCAAATTCTTCCCCGGCATAAGTATCAATCCAGGCCTGATAAGGATTATTTCCAGATTTTTGGTTTCTGTAAATATAGTCACCAACTTCTTTATAAATCCAAAAACAAGGAAGAACCGCAGCCATAGCAACTTCGAGATTCTCTAGTGCAGCCATACTTTTTAAAAAATGAATATAATGGTGACATGCCGGTTGAATAATGGCCTTTTCTGAAACACCAAATTCTTTAAAATAAGATTCGTGTAAGACATTTTCAACAATAATAGCATTTTCTGCAAATTGAAGAAAAGCCAGTGTATTTTCAGTATCGTAAGCGCGTGCCGCAATTAGAGCTAATGCTCTCCCAAAATTTTCCAGATAAGCCGAATCCTGACTCATATAAAACTGAAATTTTTCTAATGGCAAATCACCGTCCATTAATTCGGTTATAAAAGGCATTTCAATAATTCGATTATAAATTGGCCGTATAGTTTGCCAGGTTTCTTTACTCCAACTCATTTTTTATTAATTTTAGTGGGTTAAAAAAGTGATTTAAAGGGCCATTTCCTTTTCCGGTTTTTACATTTTTTCCGTGATAGATAGCACTATGTGCAAATTCCTGTCCCAGTTTTACCGCTTCAATTAGGTTTTTACCTGTGGCTAGATAAGCAGCAATTGCAGAGGATAAGGTGCATCCAGAACCATGAGTGTTATTGGTGTTGAACTTCTCGAACTCATAATCGTAAACTTTCCCATCTGGCGTAAAGTAAAGCGAGGTTATTTTATCGCTCCTTAGATGTCCTCCTTTCATCAAAACAGATTTGCAGCCAAGATTCATTATTTTCTCACCTGCTTTTTTCATATCAGCCAAATTTTCGACTTTCATTTTAGCTAACACCGCAGCTTCATCCATGTTGGGAGTGATTACATCGGCTAATGGAAATAACTTTTCAATAATTGTTTCAATCGTTTGGTCTTCAATTAATTTATGCCCGCTTGTCGCAACCATTACCGGATCAAAAACCAAAGGTGTTTTTGGATATTTTTGTAGTGCCGAAACAATGCTTTCAACTAGTTCTGGCGTATGTACCATTCCTATTTTTACGGCATTAGGGAATATATCTTCAAAAATACTGTCAATTTGTTCAGACACCGCCTGGTAGGGAATGGGGAAAATATTTTTTACTCCGGTCGTATTCTGGACGGGAAGTGCTGTTAAAACAGAAGTGGCATAACAGCCCAAAGCCGAAAAAGTTTTAATATCGGCCTGTATTCCGGCACCGCCACTACCATCAAAACCTGCGATGGTTAAAGCTGAAGCATACTTATATGTTTTCATTCCGATGTTTATAAATTTGAGTTTTAATATTTTTAGCCGTTTTTTCAGGGTATTTTGAAGCGCAAATCGCTGAAACTACCGCAATACAGTCGGCACCTGCTTTTATAATTTCACCGGCGTTACCGGCATCCATACGACCAATGGCAATTAGCGGTTTGGTGGTTAATGTGCGTATTTTTTTGATCCCTTCAATGCCCCATTCAGTTACCGTATCGGTTTTGGTGGCGGTGCTGTAAACTGGACTAATTCCCAGGTGATTGGCCACTTCCGTTTGCTCATTTTTAAGTTGTTCCAAATATTCTATAGAGTAACCAATTGCTTTATGCTTATCCCATTGCTGCTTAATTTGGGTGGGAGGAATATCATTATTACCTACATGTATTCCAAAAGCATCTACCGCTTTTGCCACCTCAAGATTATCATTGATGATCAGCGGAATTTTATATTGATCCGTTAGTTGTTTAAGCGCTTCGGCTTTTTTTATAAATACCGAAGTACTTAAATTTTTCTCGCGTAGTTGTATAATGTCTACGCCGCCCTCAATAGCCATTTTAGCAACCTGAAGCAGCGGATAATGAACACAGCTTTCTTCTGCAATAACCAGATATAATTGATAGGGAAAATCTGGATGCATTATTCGCCTATTTTAAGATGAGAACGAAATTCCTCTTCGGTAATATTATATAATTTATCGAGTAAAGTTAGTTGCAGACTTCCCGGTCCTGAGGAACTTTTAGCAGCAATTTCACCACAAACGCCTATTAAGGCCATAGCCGCCACAGTGGCTTCAAATTTATTTTCTAGTATTGCGGCAAAAGCAGCGGTAAGCGCCGAAGCCGAGCAACCCATACCGGTAACTTTAGCCATAAGAGCATTACCATTTTTAAGGGAAAGCTTTTGGTCCTTACCAATAATAATGTCGGTTTCACCCGAAATACAAATTACAGCACCAAACTCTTTCTGTAAAGAAGTAGCTGCTTCTATAGCTTCATCACTTTCGGCAGTACTATCTACACCTTTGGTAGCGATATTAGTAGCTTTGGCTAAAGCCATAATTTCAGAAGCATTGGCTCTGATAATTGTAGGTTTCAATTCCAGCAATTTAGCTATGATTTCATTGCGATAGGATGTTGCTCCTGCACCAACAGGATCTAAAACCCAGGGTTTGCTCAGTTCATTAGCTTTTTTAGCAGCATTGATCATACTTGTACTCCAGTATTCATCTAAAGTTCCGATATTAACCACAAGAGCCTGACAAATGTTTACCATATCTTCAATTTCAGACTGGGCATGGGCCATTATAGGAGAAGCACCTGCTGCCAATAAGGCATTAGCGGTATTATTCATCACCACATAATTGGTGATATTGTGAATTAAAGGGATTGATGTTTTTAAGCGCTGAATATGTGGCCACAGAATATTTTCCATATTAATTTAGTTTTTTGGCTTTGGAAAAATATTCAAATAAAAAGTATAGGAGTATGCACCCACAAAACTTTTCCCTACGACGGTCTAAACCGCATCAGGTTCAAAGGGACTCTCTCAATTCTTTTCAGAATACCCCCAAAGCGATATAAAAGTAATTTAAATTTTAGGGCTGATGAAATTTTTAAGGAAATAATGCCATTACCCCTCAAATTTTATTGATTATTGTTTCTCATTGAAACATTAATTATTGTATATTTAGCAAAAATTGAATCAAAATATTAAGAATGACGGAGTATTATTTAGCTATTCTTTAGATACTGTTAAATAGTCTCTGGTATTAATTTAGACAAGTAATGACAGGTTTAAAGAATTTATGTAAGGCAGGAGTGTTTTTTATAGTACTCACTTCATTTTCAATGTTTGGACAGCGCCAGTTTGGTGGAGCGACTTTGTACACGGTAAGAGATGAAATGGCTAGAGCACCAGAAGAAACGATAGATGAGGTTTCTGAAATTGGTTATTTATATATCGAAGCTGCCGGATATAGTGATGGGAAGTTCTATGGAATGACTCCTAAAGAATTTAAAAAATTACTTTCTAAATACCATACAAAACCATTAAGTAGTCATCAGGGTGGGGTGACTATGGAAAATGTGGATCAAATGATTAAAGATGTAAAAAAGGCCGGCTTCAAATATTTTGTGATCCCAGTGCCACCCATGGGTAGATTTACTTTTGATCCTGAAACCCAAACTATGGGAATGGATGATGATCTGGATTTTTTAGTAGAAACTTTTAATACCATAGGTGAGAAATGTAAAAAAGCTGGATTAGCGCTTTTGTATCATAATCATGATTTTGAGTTTAAGGAAAATGAGAACGGGATTGTACCTATAGAATACTTCCTGGAAAATACAGATCCCGAATTGGTGAATTTTCAAATGGATTTGTTTTGGGTAACCAAAGCAGGTGCAGATCCTGTGACATATTTTAAAAAGTATCCTGGGCGCTTTAAATTATGGCATGTAAAGGATATGGATGAAGAAGGCAAATTTGCTCCGGTAGGAGAGGGAACTATAGATTTTGATAGAATCCTGAAAGAAAGAAAAGCATCCGGAATGAAATATTATATCGTTGAGCAGGATATGACTTTTGACCTGAAACCGCTTGAAGCTATTAAAATTAGTCACGATAACCTTAAAGATTTCGGTTTTGATAAAGTGAAATACAAAAAATAAACCTAGGAAATATAAGCTTTTAACATCTTCCAAGTTGTAATAGAAAACCCTCTAAAGTTTTGGCTAAAGAGGGTTTTTATGTATAAATAACTTTAAAACTTAAAATGCTTTCTTAAGCAAGGCATTTTTTACAGAGATCATTTTCAAAATCAAAAAATGTATAGCATATTTTTTTAATGCCATCGTAAACTTCACAAATGGTATTTTCAACAAATTTGTTGAGATTCTTTAATTCAGAATTTACTTCAGCATCCAATAAAGCATCGGTGAGCAATACATAAGTATTACTTGCAACCGAATTTTTTAGTAAATGATGTGCTTCAATGACTGTTTGTCCATAAAGCTTTTCGAATTTACCAATATTATATTGCGCCAGGGCGCCATAATGCGCTATTAGTTTTAAGGAAAGATCAATATTTAGCTCAAATTCTTCTTCTAAAAAATTCACTTCCTGGTTAAAAACCTCTTTCATTAAACAAAACTGGTGAAGAATATCTTTTGCCGATATTCTTTTTCCATATTTGAAAAACAATACCGCGTCACCTTCAATTTCTGAAATCTGAAGGTCTAATACATTACTCTTTATAATGGCATTGAGTAATTTAGATATAACCAGTTTGCCGGTAGCGACATCTGTAGTCTCTACAAATCGACTAAAACCACTAATATCGGGTATAATAATGGTGCCTTCAACTACTTTGGATTCATATATATTTTGATTGATAAGGAAGGGAAGCTGTCTGGTAGTTGTTCTATTCATAGCAATTTTTATTAGATCATTATAACAGATAATCGTAACAAGAGCGATGTATCCAAGTAGCGTAATTTTAAGTTTTAGTCTTATTTAAAACCTTTTACTTACGCTGTTTTTTAATTTCTTTTTTAAAAATATGTATATTTGGTATACAAAAGTTAGTAATAAACTAAATGTAAGTGATATACAATTTGTTAGTCTTACAAGGATGAAAGAATTATTAGAAAAAAAAGCTTGTGAAAGTAAATTAGGGGCTATCGATGATGCGCTGTACGCCATAGGTGGAAAGTGGAAGCTTAAAATAATCATCGCCCTTAAAGAAGGAAATAAACGTTTCAACGAGCTGCAACGCGCTTTGGATATTTCGGCAAGAATGTTATCCAGGGAATTAAAAGACCTGGAACTTAATGGTTTTGTAGAACGCAAAGTCTATACCGATACTCCTGTAATTATAGAATACGAACTTACCGATTATAGTAATTCTTTATCTGATATTTTAGAAGCTTTAAGTTCCTGGGGTATTAAACATCGTAAAAAATTAATAGAAGAGCGATCTTAAAATTTTAGAAGCGACTTCGTAGCATAAAGCCTTTATTGGCACCGCCAAAGGGTTTAATACCCCGAGGCTTGCCTCGGAATTGAAATCTTGTATTTATCGAATGCCCCGAGGTAGTTTACTAAACAAAAATTTTCATTTCCGGACATCCCAACCCTGATAGCTATCAAAACTGGACCATAACATTTAATCCCGATTCACGGATAAAAAATACAATTTTAGAAAATAAAGTATATGGCTAAACGTTATAATTAGGACGAATCTTTTAAAAGAGATTTTCGTTATTTCGATAAAACTGCATTACACCTAACCTAATGCAATTTAAAAGCCTTTCTTAACGGAGAGGCTTTTTTTATTGGCACCGCCAAAAAGGTATAATATCCCAAGTCTTGCTTTGAAATTCTAAAAGGTTAATCCTGTACATATTTGATGGGCGGACCCGTGGTTCTTGATTTATAAAACACTCAGGCATTCTCTTATGGATATTGTTCTCGTTTTCAATATATTTCTTTTTTTATAATTAAGATTTTTTTCTATTTTTAACCCAATCCGAAAATTAGTTATCTAAATATGTATTATTTAAATTTTTTTACATCCAAAAAGCTAAATCGATTTATGTCGTTAGGGCTCTGTAGTGCGTTAGCTTTAAACTTCAGCTGTAAAAATTCAACTGAAAATGTTGAAAATCAGGAAGATGAACGTCCGAACATTGTGGTGATTATGGCTGACGATCTTGGCTTTTCAGATCTTGGTAGTTATGGTGGTGAGATTAATACGCCAAGTTTAGATCGTTTAGCAGAAAACGGACTTCGTTTTAACTCTTTTTATAATACATCACGCTGTTGCCCAAGTAGGGCGGCTTTGTTAACGGGACAATATCCACACCAGGCCGGGATCGGTAGAATGACAATGGATATGGGGAAACCCGGTTATCGTGGCACCTTAGATTCTAATACCGTTACGATTGCTGAAGCTTTAAAACAAGCCGGTTATCAAACCGCTATGGCGGGAAAATGGCATGTTTCCGAAACCAATGCCTTAAATAACGAAGCGCAGTTAAAATGGCTTAGTCATCAGGAAGAACATGGGGCGTTTTCAGATACACTTAGTTATCCTACCTCAAGAGGTTTTGATAAATACTATGGAAATATTTGGGGGGTGGTAGATTATTTCGATCCGTTTAGTTTAGTGAACGGAACAGCGCAGGTTAAAGATGTTCCAGAAGATTTTTATTATACAGATGCCATTGGCGATACAGCTGTTGCGTATATAGAGGATTTTGTACAGAAAAAGGATCCATTCTTTCTGTATGTTGCTCATTGTGCACCACACTGGCCGCTTATGGCCCCAGAAGAAGAAATAGCCAAATATAAAGATACCTTCACTAAAGGTTGGCGTCAAACCCGTGAAGATCGATATAAAAGACTGGTAGAGAAAGGTATCTTACAGGGAGATATCGCCAAATTATCAGAATTCATGTTTAAGGATCTTAACTGGGAAGAAAATCCAAACGAAAAATGGGACAGCCAGGCGATGGCGGTACATGCCGCAATGGTAGATCGTATGGATCAAAACATTGGTAAACTTATTGATAAATTAGAAGAAACAGGCGAGCTGGAAAATACGGTGATCTTCTTTATGTCTGATAACGGAGCAAGTTCAGAGCGACCTTCGCAGTACGGTCCCGGTTTTGATCGTGCCGGTCAAACCAGGGATGGTAGAGCAGTAGCATTTCCGGTAGATAAAAGTGAAGAAGCTCTACCAGGATCGCAGGTGGTACATGCGGGTATTGGTCCACAATGGGCAAATACGGCAAACACACCTTTTAGATATTGGAAAGCCAGAGTGTATGAAGGCGGAATAACTTCTCCGTTTATTGTGCACTGGCCCAAAGGAATTAAAGAGAGAGGTACTGTAAAATCTCAAACTGCTCATATTATCGATATGATGCCTACGATTTTAGATCTTGCCAGGGTGGATTATCCTGAAAAATATAAGGGAAGAAATATTACGCCTACTGAAGGAAAATCAATGCTCCCCGTAATTACAGGTGCTTCTGAGGAGGATGTGAATGATGTTCTTTTTTGGGAACATTTTGGATCCAGAGCGCTTAGAAAAGGGGATTGGAAAGCCGTAAAACTTGATGGGAATGCTGACTGGGAACTATATAATCTAGCGGAAGATCGTACAGAGCTTAATGATCTTGCCGAAACTCATCCTGATAAGTTGGAAGAATTAAAAACAGAATGGGATAAACTCGCACAAAAAACTGATGTTTTCCCTATGCCCTAGGTACATATTTGTATAGTTTTGATAATAGTTAATTTTTAGGAAACCTTGCTTTGCGAGGTTTCCTTTAATTTTATCCCCAATTTCGAAAAATTTAAATGACCCTAATTATGAAAAGAATGATTGCTGCAATTGCTGTAGCACTATGTGTGGCCTGCCAGCCTAAATCTCAAGAAAAAACATCGAAATCGGCCAATATTACGGATAAGGTGAATGTTTTTTTAGGATCTTCTGGTGATCATGGCCAAATGTCCCCATCAGCATCAACCCCTTTTAACATGATGAGCATCGGTCCACATACCAATCCGCATAACCATACCGGTTACGAGCATTACGCTAAAGAGTTTGATGGTTTTACCCATACACATTTAGAAGGTGTGGGGTGTACTGGTAGTGGCGGTAATATCCTTATTAAACCCATTTTAAACGATAATAAGGAAACCGAATTACGCAAAGTAACAGAGCATGCAAAACCTGGGTTTTATGAAGTAAGTTTTGAAAATGGGATCGATGCTGCGATGAGTGTAACACACAATTTTGGGATCCATCAGTATAACTTTAATGGTGAAAAAGGTGGATTGTTTATTGATCTCTCATTTGCGCTTTCCAATAGATTTGTTTCAGAAGAACACGAAATTAAGGATAATAAAATAAGCGGGGTTATAGCTACCAAAACAACCTGTCACGCTGGTACCTATCGTTTTTATTATGAAATTCAGCTAAAAAATATGGCTGAGATAGCTCAAATTTCAGATCACGAGATAATGGCAAAAGCAGAAGATAATTCTAAAGAAGTACAGGTGTTAATAGGCTTTTCTTCGGTTTCTAAAGAATATGCTTCTCAGAAAATTGAAAATATCTCTTATGAAAACCTAAAAAAAGAAGCCAGCGCAGCATGGGAAAAAGCTTTAAGCCGAATTAGTGTTGAAGGTGAAGAAGATCGGGAAGATCTTTTTTATTCATTATTATATCGCGGATTGCAATCTCCTTATATCGTTTCTGAGGAAGATGGAACATATCCTGCGATCGATGGTACTTTGCAAAAAACCGAAGGTACTATTTATAGTGGTTGGGCCATTTGGGATAATTACCGTGAGCAATTACCCATGCTTTCTATGGCTTATCCTGATCGTTATAGAGATATAGTAAAGTCCATAGAGAATTTATATGCCTTCGGAAAGAAGAATTGGGCAACAGATTACGAGCCTGCACCAACCGTTAGGACAGAGCATGCCATGGTGGTTTTACTGGATGCCTATAATAAGGGGTATGAAGTAGATATTAAAAGAATTAAAGATTCCCTGATTAAAGATGCTGAAAGTTTGGATTATGGAGCACCAGATAAGGCTTTAGAATCCTCTTATGATAATTGGGCCATGGCGCAGTTAATGAAGATTGATGGCGATACTACATTGTACAATAAATACATAACAAAATCACTAGATTATAAGGAATACTGGAACAAAGATTTTAAAGATATCACACGTAATGATGTAGATCGCATGCAGGCAAGAGGCTTATATCAGGGAACTATCTGGCAGTACCGCTGGTTTGTTCCTTTTGATTTGAACGGACTTAAACAGTTGGCCGGTGGGGAAGACCAGTTTTTGGAAGAATTGGATACTTTTTTCAGAAATCATAATTACAATCATGCAAATCAACCAGATTTGCAGGTTCCTGGAATGTATAATGCTACTAAAGAGCCATGGAAGTCTCAGGAATTGTATCGTAAAATATTGCTGGATACTATGGTACAGGCTTATTTTAATGATAATAGTAAAGGTATTGATCCTTATGTAGGCCGAATTTATCAGAATAAACCTAAAGCCTACCTAAGAACAATGGATGATGATGCAGGCACCATGTCTTCCTGGTTTGTTATGCGAAGTTTAGGGCTTTCCCCTGCCAATATAGGAGATCCTGTTTATTACCTAACCGCACCTATATTCAAAGAAATAAGTATAAATTATCCTAAAGGTAAAGCGTTTAAAATAAGTGTGACTAACTATAATAAAGATCATTATTACGTGGAAAGTGCGACATTAAATGGAAAACCTTTAAACCGAAACTGGCTAACACAGCAGGAAATTTTAGAAGGGGGGGAGCTGGTGATCAAAACATCAGATACCCCGAATAAAGAATGGGGTGTTAAGGAAGCTTGGGTTTCCTCAATAAGACAGTAGCTATAATCTAAAAACGAAAAGCCTGATTATTTTATCAGGCTTTTTTTATGAATTTATCTTAAAGTATTCCTCAAATTTTTTATTTGTGTTTTGTTTTTTGGCAATTTTATTTAATTTAAGCCTCGAAATTGACTTTTAAGGTCTTTGCTACAATATCCTGGCAGAATACTTGTTATTAAGCAGAATACTTGTTATTAATAAGTCCCAAAAAGTGCGATGATGTTGCTAGAAATGCTAAATTATAGATATCAAGAACATACGTCTGTAATCAGATTGGCGATGGATCATTGCCATAGTTTACTAAATAATAGTAGGTGTGGTAAATTACCATATCATAATATACAGCATACCTTTGAGGTATATCAGTACGTACAGCGAATTGCAGATTACGAGAACCTAACTCCGCATGAAAAGGAAATAGTTGTTTTAGCCTCTCTTTTTCACGATACCGGAAATAGCAATACCTATAAAGGACATGAAAAAGTTAGTGCAGAAAATGCCTTTAGGTTTTTATCGAATATTGGTTACCCTCAGGATGATATAGAAAAAGTATGTTCCTGTATTGAGGCAACGCAAATGCCGCAAGCACCAAAAACTAAGCTTGAAGAAATTGTTTGTGATGCAGACTTGGCGCATTTAGGGACTAATGGTTTCAGGACAAAAAATAAATTACTAAGGTCAGAGTGGTTTAAGTGTCTTAATAAAAATTATACCGATAAAGAATGGTTAGAGAATAATATATGTTTTCTAGAATCTCATACCTACTTTACCAGGTATGGCCAAGATATCTTATTTCCTAAGAAACAAAAAAACCTACAGTTACTTAAACAGGCTTATCACAGACTTTTAGCAAAAGAATAGCTTATATTTTTCGAAAATCGAAGTTAAGTCGGTTGCTTTTTTTAATTTAGAAGCTTAATTCTTCATCCCCATGTTAGAAAAATTAAAAGAAGCCTATCATTTTATTTTTGAAGACGAACTTTTAAACGAAATTCACAAATCTGGACAGCTTAAAGAATTTAAAGCTGGCGAGATTATTATAGATTTTGGAGATTATGTAAAATCTATGCCGTTACTTTTAGAAGGTGCGATAAAAGTATTACGAGAAGATAGTGAAGGGGATGAATTACTACTTTATTTTCTGGAACGAGGAGATACCTGTGCCATGACCTTAAATTGTTGCATGGGGACGACAAAAAGTGAAATTAGAGCAGTCGCAGAGAGGGACACTCGTTTAATTATGATCCCCATCGAAAAAATGGAGGAGTGGACGGCGCAGTATAAAAGCTGGAGAAATTTTGTTTTTGAAAGTTATCATACGCGTTTAACCGAAATGTTGGATACCATCGATACGATTGCATTTTTGAACATGGACGAGCGCATAATGAAATATCTTCAGGATAAAGCAAAAATTAATCAGGATGAGTTTGTAAGCAGCACACACCAGCAAATCGCCTATGATTTGCATACCTCCAGAGTTGTGGTTTCCAGAATTCTTAAAAAGCTTGAAATCGAAGGAAAGATAAAATTGAACCGCAACCAGGTTGAAGTTTTAAATTTGTGATCACTAAATTTAGTATAAGAAAGCTTGTGTAACGAAAGTTACTGTCATATTTAATAAAGCCCGATATATTTGTTCCAGAAATTGTAAGAATGGAGATAACTCAGATTTTAGGATTTGTAGGTGCATTAATTATCGGCTTGGTACTAGGCTTAACCGGCGGTGGAGGATCGATTCTTACCGTTCCTGTTTTTGTATATATATTGCATATTAATCCGGTTACCGCTACTGCTTATTCGCTTTTTGTTGTTGGATCGAGTTCGGCTGTAGGGGCGATAGATAATTTTAACAAGGGAAGGATAGATTTTAAAAGTTCTTTAATTTTTGCCCTTCCGGCGGTTATTAGCATTTTTTCTACACGTAAATATTTATTACCGGCAATTCCGCATCATATTGCGAATTTTGGAAGTTTTGAGCTTACCAAAGATCTAATGATTATGAGCTTTTTTGCTATTTTAATGCTGGTAGCATCGGCTTCAATGATTTTAAAAAAGAAAAAAGAATGTGTAGACTGTGAAAATGAACCTAACGAATCTAATAATGGATTAATGATCCTACTAGGTGCTTTAACTGGTTTGGTTACCGGGCTGGTTGGTGCTGGAGGCGGCTTTATCATTGTTCCCATACTGGTATTTTTGGCCGGCTTAAATATGAAGGAAGCGGTTGGGACGTCCCTTTTTATCATTGCAATAAACTCTATTATTGGTTTTTTAGGCGATCTTGGCCATCTTAATGTAGACTGGTTTTTCCTACTTCTTTTTACTATAATTTCTATAGTGGGAATTTTCTTTGGAATTTATTTGAGCCGGTTTATCAATTCACAGAAACTTAAGAAAGCTTTTGGTTGGATGGTATTGATCATGGGGATCTATATTTTGTATATGGAACTTTCAGGAAGTGGAATTTAATAGTTACGCACAGAGATTAGCTTTTTAACGAAAGATTCTCAATTATTCTTTAAGGAGAAGTAAAAAATCGTATTTAACAAAAGTTAAGGTTAATTTTCCCGATTTTACTAAGCTCCAGACTTCATTATTGCTTAAATTTAAAGGTAATTATAACGTTTTTCCTCATAATGATAATACGCTTATAAACAGTGTGTTTCAAAACCAAATAAATGGAAAATTTAGATTACGCCCGCCTTCAAATGGCCTTTACATTAGGCTTTCATATTATTTTTGCCTGTATTGGTATGGTGATGCCATTTTTTATGGTGGTTTCTCACCATAAATGGTTAAAAACCAGAAACCCCGTTTACTTAAAACTTACAAAAGCCTGGCTTAAAGGAGTCGCCATTTTTTTCGTGACGGGTGCAGTTTCGGGTACCGCACTTTCTTTTGAATTAGGAATGCTATGGCCAGAATTTATGAAACATGCAGGTCCTATTATTGGAATGCCATTTTCGTTAGAAGGAGCAGCCTTTTTTGTGGAAGCGATAGCTTTAGGATTTTACCTCTATGGGTGGAATAAGCTTCCGGAGAAATTTCACTGGTTTACCGGAGTGATCATAGGAGTTTCTGGCGTTCTTTCGGGAATTTTAGTGGTCGCAGCAAATGGTTGGATGAATGCCCCCAGTGGTTTTGACTATGTTAACGGCCAATTTACTAATGTGGATCCTATACAGGCGCTACTCAACCCGGCCTGGTTTTCACAAGCACTGCATATGACGCTGGCTGCTTTCGTAGCGACAAGTTTTGGTGTTGCCGGAATTCATGCTTTTCAGATCTTAAGAGGGAAAGCCGTAGCGGTTCATAAAAGTGCATTTAAGATCGCTATTTCTTTTGGAGCGATTGCTGCGCTCTTACAACCTATAAGTGGGGATATTTCTGCTAAAGATGTGGCTGAACGACAACCCGTAAAATTGGCCGCGATGGAAGCGCATTTTGAAACCGAAAAAGGAGCTCCATTATTTATAGGAGGAATAGTAGATGAAGAAAAAAAAGAAGTGAATTATAAAATCGAAATCCCGAAGGCGCTTTCTTTTCTAGCTTTTGGTGATTTTGATGCTGAAGTAAAAGGATTAAATGAATTTCCAGAAGAGGAAATTCCGCCTGTAGCTATTGTACATTATGCATTTCAGGTGATGGTTGGGATTGGTACTTTACTTGCTTTAGCCGGAATCCTGTTTTTTATAAGCCTTAAAAAGAGGTCCTGGATGGATAGTAAAAAATACTGGTGGTTTTTTATGTTATTGGCTCCGCTTGGTTTTCTGGCCCTGGAAGCCGGCTGGGTAGTGACCGAGGTTGGTCGCCAACCCTGGATCATCTATCAGATCATGAGAACCAGTGATGCGGTTACACCAATGCCGGGAATAAAATTTAGCTTCTTTATGTATGTTGGTGTTTATATCCTTTTAGCCCTTACGGTAACCTGGTTAATGCAGAGACAAATAAAAGCCCTAAACACCCAAAAAGATTAATTATGTTATACGTAGTGTTATTTTTCTTACTGTTTTCGTTACTGCTTTACGTGCTTTTGGGTGGAGCTGATTTTGGTGCCGGCATAGTCGAATTGTTTTCATCCAGAGAAAATAAAAAAGTAAATCGCGATACTATTTATCGTGTGATGGGGCCAATTTGGGAAGCTAACCATATTTGGTTAATCATCCTGATCGTTATTTTATGGATCGCTTTTCCTGTATACTTTAATATCATAATTATTTATTTACACGTGCCGCTAACTCTGGTACTTCTGGGAATAACTATGCGTGGGGTATCTTTTGTTTTTAGGCATTATGATGCCTTTCAGGATAAATCACAATTAGTGTACAATGGCTTATTTAGATTTTCCAGCTTTATCACCCCCATTTTTTTGGGAATGTGTTTTGCATCTCTGGTTGGTGGAAAATTAGTGGTTACCGAAGATTACACCAATTACGGGTTCTACGATTTGTTTATGGCACCGTGGTTTAATGGATTTAGTATTCTAATGGGACTATTTTATGCCTCCCTATGTGCATTCTTAGCGTCTACCTTATTAATAGGGGAGAGTGAAGGTAATATTCGAAATATGTATATCCGAAAATCTAAGATTTCAACAGCGGTTTTAGTTGTACTTGGATTTGTATTAATCGCGTATGGATTTTTTAGTGAAATAGCATTTATCAGAGATTTCGTCACCAATCCTATTTCCATAATCTGCATTATTCTTTCAGGAATTCTTTTGATTCCACTTTGGAAGTTTATACGTGCCGGTCGCCGAATTTTAAGTCGGTATTTCGCTGGCTTGCAAGTGGTCTTAGTGCTTTTTGCAGCATTAGTTGCCCATTTTCCTTATGTAATTATAACCTCATCACAAGAAATTAGTCTTTTAGAAGATATTTCGCCAGATAGTGTAATTATGGTTTTGGGGATATCTTTAATTATTGGTGGCGGAATTATTTTACCTGGCTTATTCCACTTAATGAAGTCATTTAAAATGATAAAGATCTTTGATAGGGACGAGCAGCAATTTCAGAAATAATTTTAAGTGTAAATTTCGCACTTATCTTTTATTTTTTGTCAAAATGTTAGATATTAGACATCAAATTTATAATCTTTCAAATGACGACAAAATTCTATCGCTTAAAACACATTCTACTTTATGTAATGTTGATCATAATTTTCAGTTGCAATACAGCTGAAAGTAACGACCGAGAAAAAGCTATTTCTGAAGAGCCATCTAAAGAAATCACTTATCATAATCCTATCGTAGCTCAGCGTGCCGATCCCTGGGTTTTTAAAGATGAAGATGGCAAGTATTATTTTATTGCGACTGCGCCAGAATACGATCGCATAGAAATGCGTCAATCTAAAACAATAAATGGTCTTGGAACGGCCGAACCAAAAGTAATTTGGAATAAGCATGAAAACGGGTTGATGAGTCATCACATCTGGGCGCCTGAATTACACAAAATCGATGGAAAATGGTATGTTTATTTTGCTGCAGGACAAGCTGAAGATATTTGGAAAATAAGGATGTTCGTACTATCCAATGAAGCTGAAGATCCTATGACGGGAGAATGGAAGGAAGAAGGTCAAATTGAAACCAATAGAGATTCTTTCTCTTTAGATGCTACAACTTTTAAGCATAATGGCGAACAATATCTTGCCTGGGCGCAAGCGGTTAGGGAAGAGGGTGGAACTTCGATTTTATTATCTAAAATGGAAACACCAACCAGTTTAAAAGGTGAAGAAATTGAGATTACACATCCAGAATACGACTGGGAACGTATAGGTTATTTTGTAAATGAAGGTCCGGCGGTGATTAAAAGAAATGGTAAAATTTTTATGACCTATTCGGCTAGTGCTACCGATTCAAATTATGCGATGGGATTATTATGGGCAGATGAGGATTCCGATTTAATGAATCCGGAATCATGGCATAAATCTGAAAAACCAGTATTCACTACTAATGCAGAATTGAGAAGATTTGGTCCCGGACATAACTCATTTACAATTGCGGAGGATGGAGAAACCGATGTTTTAATCTATCATGCTCGCGTTTACGAAAAAATAAGAGGCAACTCTCTTTATGACTTTAATCGCCACACAAGAGCAAAAACCTTTACTTGGGATGAAAAAGGTTTCCCGGATTTTGGTCAGGATATCGCCGATTAACCTGTAAAAATATTTTATCAATAAAAAAGCGCCAATCGGCGCTTTTTCTATTCTTCATCCTGAAAGATGTCTTCAATTTTCAGGTTAAATAACCTGGCAATCTTAAACGCCAAAGGTAAACTGGGATCAAATTTGCCTTTTTCGATAGCGTTTATCGTTTGCCTGGAAACTTCAACGCGATTGGCGAGTTCTGCCTGCGTGATGTTCTTTTCAGCTCGTAATACTTTAATCCTATTTTTCATTTGTAACGAGCATTTCCTATTAGCATTGCGATTAAATAGGTGATTCCCATAATGAAAACCAAATGTGAAATTTCTGCATTAAAAGTAATTAAATTAGTTATATCCAACATAGAATAACTAATTCCTAAAATTAATGTAATACCTAAAGTTATAGCCATAGCATCCATAGTTATTTTACGTTGCAAAGGATCCTGGCTGTTTAGATGTTTGCGATTAATTAAAATCATGCCTACCCCTACAAGTGTGTTTACAATGATCATCACTATTGTGATGATTTTATTATCATTCCAGATAAATTTTGGGCCAAATGCAACAAATGCTAATGTGAAAACCCACAAAAAAGTCCACATGGCCAGCGCTTTAGTATTCTTTTTTAGTTCGCTTTGCCAATTATTTTTCTCTGCTTTCATAAGTAAAATGTATTTAACTAAAAGTAAAGTTTGTTTTACACAATATAATTATCTTTTTACAAATGTCAAGTTTTGTTTACATTTTTATTTTTTACAAATAATTATTAACCCAATTAATCGTTAATAGATATATTTATAAATCAACATTTAAAAATGTTGATATACCTCAACAATTATGATGAAACAATTTGGAAAAGCCCCATCTGGTAAACGATTAGAAAGAATTAAGCAGTGTGAAAATTATAAAGACGGAAGTTTTAAAAATATAGAAGAAACATCGGTAAACCCCAATAATGTATCGATGTTTAAGATGATGAAAGATATGCGTAATCGGCCAAAATCTGTAAAACCTGCAAAAAAAATACCCTTTGTAAAGACCAACCTTAATGGTATTGAAGTAGGAAAACCTGCTTTTGTATGGTTTGGACATTCTTCTTATTTCCTCAAAATAAAGGACTATACTATTTTGGTAGATCCTGTATTTAGTGGATATGCTTCGCCGGTTTCTTTCTTTGGAAAAGCTTATGATGGCGCTAATGAATACGGTGTAGACGATATGCCTGAAATAGATATGTTGATACTTACCCACGACCATTATGATCACTTGGATTATCCAACCATTACAAAACTCAAAAACAAAGTAAAACGGATAGTTTGTTCTTTGGGCGTTGGTGCTCATTTAGAACATTGGGGATATGCTGAAGCAATGATAACCGAGTTAAACTGGTGGGAATCGTTAGAAATCATGAACGATTTTAAAATAACCGCCACACCTGCAAGACATTTTTCGGGACGTTTGTTTAAACGAGGAAACACGCTTTGGTCTTCTTTTGTTTTAGAAGTTTTTGGTTACAAATTATATTTGGGTGGCGACTCTGGTTATAGTCCTCAATTTAAGGAGATCGGTGATACATTTGGACCATTTGATCTGGCGATTTTGGAATGTGGGCAATACGGTGAAAACTGGCCACAAATTCATAATTTTCCCGAAGAAATGGTGAAAGCTGCCAAGGATTTAAAAGCCAAAAGAGTAATCCCTGTTCACTGGGCAAAATTTACGTTAGCGATGCATCCCTGGAATCAACCTATAAAACGCTTTAAAAAAGCTGCCGACGAAGAAGGACTTCCTTATGTAAGCCCTAAGATTGGTGAGTTATATCAACTAAATCAAGAATTTAAGCAGGAAATATGGTGGGATTTTGAATAAACAAAAATGTTTATGAACTGCTCTCAATAATTAGTGATATCTTGAAATTGTAAATTTTTTTTAAGTTCATACTTTATGGGTTTGTCCAAAAGGTCTTATTTAATATAATACGATCTTTAAGTAGCTAGTATTAATTACTTTTTTAATTTAAAAGATATTTATATTCGAAACTTGCTAAAAAAAAGACATTTTATTGGGTTTTTACTCCTGTTTGTTGGTTTTTTAATCAAGATGTTATTCACCCATTTGGTATATTACTATGCTTTTGTAAAAGGTATAAGTCTGCTTTTTATTTTCTTAGGCCTGTCTATTTTTCTTTTAGGGATCATCATTAGATCTGAAGAAGTAGACAAAGGCTCTTTTAAAAAAGATCCAATCACTTACATTTTGGTGAGTGTAATGCAGCTTATTCTGGTGGTCGGGATTACCGGTTTTGCCATTGTTTTAGAGCATTTTGCTGAAGGAGGAAATCACCAGTTAGCCAAAATTCTTATTCAAGATTCACATAAGGAAACAATCGCAGTGGTTAGTGAAGAACGTCGGGTAACACAGGTTTTTACCACTAATGGCTACGAAGATTTTGCAATTTTTCATTACCAGAATAATTACGGAACTTACGAAGAACAGGGGAAAAAGATTGATCCTTATTTTCGCGAAACATTATTGAGAAAATCGATTAATTATAAGGGCAGAAGAATAACGGTAAAACTCGATGGTCTACAGTTTAAAATTCGATATTCTACCCGTTTTCCTTCAATGTTTATGATTGTGGACTAATAACCTGAGTTCGATCTAAGAAAATTTCGGAGACTGAGTGAAATCTTGGCAAAAGATTTTGTATCGAAGTTTCCATTTTGGTAGCATTTCGATACAAATTTTTCTTTAAAATTCACTCAATGAACCAAAATGCCTGCACAAACTTTTATATCGAAATCAGGTTAATATTGAACTTAGCTTATAAAGCTTCTTTGAACAATAGATTGGTATTTGGGTCTAAGTCTATGGAAATCGGTTTTTCTGAGGTTTCAATCTCAAAAGTTTCTTTCTTTTTTGTGATGTTAAAATCGATAATTTCAGCATCTTTTGTAGTATAATTTAACTGAAGTTCTATTGGGAATTCAAAATCATTTTTTTGAAGTTGTTGAACGGTGATTTTTAATTTTCCGTTTTTATAGGAATATTCTAGTTTTATCTTTGGCTGCCCATATTGTGTTAACCATTGCTTGAAAAACTGGTTTAAATTAATGCCTGAAACTGCTTCGAATTCAACTTTTAAATCTTCTGAAGTTGCATTGCTGAATTTATATTTTTGATAGTATTGCTGTATAGCCTTCCAGAAATTTTTATCCCCCACTTTTCTACGTAACATGTGCAAAATCCAGGCTCCCTTTTGATAGGAGTTAGGATTAAGTAATTCCATTAAATTCGTACGAGAACTATCGATTACTGCTGTTTTAGTACTCTGGCTAAACCCAATTACCTGGCGACGTTCTTCCTGTAATTTTTCGTCTAATTTTGATTTTCCATATTGATACTCGGCATATAAATCGGTAAAATAAGTAGCAAAACCTTCACTTAACCAAAGATGTGACCAGTCAATTTCTGAAGCTGAATCTCCAAACCACTGATGTGCGATCTCATGGGCCAGTAGAAACTCAGAAGAACGTTTACCATCAACCGAATTTTCGAAATAGAAGATATTTCCGGCATTTTCCATTCCTCCATAACGTGTTGTGGATTGTACGTTAGCTAATTTTGTAAAAGGGAAAGGGGCTATTTTTTCAGTAAAAAACTGTAAAATATCTTCAGCCTGTGCATAATCGTAAAAACCAGCTTCTTTATTTTCAGGATATACCCAGGAAGATAGTGGAATTTCAGTAATCTCGCCTAAATGTTGAACGGCAAATTCAGCTACACCAATCACCATCACTTTAGTAGGTAATTCTAGCAGGGTTGCATATACATAAAGAGAATTTTCATCATCAATATTGGTAATTTCCTGAAGTGTTCCTGTAGCCACTACCTGATATTTTGAAGGCGCCGTAACGTAAAAAGAAACTTTCGCTTTATCTGAAGGGTGATCAATTAAGGGGAGCCAAAGGTGAGCACGATTAGGCCAGTTATCACCAAAAAAAGTACGATCTCCGTATTTATTTTCACTAATGATGAGTCCATCTTCAGGAACTCCATGATAAAAAATTGAAATGTCATCTTCGGAAGAGGTATTGATATTTAATTTTTCCTGTGAATGCTGAAACTTTAATTGTTTTCCATTTTGAAGAATACTGTCGATAATCATTCCTTTGCCGTTTTCTTCGGCAGCAAAATCAAGTTCTAAAACATCTGCATCTTCATTGTATTGAAAATCGATAATTGCATTTCCTTTAATCACATCGTTTTCATCATTTAGTTTAAGATGAAATTCATACTCCAGAATATCTACTTTTGGGTTTTGTGCCAATAATAAGACAGGAGCAAGAAAATTCAGTAAACAGAAAAGAGAAAAGTTACGTTTCATACGATCGATTTTAGAACGTTAAAATTAAGGCTTTTGTGCCGTTGAAAAAACTTTGGTAAATTTAAAATGTTTTTAAATTTAATTTGAATTCTAAAGCGTTGACGTTGAGAGTATTTAAGTTTTTTGTGTTTTTTTGGTGATTTCTATATGTTTAACTTCTTGAGGAACAAAATATAACTATAATTTCGATCGTGGAAAAGCAATCGATTTTTCTAAAGGAAAATGGATTTTAAATCAAAATTTTACGAATCTAGACTCTAAAGCACATGTTCAAAGCGTTACCAAAGATTGTTTTTTAGAAGTAATAGCAGATTCTTTGCTCTATGATTCCTTTCGTTTAAACTTAAAGAATAAACTTAAAACTAAAGATTTTCCATTACATCCTTCTAAAAAAGAGTTAGCGCATATCAGGGAGTTTACTGAATGTGACTTTTTGATTAATGTAATTACGTTGAAGCTTAAAAATAACGCTGGATCTTTTACTTTTTCCAGAGACTATGGAACTAGTATAAAAAAGAATGAATCTGTTACTAAAATTTGGATTTACGATTTAAATACTTTAGAATTAATTTCTAAATCCCAGTCTACGGCTACCAATGAAGTTAAAGAAACTGAGGATTCAGGTTTTGGAATTGTAACTTCAAGCTATGGTTTAGCTTTTTCTTCTTTAAGAAGATTAATTAAGAAATATGATAAGTATAGAAAGGATAAATAAAAAGCCGCTTCTAATTAAAAAGCGGCTTTTTCAGTATAAAATTTAAAAGATTAGAATTGCGGAGTTTCGCAACGCTCGTCAATTAATCCTTCGTTTTTAAGCTCAACCCAAAAGTCGCTAGGGATATCTACATCAAAAGCTTGCTCATTCTCAATGGGTTGATAAGGTTTACTTGCGCCTACTAAAACAGTATCGACAACTTTTGGTGCATAAGAGAATTGTATAGCAGCTTTAGCCAGATCTACCTTGTATTTATCGGCCACTTTGATGATTTTTTTATAGCGTGAATCCACATCTTCAGGCATTTCTCCCGCATAGTTGTAACGTTTTTGTCCGCTTAATAAACCAGCATTAAAAGGAGCAGCAACGATTAACCCAACACCGCTTTCTTCAACTTTTGGAAATAAGCGATCTAAAGAATCTTTATGGTCGATCATAGAATATTGAATTGCGGAGACAAACAAATCTGGATCGGCATAATCAATTGTCCTTATAATTGGTTCTACGGTATTTACACCAAGTCCCCAACCTTTAATAAGGCCTTCTTCTCGCATTTTGGTAAGTTCTGGCATCGCTCCTTTTTTAGCGATGTCAAAATGTTTTTCCCAGTCACCAAGATCAGCATTGTTATCTGGAGAAAGATCATGGATAAAAGCATAATCGATACTTTCTACACCAAGACGCTGCAAACTATCTTCTACAGATCTTCGAACGCCTGCTGCTGTATAATCATAACGATAATCAAATGGAGAAGGATCTACCCATTGCGTTTCAGGAATGTTTTTAGTGGGAGTAAACAATCGTCCCACTTTTGTTGATAGGATGTACTTTTCTCTTTTTTTATTTTTAAGAAAATGACCCATTCTGCGCTCACTTAAGCCTAAACCATACCAGGGAGAAGTATCGTATTGTCTTATTCCGCATTCCCACGCCGCTTCTAAGGTTTCTTCAGATTGTTTATCATTTACTTTTTCGAAACCGGTACCTAGGGCTACACCGCCAAATGCAAGTTTCTCTAATTTTAAATTTTTCTTACTACTCATATTTTTCTTTTTCTGAATTTTAGAATGAAAATAAAAAAGTATTGATAGATGATTAGGGTATTTAACGCCTTATAACATTCGTTTTAAACTAAAGGGTTGCAATTGTTAAAGGATATTTAGTTTTTAGTAAATATGTACATAGGAGGACTGTAACAAAAGTTACTGGTCTAACCATAGCTTTTGGTTACTTTTGTCCTGAACAAATTAGCAATGGAGAAATACCTAAAAATAATTCAGGATTCGTTTACCGGATATTTTAATTATCTGGTGCAGGAGATTACAACTCCTTCCTGGACCAATTATTTTTACTGGCTTATTGCCATTTCATTAGTTGTTTGGATTTTAGAGATTGCATTGCCCTGGCGTAAAAGTCAGCCGATTTTTAGAAAAGGTTTTTGGCTTGATGGTTTTTATATTCTTTTCAATTTCTTCCTGTTTTCATTGATTGGCTACAATGCGTTATCAAATGTAGGCGTGGCGCTTTTCAATGATTTTTTGGGAGTTTTTGGAATCGAAAATTTGGTAGCCATAAACATACAGAACTTACCGGTGTGGACACAATTACTTATTATGTTTGTAATTGCCGATTTTATACAGTGGAATGTTCATCGACAATTACATAAACGCCCGTGGTTGTGGCAATTTCATAAAGTTCACCACAGCGTGAAAGAAATGGGTTTTGCTGCCCAGTTCAGATTTCATTTCATGGAAACCATAGTGTATAAAACCGCGCAGTATATACCACTTGCTATGATTGGTTTTGGCATTCAGGAGTTTTTTATCATACATATGTTTAGTGTGCTAGTTGGGCATCTTAACCATGCCAATGTGGGGTGGAATTATGGATTTTTAGGATATATTTTTAATAATCCTAAAATGCATATCTGGCATCATTCCAAAGAATTACCCGAAGCTTATCCCTACGGAATGAACTTTGGACTCAGTTTAAGTATTTGGGATTATATTTTTAAAACAGCCTATATTCCAAAGAGTGGAAAAAGCATCGAACTAGGGTTTGAGGGAGACGAAGATTTTCCGAAAAATTTTAAAGACCAGATGACTTTTCCGTTTAAAAAATAATAAAGAATCAAATTAATAAAAGATAGAGAAATGATCATAGAACAGTTTAATGACGAAGCTTTAGCTCATTATTCGTATGCTATTGTAAGTGAAGGCCAAATGGCAATTGTAGATCCATCAAGAAACCCAATGCCATACTATGTCTTTGCTGAAGCACATAACGCAAAGATCGTTGCGGTTTTCGAAACGCATCCACATGCCGATTTTATAAGTAGTCATTTACAAATTCATGAAGAGACTACAGCAACGATTTTTGTGAGCAAATTGGTGGGAGCAGATTATGATCATAAAAGTTTTGATGAAGGTGATAGCTTTCAATTAGGGAAAGTAAACTTCAGCGCTTTAAATACGCCGGGGCATAGTCCAGATAGTATAACCGTGGTGGCCAAAGAAGGAGAAGAAACCGCACTTTTTACCGGGGATACCTTATTTATTGGTAATGTTGGCCGTCCCGATCTTCGAGAAAATGCAGGAAATATGAAAGCCAAACGTATCGAGCTCGCTAAAGATATGTACAATACGATGCAAACTAAATTTAATGATTTGCCGGATGATGCTTTAGTATATCCTGCACACGGAGCAGGTTCATTGTGTGGTAAAAATATGAGCAGTGATTCTTCAAGTACGCTAGGAAATGAGCGTATGGGAAACTGGGCTTTTAAAGAACAAAGTGAAGAAGAATTTGTAGAAGAGATTTTAAAAGATCAGCCGTTTATTCCTTCTTATTTTGGTTTTGATGTAGATGTGAATAAAACCGGAGCTTTAAACGTGCAAAAAGCAAAATATAATGTTCCGATTTTTCTAAATGTCGATGAAGTTGAAGAAGGATTAATGATTGTAGATACCAGAGGGGGGGACGATTTTAAAAAATCGCATTTACCTGGAAGTATCAACATAATGGCAACTTCACCCAAGCAAAAGTTTGAAACCTGGCTGGGAGCGATTATTCAGCCTGAAGAATATTATTATTTAGTAGTTCCTTCCGTAGAAAATATCGATGCACTTTTAGAGCGTGTAGCTAAAATTGGTTATGAAAAGCAGCTAAAAGCAGTAATCACCGTTGCTGAAAACCTGAAAGGATCTATGGAATTTCTAGAAGTAGAAGATTTTAAAGAGCATCCTTCAGAATACACCATTGTGGATATAAGAAATGCTTCAGAAGTTGCCGAAGGAAAGTTTTTCGAAAGAGCGATTCCGATTCCGTTAAACGAATTAAGAAATCGTACCGATGAAATTCCTACCGATAAACCAATTGTTGTGCATTGTGCCGGCGGATATCGATCAGCAGCCGGAAGCAGTATCATCGATAAACAATTAAGCCTAGCTACTGTTTTTGATCTTAGTGATGCGGTAAAAGATTTTAAATAAGTCTTATCAAGATTTATTTTTTATAATTTTTGGAGAAATCCCAATTTCTAAAGGAAGTTGGGATTTTTCTTTTTACTGGAATTCGATCATTTTAAAATAAATTTTTAGAATATTAATAAATTATTAATCCTTCAGTAAAAGCTTTATTAATTTTCTATATTTACAAGGTTTGTTAGGGAAAACAGGTCAAAATTGCTCAAATATGGAGAAAATATTTAAGGTTAAAGTGAATGATACATCTGAATTTGAATTTTCCGAAAATCAAATTATGGAGTTGGATATTCAGACAAATGAAAATTCAAGTTTTCATATACTTCACCAGCATAAATCTTTTAAAGCTTCCGTAGAGAAAAGCGATTTTCTAAAAAGGCAATATTCGATAAAGATCAATTCAAATATGTATACTATCGATATTGCAAACGATTTAGATCTTTTGATCGAAAAAATGGGACTTTCTTTAGGTTCAGCACAACTTATAAATGATATTAAAGCTCCAATGCCGGGGCTCATTCTCGAGGTGAATGTAGAAAAAGGAAGCCAGGTGAAAGAAGGCGATTTTTTACTGGTTTTGGAAGCTATGAAGATGGAAAATACGATTACGGCGCCCCGAGAAGGCGTGGTAAAAAGTATTCAAATTAAAAAAGGCGAAACCGTAGAGAAAAACCAGTTGCTTATCGAAATGGAATAATCCTTATTCCATAAAAAAGAACAAAACATGAAAAAAATATTAGTGGCTAACCGTGGTGAGATTGCCCTGCGAATAATGAAAAGTATTCAGAAAATGGGTATCAAAACCGTTGCCATTTTTTCTGAAGCCGATAGGAATGCACCCCACGTAAAATTTGCTGATGAAGCGGTTTGCGTTGGACCGGCACCATCAAATCAATCTTATTTATTAGGTAATAAAATCATTGAAGTTTGCAAGCAATTAAATGTAGACGGAATTCATCCCGGATACGGATTTTTAAGTGAGAATGCCGATTTTGCCGAAGCGGTAGAAGAGGCCGGGATCTCGTTTATCGGTCCGCGTAGTAAAGCCATCCGAATTATGGGAAGCAAACTCGCTGCCAAAGATGCGGTGAAAAAATACGATATTCCTATGGTTCCCGGGATCGATGAAGCAATTACCGATACCAAAAAAGCTAAAAAGATCGCTGCAGAAATTGGCTATCCTATTTTGATAAAAGCTTCGGCTGGTGGTGGCGGAAAAGGAATGCGAGTGGTCGAGCAGGAAAAAGATCTGGAAGACCAAATGAAACGAGCAATAAGTGAAGCCAAATCTGCTTTTGGTGATGGCTCAGTTTTTATTGAAAAATATGTGGCTTCGCCGCGACATATCGAGATTCAGGTGTTGGCCGATACCCACGGAAATACATTGCATTTATTTGAACGGGAATGCTCGGTGCAGCGTCGTCATCAAAAAGTAATCGAGGAAGCACCATCAGTGGTTTTAGATGCTAAACTTAGAGAGGAAATGGGTAAAGCGGCAGTACGAGTTGCTGAAGCATGTGATTATGTAGGAGCCGGAACGGTAGAGTTCTTGTTCGATGAAAACCGAAACTTTTATTTCTTAGAGATGAATACTCGACTTCAGGTAGAACATCCCGTAACCGAGTTTATCACTGGGGTTGATTTGGTAGAAGAGCAGATTAAAATTGCAAGGGGAGAGGTGCTTAGCATCAAACAAGAGGATTTAAAAATTAAAGGGCATGCGTTAGAATTACGGGTATATGCCGAAGATCCTATGGATAATTTCCTTCCAAGTGTTGGGAAATTGGAGAAATATCAACTTCCGCACGGAGAGAAAATTCGGGTAGATAATGGATTTGAAGAAGGGATGGATGTCCCAATCTATTATGATCCTATGCTGGCAAAATTAATTACCTACGGAAAAAATCGAGAAGAGGCGATCCAGTTAATGATCAAAGCGATTAATGACTATCAGGTAGAAGGTGTTTCGACGACTTTAAGTTTTGGAAAGTTTGTGTTTGAACATGAAGCCTTTACTTCAGGGAAATTTGATACCCATTTTGTAAAGAACTATTATTCGCCTGAAAAACTTCAAAATGAAGTTGAAGAAGAATCGAAGCTAGCCGCATTGGTTGCCTTAAAGCAATATTTACAAGATCAAAAAAAGCTAAGATTACCAATTACTGAGGCTAGGGATTAGTTGCAATTGACGATTTTCAGTGAGCAGTTGCAATACTCAGTATGCAGTGAAAGTAAAAAATATACAGAATAATCAACTTATTACAAATGTCGGGATTGAACTCAGCGAATAATTATAAAAATATAAATAGTAAAAACTGGATTAAATGGAGTGCAAACATTTTGATTCTGTACACAAACTATTTAACAGTCCTTTGTTTTTTAGAAATTTATTCTATCGGTTTAAACCTAAACAATCCAATTATTTCGAAAGGGTTAATCATTCAGATAATCGCACCTTATGTGAAATTGGGTTTAATTCTTACAATAGGATTATTTCTGATTTTAATCATTAGATTTCTTAAGCAGCAATTAATTTCAGCCATTTTATCTTTATTATTAGTTCTTTTTTATCACACCAACGAGAAAATCCCAAATTTTGAAGGTAATACAGAAATACAAGATAGTACATCAATATCTAATGTAAGTTTTAGCATTTTGCTAAAAGCTTAAAATTATATCTATGAGTAAGAAAAATATAGAGCAACTACACCAAAAAATAAAACAGGCACATCTTGGAGGTGGTGAAAAGCGAATAGCAAAACAGCACGAAAAGAAGAAGCTTACGGCAAGGGAACGAATCGATTATTTACTTGATGAGGGTTCTTTTGAAGAAATCGGGATTTTAGTAACACATCGTACAACCGATTTTGGGATGCAGGAGCAAAAGTATTATGGTGATGGTGTGGTAACTGGGTACGGCACAATCAATGGCCGATTGGTTTATGTTTTTGCTCAGGATTTTACAGTTTTTGGTGGAGCGCTTTCTGAGACTCATGCCGAGAAGATTTGCAAAGTAATGGATCTTGCAGTAAAAACCGGTGCGCCAATGATCGGTTTAAATGATTCTGGTGGAGCCAGAATTCAGGAAGGAGTAAAGTCGCTTGGTGGTTATGCCGATATTTTTCATCGCAATGTAAAAGCATCCGGAGTGATTCCGCAGATATCAGCGATCATGGGGCCTTGTGCCGGTGGTGCCGTGTATTCTCCTGCTATGACCGATTTTACAATCATGGTAGAGGATACCAGCTATATGTTTGTTACCGGACCAAATGTGGTAAAAACCGTTACGAACGAAAATGTAACTTCTGAAGAATTAGGCGGGGCCAGTACACATTCCACAAAATCTGGAGTCACTCATTTAACAGCAAATAGCGATATTACCTGCCTGGAGGACATTAAAAAGCTGGTAAGCTATATGCCTCAAAACAATAAACAAAAAGTTGAAAAATTGCCATTTGAACTGAAGGATGAAATTCGTGAAAAATTAGACGAAATTATTCCCGACAGTTCCAATAAACCTTACGATATGCATTTGGTGATCGAAGGGATTATCGATGAAGGTTCTTTTTTTGAAATTCATAAGAATTACGCTGACAATATTATTGTGGGATTTGCAAGATTAGGCGGAAGAAGTATTGGAATTGTTGCTAATCAGCCTATGAGCTTAGCTGGAGTTTTAGACGTAGATAGTTCTAAAAAAGCAGCTCGTTTCACCCGTTTTTGCGATTGTTTTAATATTCCACTATTAGTTTTAGTCGATGTGCCGGGATTCTTACCAGGAACCGATCAGGAATGGAATGGGATTATTCTAAATGGAGCGAAATTATTGTATGCGCTTAGTGAAGCGACGGTGCCAAAAGTCACCGTGATTACCCGAAAGGCTTATGGTGGCGCTTACGACGTGATGAATAGTAAGCATATTGGTGCCGATATGAATTTTGCCTGGCCAAGTGCTGAAATTGCCGTGATGGGAGCTAAAGGAGCGAGTGAAATTATTTTTAGAAAAGAAATAAAAGAGTCCGAAAATCCTGAACAAAAATTAGCCGAAAAGGAGGCTGAATATGCTGAAAAATTCGCGAATCCTTTTGAAGCCGCCCAACGCGGATTTATAGATGAGGTTATGATGCCAAAGGACACCCGAAGAAAACTTTTGAAAGCTTTTAGTATGCTGGAAAATAAAAGCGTTTTAAGGCCTGATCGTAAACATGGGAATATTCCGTTATAGTATTGAGTATTTAGTATTTAGAGAATAGAAAATAGACTTAAAGAACCAGGGATTAGGAAGTAGGCAATCAATTTTAAATGTTGAATTTTGAATTGCTTTAAACTTGTAAATCGTGAAGTGTATACTGAAAACAGATTTCTCGACACAACAACTTTTAAACCTTGAACCTTTGAACTTTTGAACCTTAAACTTTGAATGCTATTATCATTTCAACAATCCCGAAGTTATAGCGATAGAGCTTTTTTGAATGTAGTAGTTAGTATTGAGAACTTAGTAATTAGAGAATAGGAAATAGACTTAAAGAACCAGGGATTAGGAAGTAGGCAATCAATTTTAAATGTTAAATTTTGAATTGCTTTAAACTTGTAAATCGTGAAGTGTATACTGAAAACAGATTTCTCGACACAACAACTTTTGAACTTTGAACTTTTGAGCCTTGAACTTTTGAACCTTGAACTTTGAATGCTATTATTATTTCAACAATCCCGAAGTTATAGCGATAGAGCTTTCTTGAATGTAGTAGTTAGTATTGAGAACTTAGTAATTAGAGAATAGAAAATAGACTTAAAGAACCAGGGATTAGGAAGTAGGCAATCAATTTTAAATATTGAATTTTGAATTGTTGCAACTGTCAACTTCTCTTTTTAATCTTTTTAAGCGGATGGCTTTTTCTGTTGACTGTAAACTTTAAGCCGTATAGGTAATAATCGATAGTAAAGTAATTTTATTAGTTGCTTGATGATGGGCAGTCCCTCTAAAGTTGTTATTTTTGTTGATATATCCGGTTGTATGGTAAAAACAAATATAAATTAAGCCTAAAATTCCGCCTTTAAAATTATTATGGAAGTTGGTTGATTTGATGTGATGATATGACGAATGAATTTATGAATCAGGAACTAGGATTAATTTTGATTTGAAAACGTTTCACCTTCAGGATTAAGGGGATAAGCTATACCGTACACTGTAAACTTAAAACAAAAGAATGCTAACAAAAAGAATTATTCCCTGTCTGGATATTAAAAACGGAAGAACCGTTAAGGGCGTTAATTTTGTAGACTTAAGAGATGCCGGCGATCCGGTAGAATTGGCTTCGAAATATGCAGAAACCGGAGCAGACGAACTGGTTTTTCTTGATATTTCAGCTACAGAAGAACGTCGTAAAACTTTGGCAAACCTTGTATTACGAGTAGCAGAAAAGGTAAATATACCTTTTACGGTAGGCGGTGGAATTTCTTCTATAGAAGATGTAGATATTTTACTTAAAAACGGTGCCGATAAGGTTTCAGTAAACTCCTCGGCAGTAAAAAATCCAGATTTAATTAACGAACTTTCCCAGAAGTTTGGCGCGCAATGTATCACTGTGGCGATTGATGCCAAGCAAATAAACGGGCAGTGGATTGTTCATCTGGTTGGTGGTAAAGTGCCCACAGAACTTGATTTATTTGAATGGGCCAAAGAAGTGGAACAGCGTGGCGCAGGAGAGATTTTGTTTACATCAATGAATAATGATGGTACTAAAGATGGTTTTGCTAATATTGCACTAAAGAAATTATCTGAAGATCTAAATATCCCAGTTATCGCTTCGGGTGGTGCAGGGAATATTCAGCATTTTGTAGATACATTTAAAGAAGGAAAAGCCGATGCAGCTTTGGCAGCAAGCGTTTTTCATTTTAAAGAAATAGAAATTCCGGAACTTAAAAAAGAACTTAAAAAACAAGGAATTCCGGTAAGAATATAAAATTGAAAAGATGAATATTGATTTTGATAAAAATAACGATGGATTAGTACCCGCCATCATTCAGGATGCAACTACCAAGAAAGTCCTGATGTTGGGATATATGAATGAAGAAGCTTATCTAAAAACCAATGAGACTAAAAAAGTTACTTTTTTTAGTCGTACCAAGAACCGATTATGGACAAAGGGTGAAGAAAGCGGAAACTTTTTACATCTTGTCTCTATAAAAAATGATTGTGATAATGATACGCTTTTAGTAATGGTAAATCCACAGGGACCTACCTGTCATAAAGGAACCGGCACCTGTTGGGGAGAAGAAAACAAGGCTTCATTCGGATTTTTATCAGAATTAGAAGGAATTATCACCCAGCGTAAAAAAATGAGTGAAGTAGAACCTGAATTACGCGAAGATAAAAACTCATATGTAGTGTCACTTTTTGATAAGGGTATTAATAAAATCGCTCAAAAAGTAGGGGAGGAAGCTGTTGAGGTAGTAATTGAAGCGAAAGACGATGATGAAAATCTTTTTCTTAATGAAAGTGCAGATCTACTTTTTCACTACCTAATTCTTTTAAGAGCCAAAGGCTACGAATTAAAGGATATTGCCAAAGTTTTAGAGGAAAGACACTAAATGAAGCTTTACCGGGAAACGCATAGGTTTGAACCCCAGGTTGTTTTATTTATTAACGGTCAATTTCCTAAAACCATGCCTTTGCTGGATGGTTTTAAGAAAATTTATTGTACCGATGGTGCGTATGCTAAACTTTTAGAACATGGAATTCAGCCCGATTTGGTTTCAGGTGATTTTGATTCTTTAGCACTTTCTGAAATCAATGCCGAAACTAAAATTGTAGAAACGCCAGATCAAAACGCCACCGATTTTGAGAAAATTTTAAAGATTATTATCGAAGAAGGCTTCAAAAGTGTCGCTGTTTATGGATGTAGTGGTTTAGAACAGGATCATTTTTTAGGGAATCTGAATTCGATGCTGAAACATAAAAATGAAATCGAGATTCGCTGTTTCGATGATTTCGGTTTCTATTTTTTTGCTGAAAACAGTATGGAAATTACCGGTTTTAAGGATGAAATTATTTCACTCTTTCCATTCCCAGAGGCAAAAAGTGTTTTTTCCAAAGGAGTAAAATATCCATTAGATGACGAAGATTTAAGTATTACGACCAGAATTGGAACCCGAAATACTATTACCGGGAATACTGCTCACATTCGCTTTAAAAGCGGAAACTTATTAGTATTTGTGCAATCTACAAACCTCTAGGAATTTTTATTTTTTTATTTCAGGACGGGACAATAATAAAAGAAAAGCCGCTTTTTAAAAAGCGGCTTTTATCATTAAAATTTTATTACTCTGTCCATCTTCCCATTTTACCTGCCTGGAAATCCTGGTAAGCTTCTTCAATTTCCTGCATACTGTTCATTACAAAAGGACCGCGAGCGACTACAGGTTCTTCAAAAGGTGTCGCGAAACCGAATAAAAGAATACTCTCTTCTTTGGCTGAAATTTGAAGTTTTGGATCGTCATTTTGGAATTCAACCAAATGTCTTTCTGTAATAGCGCTTCCATTTACTTCCAGGTTTCCTTTAATTACATAAAAGAAAATATTCTGGGAAACAGGAATTTCAAGTTCTAAATTTGAATTCGCTTCAAAAAATAAAGTAGAAAGATTAATATCGGTAAAAGTTTCAAAAGCACCTTTTGTACCAAGAAATTCTCCGGAAACGACCTGAGCGCTAACTTTTTTATCTTCTGAAAAAGCCACGGGAATATCTTCTTTCTGTAAACCTATATATTTAGGAGTCTCCATTTTATGTTTGGCTGGAAGATTTACCCAAAGCTGAAGGATTTCGAGATCTCCGCCCTTCTTTTTAAATTCTTCCGAAGAAACCTCTGCATGAATTAGTCCGCTTCCTGCAGTCATCCATTGCACACCACCACTTTCTATTACGCTTTTATGTCCGCCAGAATCTTTATGCGCGATATCGCCATCCAGAATAAACGTAACGGTTTCCATACCTCGATGAGGATGAGGCCCAAATGGGAGTCCGTTATTATTTTCAGGATATACCTGTGGACCGTGGTGATTTAGAAAGATAAAAGGATCAATCATTTGCAAGCTTGCCGTAGGTATTGGTGAATAAGTGATCAAATCACCAATTGGTCGCCATTCTGCCTGATGTATTTTCTTAATGCTTCGCATACTATTTTTGCTCTAAATTAGAAAAAGCTCTGGATTTTTAAGCAATTTCGATTTTCAAATTAGCTAACATAAAAGTTAGCGCTACTCCTTATTACGAACAAAAATAAGTTTGAATTTGCTGTTATTGTTGTTTTCGCGGGATTCTATTTCAAACTGGTCTATAGAAGCAATCATAGGAGTAAGTTTTTGATAACCGTAGTTACGTGAATCAAAATTAGGTTGCTTTTTTTGCAATAAACTTCCTACATCACCCATAAATGCCCATCCGTCATCATCAGCAACATCTGAAATGGTATTAGCGATAAAATTGATTACTCTAGGAGTTAAACGATCTACGCTTTGTTTTTTATTGGGTTTGCCTTTAACTACTTCAGGCTGCTCTTCTTTGTCTTTGGTTTTTAGAATTTCAAGATAGATAAACCGGTCACAGGCAACAATAAATGGATCGGGTGTTTTCTTTTCACCAATGCCTATAACCCTTTTCCCGGCTTCTCTTAATCGCGTTGCCAATCTGGTAAAATCACTATCACTGCTTACCAGGCAAAAACCATCTACTTTATTAGAATATAGAATATCCATGGCATCGATAATCATAGCAGAATCTGTAGCATTTTTACCTTGCGTGTAACCGTATTGTTGAATTGGGCTAATAGCATTTTCTAGTAATACAGACTTCCATTTAGAAAGATGGGGATTGGTCCAGTCACCATAAATTCTTTTAATGGTAGGATTGCCGTGTTTGGCGATTTCTTCCATCATTTCTTTTACGTATGCTGAAGGTATATTGTCCCCGTCAATAAGGACAGCTAAATTATGATCCATGAAATAAATTTTAGGTAAAGATAAAGTTTTAAAAGAAAGGTAAATTTGATTTCAATATTACATGGATAATTTTAGAAACTTTTAACGGTAGGAGGTCTTAACATGGCAAGTTGAGTTATTGGGTAATCCTATACTTGCGATTAATTACTCAGTTTACGGTTTCTGAAATTACAGTTTTTCAATTAAATACATTGTTTGAAGAACCCATGATATTGCCGGTTTTATCAATTCAATTAAAGCTGAATTAAAAGTGTTTAACAAAAAATTACCTGTACATATTAAGTGTTTTGTTTTAATTCCTATTATTTTGCGTAGGTTATTTGGTTAAAATAGAAAATAGGCTTCAATATAGTAATTTAATACATAGTTAAAATGCCACTCATAAGAATAGACTTGACTGAAGGAAGATCAGACAAAGAGATTAAAAATATTATGGATACAGTTCAGGATTGTTCTGTTGAGGCTTTTAGTGTTCCGATCAGGGATCGATACCAAATAGTTACTGAGCATAAACCAGGAAGGATGATTTTGCTTGATACGGGTTTAGGTTTTGAACGTAGTGAAGAAGCTATCGTAATTCAGGTATTTACAAGTCCCAGGGCTACGATCAATAAAAATAAATTCTATAAATTATTATCGCAAAAATTACAAGAAAATTGCAATTTAGATCCTAAAGATCTCTTGATTTCAGTTATGACCAATACAGATGTAGATTGGAGTTTTGGCTTTGGAGAAACCCAATATTTGTCTGGAGAGTTACCCAAAGATGACAAATCCTAATTGAAAATAGTTTAAATTATACTGTTCTATTATCAAATAGCTTTTTTTGAAGCATAATTTATGTACTGGAAAGTTGTAAAAAATTCCTACAAAAGATTTTAAAGGATTAGATTTGGATCCAGCGGTTCTACGTGAATCAATACATCTGCAATTTCAGGCAAGTCATGTAGCATTTGATCTTTCACCTGATGTGCTATATCATGGCCTTCTTTTACTGTTTTTGCTCCGTCTACGTTAATATGAAGGTCGACATGAAAGGTCATTCCTGTTTTACGTACAAAACATTTTTCAGTATCTAAAACTCCTTTTACACTATATGCCGATTTGCGAATGTCTTCTATAAGGTCGTCATACATATGTTCATCCATAATCTCACCCAGGGCGGGTCTTAATATAAGATAGGCATTGAATAAAATAAATCCTGAAGCTAGCAAGGCTGCCCAATCGTCAGCACTTTCATAACCATCCCCCATAACTAAAGCGATGGAAATACCAACAAAAGCGGTAAAAGAAGTAATAGCATCGCTGCGATGATGCCAGGCATCTGCTTTTAAAGAAGAGCTATTGGTCTCATCACTTTTTTTAGAAACAAATCGGTAGAAAAACTCTTTAATACCAATAATAATTACCAGGACGATTAAAGTATAAGGCTCTGGAATCTGATGGGGAGTGCGTATATTTTCAATACTTTCGTAAGCGATTACTGTGGCCGAAACGATCAAAAACCCAACAACGGCAAAAGTGATAAGCGGTTCTACACGGCCATGACCGTAGGGATGATTTTCATCTGCTGGTTTTGCAGCATATCGAAGTCCCACAAGTACTAGGAATGAAGAAAAAACATCTGCGGTAGATTCTATGGCATCAGCGATTAACGCATAAGAATTACCAAAAAAACCAGCCAGAAATTTTCCTAAAGCAAGAAAACCATTACCGGCTATACTTAAATATGATGTTTTTATGGCCTCTTTTACTTTTTCGCGCATTTCTGAAAAATAGGATGGCAAAGTTACAAGCTAGCGGAAAAATTAATACGCTTTTTTTGATTTTTTTTCAGTGAGGAAGGGATTGCTAGTAATTGGAAAATGTATTCATTTAAAAATGAAATAATACAACTTTCTAACTTGAACTTTTAACTGCCAGTGGCTGAGTGCTTACGACAAAAAATAAATTTAACGAAGCTAGACTGAAGTTACAATCTATAGAAGAGACTCTAGGTGCTAGAATCAAAAAACAGTAAACGTAGAGCAAGAAGTTAAAATGAATTGATTCAAAAATTGATTTCCCCTTTTCATCGAACCGTAAAATCTTAAATCTTGAACTTTCAAACTTTCAAACTTTCAACTTTCAAACTTTGAACACACAACTCTCTACCACCACACAATAAAAAACTTTTCATATTGTTCACCTGATTTCATCCACACCAGCGGAGATCTTTGTTGCTGGATAAAGGATTCGATTTGTGGAAATATTTTGCAATACGAAAACCAAAGCTCATTTTTGGAGGGATCTACCGGCCAAAACTGTTTGCTGGGACTATAAAATTGAGCCTGATCAAATTGTTTTGCCGTAAACTCTTCAAAATGAATCCAGAATCCAACAATGCAATCATTATTTATTGATACGAAGTTTTTGTTTTTTAAATTTCTGGGAATAAATAAGCTGGCTTTATAACAAACCTGCTGTTCTATCGATGTTGTAGAAATATGATAACCATTTAAAATTTGCTGAGTAGCTTTTTTTTGAAGTAGGGGGAGTTGTTTAGTTTTAAGCCTATTTACTTTTTCAAGTAATGAATCTTTGCGATTAGGGCCAATCCATCTGGCCAATTCTTCTTTAAAACCAGGGTCATAAACATAGAATTTGTATACCAGTTCTATATGAATAAGTTGTCTGGTATTTTTTTCTTCCACAATAAAATCCAGTTCCCCCAGGGTTTGCTTATTTGCAATCACCTGTAGGTTGCTAATTTTTAAGTCATAATGCTCTGAATGCCGAATTTGGTACTCAAAAAACCGTTCTACCCGCTTACCCAGCACAAAAATATGCTCCAGATTTTCCTGAAGCAAGATCTCGTTTTTAATAATTGTGATCTTAGCCGGCAGCTCAAAAGCCTCCAAATCGAATAGATTTTTTGACCACCATAAATTTGGCGTATTTAGGAATCCGGTTATTTCGTCTAATATTGTAATAGTACTACGGTTTTTAGCTGAATTCTTAGAAAAGTTGAATACAGAAGACATAAAAAGTCCATGTTTCCCTAAAAATAGGAATAATTTAGTAAAGCTTGTGCGTAGCTGTAATCATACGCTTTAAATACTTTCCAGCCTGCAAAATAAGAGAATTGCTCGTTGTTTTAAAATCAATTCTTAGGCTAATCTGGGAAACTCTGCTATTTTTGGGCAAAATCAAAAAATGCAGAGAGTACGTTATTACTATCTTATAAAAGTTCAATATTTAGGTTATCGCTTACATGGTTGGCAAAAGCAGCCTAACTTTAAAACGGTTGAGGGATTGATTACCAAAACCTTGCGCTATGTGATGCCAGAGGCAAGGTATAAAGTTTTGGGTTGTAGCCGTACTGATGCCATGGTTTCTTCCAACGGATCTGCATTCGAACTTTTTGTAGATGAGCAGCCTTTAGAGAATCTTGAGGATTTCTTAGCGCTTTTTAATCTGAATTTACCACAGGATATACGGGTTACCGATATTGAAGAGGTGGGGGCAAATTTCAATATCATTCAGCATTCCAAAATTAAAGAATACGCCTATTTATTTTCTTTTGGAAGTAAAAACCATCCGTTTTGTGCGCCGTTTATGGCAAATTTTCAGTTCGATTTGGATATTGATAAGATGAAAAAAGGGGCACAGCTCTTTAACGGTACCCATAATTTCAGGAATTATTGCGTTCGTGTTTCAGAAAAAAGCACATTTGAACGTGAAATTTTAAAAGCTGAAATTGTAGAAAATAAACTGTATACCGCAAATTTCTTTCCGAAGAAATCATATATTTTTCATGTACATGGGAAAGGCTTTTTACGCCATCAGGTACGTTTAATGATGGGTGCAATGATTCAGCTAGGGCGTGGTGAATTTTCGTTAGGGGATATCGAGCAGAGCCTTAAAGAAGGGAATGAGCATCTGCAAATGGATTACAGTGCTCCCGCAAGCGGATTAATACTTAACGATATCCATTTTGACTAAGATTACTGTTCATTTTCGATAATTTTAAGTGCGATTTTTATGGCGTTGTACGGAATCGCTTCTTCAAAATGCTCGAAATAAGACTTTAATTTATCAGGATCACCAAGTGTTTTTTTAGCTTTCCTAACTGCTTCAAGATCGGCTTTTCCAATAAATTGATTTAAATCTATAGACTCCCCTTCATCATAGAGTTTTAGCAGGTGCGACATAATCGTTATTTCAGAAAGTTCCCGCTCTTTGGCAATTTCTTCGGGTGTTTTGCCTTTAGCATACATTTCGCCCGTAATTTTATAAGTTTTTCCTTTTTTCTGCTTTTTGCGGGTTCTTTTTTGCTTTGAAAATGCAATGATCTCTTTGATAAAGCGATAACCATATTCTTCCATTTTCTTTCGTCCCACTCCGTTAATCAGCATAAAATCATCATCGGTCATGGGGCGTGCGCGCTCCATCTCTTTTAGTGTAGCATCATTAAAAATAAGATAAGCCGGTATTTCTTCTTCCCTTGCGATATCAAGCCTAAGTTGCCTTAATTTTTCGAAAAGTGAATTTTCAACAGCAACCTTTTCTGAAGCGTTATTTTCGGCTGCTGCTTGCAATTTACGGTCGGGAACTTTAGCTAAATGTACCTTTTTTCCTTCAAAAAGTACGTCTTTAGCGTGTTTGGTTAATTTCAAGGCATTTCCCTGATGAAAAGCAATTTCAGCATATCCTAAATTAATAAGCTGTAGGATATATTGCTGCCAGTTATTCCAAGAGATATCCTTACCAATACCATAGGTTTTTAGACGGTTATAATTTTTGGACAGTGTTTGTTCATTCTGGCTACCGCGTAAAACATCTACGACGGTAGTGATGGGCTCTTTTCCTTTTAAGCGGTAGATGCAGGATAAGGCTTTTTGGGAGGCAACAGTACCATCGAAAAACTGAGGCGGATTTTTACAAATATCACAATTGCCACAATTCTCTTGTTTAATTTCACCAAAATAACTTAGTAAAATTTTTCGGCGGCAGGTAAGCGCCTCCGCATACTGTTTCATGCGGTCTAACTTGGCTACCTGAATGTCTTTATTTTTCGTGTTTTCGGCAAAACGTTGTAATTGTACCACATCAGCATAACTATGAAATAGTAAGGTGTCTGAGGGCAGCCCATCACGCCCGGCACGGCCAATTTCCTGATAATAGCCCTCCAGGTTTTTTGGCATATTGTAATGAATAACCCAACGAATATTCGATTTATCAATACCCATCCCAAAGGCCACGGTTGCACAAATAATTTCGGTCTTATCGTTGATGAAATCGTCCTGTATGCTTTCCCGTTCTTCATGTTTTAGACCTGCATGATAGGCTTTTGCATCTAAACCTTTTTGCTGAAGTTTTTCGGCGAGTTCTTCAGTGTTTTTTCGGCTAAGGCAATAAATGATTCCACTTTCGCTAGGTCTGCTTTTTATGAATTTTATAATCTGTTCGAATCGTTTGATGCCCTGACGAACTTCGAGACTTAAATTTTTACGGTCGAAAGAAGAAATATGTTTTTTGGCATCAGGGATATTTAATTGCTGGCAAATATCGTGTCTGGTGGCTTTATCGGCCGTGGCGGTTAATGCTATTATGGGAGTATTAGAAAACCTTTTTTTTAAATACCCAAGTTGTGTATAGGCCGGTCTAAAATCGTGCCCCCAGCTAGAAATACAGTGAGCTTCGTCGATGGCTATTAAACTTATATTTTCTTCGGTTAAAAATCGATCTAAGATCTGTAAACTCTCAGGAGCCACATACAGTAATTTCAGTTCGTTTTTATCGATTTTCTGAAAAATACTTTCCTGATCTGCTACCTGCTGACTACTATTTAAAAATTCGGCTTTAATGCCATTAGCTTTTAATCCGTCTACCTGGTCTTTCATTAAAGCGATGAGCGGAGAGATAACAATCGTTAGTTTGGGCAAAAGGATTGCCGGTAATTGATAGCATATAGATTTACCGCCACCGGTTGGCATAATTACAAGATTGTCTTTCCCGTCGAAAATAGACTGGATAATCTTTTCCTGTAAAGGTCTAAAACTATCGTAACCAAAATATTCTTTAAGTGTATTAAGCAACTGTTGTTTCTCCATATTGCAAAGTTAAAAAAGAAAGCAGTCTGTAAAAGCTGAAAATGAAATTAAGCAAGGGTATTAAATGATTATTATTACATTTAACCTTAAAAACTTTTTATGGCTAAAACCAAAAGAAAACGACTTTCCCTGCGACGTCCTAAGTCTAGCAAGGCGCTTAACCAAATCCCGGGAACCGTTACCTATATTGGTAATAAGGAGTCTACAGAAACTTTATTAGATGTTATCGATTATAACGCCGAACATTATGAGCGTTTTAAATCTAAAAATCCCCAGGATGCTTTAGAGTTTGAAGATGAATCCAAAGTTACCTGGATTAATATCGACGGGCTTAATAATACCGAAGAAATCGAAAAGCTTGGTAAATATTTTGATCTTCACCCGCTAATTTTGGAAGATATAGCCAATACTAACCAGCGGCCCAAAATCGACGAATATCAGGATTATTTTTTCATCGTTGCCAAAATGCTGTATTATAATGGCGACGGTACGTTACAAATAGAACATATAAGTTTGGTTGTTGGCGATGATTATATATTAACCTTTCAGGAAGCCGGCGGCGATGTTTTTGACGGGGTAAGGGAGCGAATTGAACATAAAAAAGGCCGAATCAGAAACCGAAAGGCAGATTATCTGATGTTTGCCTTATTGGATGCAATCATCGATAATTATTTTGTCGTAGTAGAGGAAATTAGCGAAAAGATTGAAGGTTTCGAAGATCAGATTTTCCTAAACGATCAGGACGAAAATCTGGTGAGAGAAATACAGGAATTAAAGCGCGCGATTGTAAGAATAAGACGTGCTGTTTTTCCGTTACGCGAAGTCTTAGGAAGGTTAGAAAAACTTAACCACCCCATAATCGAAGAAATTACCGGTAATTATTTAAGGGACCTTGTAGATCATATCATTCAGATCTCTGAAAATATCGATATCTATCGAGAGATGATATGGAGTTTAATGGATATGTATATGACGACAATAAGCAATAAGATGAATGAAGTAATGAAGGTTTTAACCATTATGGCTTCAATTTTTATCCCTCTTACTTTTATAGCGGGTATCTATGGAATGAATTTCGAATACATTCCAGAATTACAATGGAAATACAGCTATTTTGTGCTTTGGGGAGTGATGATTATCGTTTTCTTTGTCATGCTATATTATTTTAAACGTAAAAAATGGCTATAAGCCAAAATCTATAATCTAAATCAAACATAAAATGATCAATCGAAAATTGGCTGTAGCAATTGTAATTGCTGGTCTTTCGTTTACTAGTTGTAAAAATGAAAAGGATGAAAACGCTGAGGGGGATGCTTCAGAAAATACGGAAAATATGCCAAATATGAATACCGCGTTTATAGGAACCTACACGAAGAAAGAAGGCCATGTTGATGGAAAAGCTGATGGAATTTTAACGATACAGCAGAATCCTGAAACCGGGAAAATTCGTTTAGGAAGAACAGTAGCAGAAGTGATTAATCCCTCATTTGTAAAACTTACCAGTGATGGTAAATATTTATATGCGGTAAGTGAATTAGGTGATAAAGATGCAGCATCTGGATTTATTCATAGTTTTCAGGTTAAAGAGAATAATAGTTTGGTAGAAGTAGACAAGGTATCTACAGAGGCTTTTGCTCCCTGTCATATCGAAATTGATAAGACGAATAAATTTGCTTTCGTATCTAATTACATGGGTGGAGTAGTCGTGATGTACCGCATACAACAGGATGGAAGTTTAGAAAAACACCAACAACTTGATATGCCAAATCCAAAGGAGTCGCATACCCATTCGGTTTCAATTTCTGCAGATAATAAACACGTTTATATTTGCGATCTGGGGGCAGATAAAATTTGGATTTATAATTTTGATGCTAAAGGAAAAACACTTGAGAAAAACCAGCAGGAATCGGTTTCTTTACCTGAAGGTTCCGGTCCAAGACATTTTACATTTAGTAAAGATCAGAAATTTGCATATAGTATTAATGAACTGAACAGTACGATAAGCATTTTTAAAGTAGAAGAAAATGGGGGACTAAATTTACAAAATTCCGTTTCCAGTATTCCTGAAGATTTTACAGAAAATAATAGTGGCGCTGATATTCATATTTCTCCTTCAGGAGATTATTTATATGCTTCCAACCGGGGTCACAATAGTATTGCAATTTTCAAAATAGATAAGAAAAGTGGTGGGTTGGAAAACAAAGGCTATGCCAGTACCAATGGTAAAACACCACGTAATTTTGCAATTTCCGAAGACGGCAGATATTTATATGCGGCAAACCAGGATTCAGGAAATATACAAGCTTATAAAGTAAATTCAGCAACCGGAGAGTTGGATGCTATTGGAAAACCCACCGCTGTACCCACCCCGGTATGTATTGAATTTTTAAAATAGTCCCTTACAATGAATAAAATTAGAATTGTTGGAGTTATTTTTTTAATTGTAGGACTGGTGCTTACCTTTTTTTTACGACATACTGAAGTCTATTTTTTCGCAGGAATTTTAATGGGAATAGGTTTGCTTTGGGCGATCACCGGTAAAACTAAGCGCACTAAAACAAGAGATTAAAATAAAACCGGCCAATTGCCGGTTTTTTGTTCAATTTAGTCAAGTAATAAAGCATGATATCTCATCATCCAACCCCAACCCGGTATGAGATCCGTATACATAGATCTTCTAAAAAGCTTTTTTATTAAAAAATGGTATGGTATTGGCAATAAAATTTTTAAAATGGAGTTATTTTAAAATTACTTTTATGCTGGATTTTTATAAAACTCATTGAAAAAATTAGGTTGATTTTATGGTCGCGATTAACCAAACCTTATAATTTCCAACTTAAAGCGACACAGAAAAAGCCTTAGCTAACCACTAAGGCTTTTTTGTTTTCCTTTCTATTTAATGCGATTTTTAATTTTATGTATTTAATAATTTAGAAATGAATTATTATTAATTTGTTAATATTGGATAGGTTATAAAATATAATTCATAAATTTATATTTGTCGTAAATAATTGATATGAAAAAGAGGGGGCAATTCTGAAATGATAGTCACACCCCCTTTTTAATTTTACCAAGAAAGAATTAGCCTAGGATGGAGTTGTAAGGAACTGCATCCTTTCTTTTTTATAACCCTATACCTAACTTTTTAATGGATATTACTTATCCGGATTATCATCCTCATAGTTAATAAAGATCCTCAAAAGACTGCTTTTCTCGATAATTTATCGTAAATTTGTACATATTTCGATGGTTTTTGCCCGATTTTTTCTAACCTATTTACTTTTATTTTAGCACAACGGGCAATTACAGATTAATCAATAATCAAGATTTTAAATCGATCACAGAAAGTTTCTTAGCGCTGTAAAGCCTTTGTTTATTATTATTTGCGACCGATTTTAATAGAATATGATCGAATGATTATTGATTAATAACTTCAGAAAGTTTTGCTGATGTTTTAATTATTTCAGCAGTAAAAAGAATAATAATCTAAATTAATATATGGCAGACACTTTTTCTAAAAGACAAAAAGAAAAAAAGAAATTATTAAAAAAGAAATTAAAAGCACAACGCAGAGAAGAGCGCAAACAGGAAAATGATAAGGGTAAAAGCTTTGAAGATATGATTGCGTATGTTGATGCGAATGGAAACCTTACGGATACGCCGCCGGACGAGCAGCACAAAGTTGAGGTTAGTGCAGAGGATATTGATCTGAATTATCAAAGAGAGACTAAAACAGATACAAGGGATACCGGAGTGGTAATCTCGTTTTTTGAAAATAAAGGCTTTGGTTTTATAAAGGATGATATTTCTGGGGATAATATTTTTGTACATCATCAGGATTCCGTTAAACCTTTATCAGAACGAATGAAAGTGAGTTATAGAAAAGAACGTTCTCCAAAAGGATTTCAGGCTACTTCAGTAGAAGTTTTAGACTAAAGTAGCATAAACATATAATTTTAAATGGCTTTGCGATTTTTTGTAAAGCCATTTTTTTTGGTAATACTGAAGCAGGTTTTATTTCATGAAATTGATGCCTATCTGCGCTGGTTTTATTAGTATATGCGAGTATTCTTCCTATGAAATACTTATTTTTGGGTATGAAGAATTTCGAAGCGATAAACAAGCAAACGTTTGGTGTTTTATTTAATGCGGTTTCCGAAGGGATTATAGTTGTAGATACCAATCAGATTATTGTGGCCTCCAATGAATCAGCTAATACTATTTTTGGTTATGATGAAGGAGAATTAAAAGGAAAACATCTTGATATTTTAATTCCAAAGAAAAAACATGCGATTCATCATGTACACATGGAGAAATTCATGCAGCATGTGAGTCCGCGACAAATGGGGCAGGGTAGGGACCTTTTTGGAACAAGAAAAGATGGAACCAATTTTCCTGTAGAGGTAGGGCTTAATCCTTTTAAGTTAGAGGATGATCACTATGTAATGGCTATGGTAATTGATATTACACTTCGTAAAAATCAGGAACGTGAAATTTTAATGCTTAATACCCAGTTAGAGTCGAGGATTGAGCAGCGTACTAGCGAATTACAAAAAGCGGTAGAAGATTTAGAGGATGAAGTGATTAAAAGAAAAGCTGCCGAAAATAAGATAAAAGAATCCTTACGTAAAGAGCGGGAATTAAACGAATTAAAGACCAAATTCCTCTCGATGGTATCACATGAGTTTAAAACTCCTTTAACCGGGATATTAACCTCTACCACTCTTATTGGAAAATATACCGAGAGCGAGCAACAGCAGAAGAGAGAAAAGCATTTAAAAACCATCACAGGGAAAGTAAAGTACCTTAATAATATTTTAGATGATTTTTTATCTGTAGAGCGTTTGGAGACCGGAAAAGTAACCTATAAATATTCCTATTTTCCACTTACCAAAACCCTTAACGAAGTAATTTATGATGCTAATATGTTACTAAAGGAAGGGCAGGAAATCCTGTATCCAAAGCAAATTGATGATATCCTTTTATATTTTGATGAAAAGATTTTAGAGCTTATTTTAAGTAACCTTATCAATAACGCCATAAAATATTCACCAGAGCATTCCGTTATTGAAGTTGAAGCCTATGAGGAAGGTGAAATGGTTCACGTTTGTATAAAGGATCAGGGAATAGGGATTCCTGAAAACGAACAAAAATATATTTTTAATCGTTATTTTAGAGCAGAGAATGCGCTAACTAATCAAGGTACAGGTATTGGTTTAAACATCATCAAAAGTCATTTGGAAAACGTGGGAGGAAGCATTAGTTTTAAAAGTAGACAGCACCTGGGAAGTACCTTTCATATACAAATTCCAAAAAAGTAAACTACCTCAAAACAAGTCTATGAGGCATTTATTAGAAAATTATTTTTATTTTGAGGTCTCCCGATCCCGTTGGCTATTGTGATGGAACTTAAATATTGAATCTCGATTATCAAGAAAAATAAACCCCAAAAACTATGATACTTCTTATAGAAGATGATATGGTGTTACGTGAGAATACCGCTGAAATTTTAGAATTACAGGACTACGAAGTCATTACTGCACCAAACGGTAAAATAGGAATTGAAAAGGCCATAGAGCATATTCCTGATATTATTATTTGTGATATTATGATGCCAGAGGTAGATGGTTATGGTGTATTGCAAAGTTTATCCTCTAATACCAAAACGCATCATATTCCTTTTATATTTCTTTCCGCGAAAACAGAGCATAAGGAAATAAGAATGGGAATGAATATGGGAGCAGACGATTATCTTACCAAACCTTTTGATGAGAATGAACTGGTTGAGGTGATAGAAACCAGATTGAAAAAGGCCAATTTGGTATCTCAGGTTTTTGTTGCAGAGTCTTCTAAAAAAGATCCTGGCGAAGGCGATATTCGTAATTTAAACGAACTGAAGAATTTCTTTGATGATGAGGGGGAAGTTGAAGAATTCAAAGCAAAGGATAGCGTTTTTGAAGTGGGAGACCATTCCAATTACGTTTATCTTATACTGGAAGGAACCATAAAAACTTTTCAGAGGGACGAAGAGGGAAAAGAGCTGGTTACAGGATTATATAAACCGGATGATTTTCTGGGCTTTACCTCTTTAGCCGAGAATTACCCGCATCAGGAATCGGCTGTAGCTGTAAAAGACACTAAGCTTGTAAAGATTTTAAAATATAAGCTAAAAGAGATTTTAGAGCAAAATCGCAATGTGTCTTTAGAGTTAATAAATATGCTTACCGATAACTTATCGGTAATAAAACAGCAATTACTGATTATGGCTTATAGTACGGTACGAAAAAAGACCGCACAAACGATTCTTCAGTTTGCTGAAATTTTGGGCAAGAAATCACAGGAAGATATAAGAATTACCAGATCAGATTTAGCCAGTGTTGCCGGGATCGCTATTGAGACTTTAATAAGAACACTTTCTGCTTTTAAAAAAGAAGGCTTAATCGAGATTGAAGGTAGGGTTATTAGGGTTTTAGACCTTCATAGGTTAGAATTAGTAGACTAAAAAAATCCCTTAAAATGACCAATTTACACTTTTGATAAAGTTTTGGCTATATCACTAAAAAAAGAGGTTTAAGTTGTTGATTATTAAGGAGTTTCCATAAAACTGACGCTAGTCATATTTTTGCGGGTTAAACAATATTAACATTGCAAAAAAATGGAGCGATGATTAATATTCTTTTACCAACAGATTTTTCAGAAAATTCCTGGAATGCAATGGTTTATGGCGTTAATTTTTTCAGTCAGAGTGAAGTTCATTTTCACGTTTCCCATATTTTAGATGAAACTGGAACAGATGTAGAATTTAATAATAAAAAGGCTCTAACTGAAGTTCAGGCCTTTTTAACCCGACTACGGAAAATAGCCCATCCTAAATTTCATAAATTTTCCTTTTCTATACAGCAAACCTCATTTATTTCGGGGATAAGAAAAATAATTGAAGACGGTAAAATTCATCTTGTCATTATGGGAACCCGTGGCGCTAATTTAAATCAGCAATCCCTGGTTGGAAAAAATAGTACAGCCGTAATTTCACGTATAAAATGCCCAATTTTAGTAGTTCCAGAAGAAGCTACTTATAAAAAACCTGAAAATATAGCTTTCCCCACCGATTTTTATGTTACCTATAAAACCAAAATTTTACGAGGCCTAAAGCTTATAAGCAATTGCCAACAGTCTAAACTTAAAGTACTTTACTATGCTAAGAAACCCGAAGCCCTTACAGATTCGCAAAAATCAAACAGGGATTTTTTAAAGGAACAATTGTCTGATATTCATCATGGCTTTTATTACAGTATTAATGATTCTCTAGAAGATGCCCTGCAGCTATTTATAAAAAGCAAGGAAGTACAGCTTATAATGATGATGGGAAAGAATCTTAATTTTTTTGATCAATTATTATTTTATCCCGTTTCTGAAGCCCCAAAGTATTTCAAGAAGATTCCGTTTTTTGTACTGCATGAATAAGTGTACTCGACGATCGATATTAAATGCTGTGTCGTTGTCCCGATAAGAGCTATCGGGATCACGATATTTCGAAATTATAAAATATATGGCGGCAGGGGCTTTTCAATTTATACCGCCGTCTACATTTTCTTAAAATTTTTAATTATCGGGGGTATGTGAAGTCCCGGCAGGAGGATAAGTAAGACTATCTTTTAACTCTTCTATTTTTTCTGAAGTAAATTTAGGGATCTGTAAATCATTTTTGATTTTCCAGTCTTCTACGGTTTTCGCTGCTTCCTCTGATTTTTCTTTGGATAAACCTTTGTCCCTTGATAAGTATACCGTTTGAGACGGGAAAGCAAAACCAGAGCCACTGGTTTCCACAACATCCATCATTCTAAGAAGGATATCTTCCTGTACCTCCAGAAAATCATTGTATTCTGGCACCATAATAAATGCAAAGATTTCAATATTGATAGAATGCGCTGCTAAAGTGGTAAAACGTACTCTTGCAGGATCGGGATTTACTTTTGGATGCGCATAAAGTATCTTTCTAAGCTCTACCAGTAGATAGCGTATTTGATCTGGAGTAGTTTCGTATCTTAATTCAAAAACATGATAAAACCTAAAGCGGTCGCGATGCGCATAATTTTCTATTTCACTAGAAGAAAACTGTCCATTGGGAATGGTAACTATTGTTCGGTTTAACGTTCTAATTCGTGTAGATCGCATACCAATATTTTCTATGGTTCCTATAGTATTCCCAACTTTACAAAAATCGCCAACTCTTACCGGTTGATCTGCAATTACCGTTACACTACCTACAAAATTTTCAACTGTTTTTTGTGCTCCCAAAGCTAAAGCAATACCACCAATACCCAAAGCGGCAAGTCCAGTAGTCACATCTACGCCAACGGCATCTAAAATGGCAATGATACCAAAAACGACGATTGCAATTTTTGCAGCCCTATTTAAAAAGAGGATCACAGAAACACCAGATACATTTCCTCTTAGATTCATTTTCTTTTGGCTAAAATCAGTTAAAAACTGTGTGACCCGCCAAAGTATAAGTGAAAGGGCTATAATACTGCATATCACCGGTAACCAGCTAAATTTTTGCCGTACTACGATAGAGATGCCCAGTTGATTAGATGCATACACCAGTAACCATACGGCTAAGAAAAGTTGTACCGGGAAAGCAATCACTTTGAGGATATTAGAAACCGGTTCTTCATTTGCCGATTTCCAGAAGACCTTTATAATTTTATCGGTTATAAATACCACTGCCCATGCGATGAGATAGGATAAAATACCTATTAAAAGCATGGCAATCCAGTGGCCAATCACGGCACCTCCATAACTCCATCGCTTTAAGAAACTTGGTAATAAGGCTTCGATAGTACCCGAGGTATTGGTAGAACGTATGTCAATTTCCTGTAGAAGTTTAACGGTGTTTTTTGAAAATAACCAAATAGGAGCTCTTTCGTTTCCTTCAATCTTTTCTACAGTAAGATCCATTTCTTCTCCATTAATAGATAACATTCCTACGCGATCGATAGAAGGCGGTAAGCCATCATTAGCTTTTCCTGTGTTATCGCTGCTAATGGACGAATAAGGATATAAATAGCCATTTTGATTAAGTAGACTTTCTAAAGTTTTAACGATCGCTATGTGATCCTCTGGATTTTCTACAGCTTCAAAATTTAAATAGGCTTCTGCTTTTTGGTAATTTTTATCGGCCACAGCATTAATAAAACCTGAGGCTGTACCACGTGGGGTTTGTCTTCCAAGAGGATCTTCAGACCAGGAAGAGGATTCAGGTTTACTCTCCTGTGCATTTAAGTGATAATAGTTACTCTTAATTAAAGTTACTGGCAAATTCAGGCTTAAAAATAAAAAGATCCAAATCGCCAATGGACGTTTTAAAGTAGGACTAATCATAGCAATGTCATTGTGCTGGGCAAAGATAGCCATTAAGTAAAAAGGCAAAAACCAAAACTCCAGTAACAATTAGATTTAACAAAATTTAATCCCTAATAAGAGGGACTGCCGTGAAGCCGATTCAGATAGATTATGTGAAGCCACAAGCGCTTTAACTAATGCTATAAAAAGTCGATTTTCGTCAACCTGTTCTCATGACTATCGAAATAGAATGCGGTCCTCATATAGATTGGTAAATCAAAGTATAATGAGATTCTGAAACGAGTTAAACATTACGCCTTTAAATACTTTTAGCAAGCAACTTGTATACGATAGTTTTTAAGAAGGTGATGGATAGTAATATCATTAAGAAGAATTGGTTAGCGTTTTAATAGATTTGCTGACTAAGGCAATGCAGGGTTCCAAACCCCCAAATAAGGTCTATAGCACTAATACCAATAATATCTCTTTTAGGAAAGCAGTCGGCCAAAATATTTAAAGCAATCCTGTCGTTAGGATCATTGAAAACAGGAACTAAAACAGCACCGTTAATAATTAAAAAGTTAGCATAACTGGCTGGCAAGCGTAAATCTTCAAACATCAGCTTTTGGGGCATAGGGAGTTCAACAATATTTGGGGACTTACCAGTTTCCAGCTTCGCATTTTTTAATCGTTCCAGATTGTCTTTCAAAGCTTTATAATTCTTATCTTTCTTATTCGATTCTGTCACAGTGATAATGGTATCTGGATTTACAAATCGGCAAAGATCGTCAATATGCCCATGGGTATCGTCGCCTAAAATGCCGTTGCCAAGCCAAATAATATTAGACACTCCAAGATATTCCTGAAAGACGGCTTCATAATCGGTTTTAGTAAACCCGGGATTTCTTACCTGTACACTAGGATGAAGTAAACACTCTTCAGAAGTTAGGAGGGAACCTTTTCCATTAGAATCTATTGCACCGCCTTCTAAGATCACGGGCTTTCCTTTATAGGTAGCTACGGTTAAAGGAATACCTAATTTTTGCGAGATCATTCCTGGTATCGCTTTATCCAGATGATAGTTTTTATACTTTGCCCAGCCATTAAAATTAAAATTAATAGCTTCAGTTGTTTTATCAGCAGATTCAACAATTATTGGGCCTGAATCCCTCATCCAGCTTCGGTTGGTTTTCTGAATAATAAATTGAATATTTTCCAGGTGCACATGGGCTCTTTCCAGCCTATCCGATACCTTTTCTTTAAGCTTATTATTAGCAACCACAAGATAAACAATCTCGTATTGTGCTACTTTTTTAATAAATTCTACAAATACCCATTGGATAGCATGATATTTTCCGGGCCAGTCATTACCATTTTCAGGAAAACAAAGTAATATACCTTCTTGTTTTTCCCATTCGGCGGGAAATCTACGTGTAGCTTCCATAGGTTATTTATCGATAGCTCTTTTGGTGATATTGCCATAAAAGTCAATTCTTCTGTCTCGGAAAAATGGCCAGTTTTGTCTTACGTTTTCCTGATGATCCAAATCGACTTCTGCAATTAAAATTTCTTCTTTATCGTGAGAGGCTTGTGCCAGGATTTCCCCTTGTGGGCCAGCGATAAATGAAGCTCCCCAAAATTCAATACCATCAGTATTAGGGACATATTTTTCCAGACCAATCCGGTTCGCGGCGGCAACATAGGTGCCGTTAGCAACTGCATGGCCTTTCATTACATTCATCCAGGCTCCGTACTGATGATCGCCATATTTATTTTTTTCAGAAGGATGCCAGCCTATAGCTGTTGGATAGAAGAGAACTTCGGCGCCCTGTAAAGCGGTAAGTCGTGCAGCTTCGGGATACCATTGATCCCAACAAATTAACGTCCCTATTTGCCCAACCTTTGTAGTTATTGTTTTAAAGCCCAAATCTCCCGGTGTGAAATAGAATTTTTCGTAAAAATGGGGATCATCGGGAATATGCATTTTCCTGTATAGTCCGGCTTCAGATCCATCATTATCAATTATATAGGCGCTGTTATGATAAATCCCGGCCATTCTTTTTTCAAAAAACGGGACGATAATAACCACTCCTAATTCTTTTGCTAAACTACTAAAAGCAGTAAAGGAGGTGCTATAAAGTGGCTCGGCCAGCGCAAAATTATCTACATCTTCGCTTTGACAAAAATAGTGGCTGCTGTATAGTTCAGGTAAGCAAATAACCTGCGCCCCTTCTTTAGCAGCCTTTTTTACCCAATCTTTACATTTAGTAAGATTATTGGTCGCATTGTCGTTAAGGTTGAGTTGTATAACCGCGATAGAATACGTTCTACTCATAGAAATTTAGTATGTGGGATAAATTAAATATTAGATTAAATTCACTATTCGTATTAAGGTAAAATTGATCTTCTTTTTTAAACAATTGGAGTGCATCTAGAATTGTTATTATGATGCTAAAACTTGCTTCTAAATATATAAAATAATGGTCTGGAAATAGCCTGCTAAATTATCAAAAAACAGCTATAGTTTTTATCAATATTCGCTTTGTAAAGAAATAAAGTAGATAATAGCCATAGCAGCATCAAAAAAGCCGAATCTAAAAAAGATTCGGCCTGGATACTATAGGATTTTTAATATGATGGTTTAGACCGTAACTAATTGGCTACATCCAGCAGTTCGATATCAAAAATTAAAACCGATCCTCCGGGGATGCCGTTGTAATTGTAAGAACCATAAGCAAGATGAGAAGGAATAAACAGTTGGCCACTGCCCCCTTCTTTAAAATAAGGTATTCCTTCTGTCCATCCCGGGATGACTTGTTGTAAACCAAAGGTAGCGCCCGAAGCATTACTTCGATCAAAAACATTACCGTTTAAAAAATATCCTTTATAGGCTACGGTTACTCTACTTTTGGCTGTAGGCTGAGCGCCCGTACCTTCTTCCTCAATAATATAATATAAACCGGACTCCGATTTTTGTGCCTCTATATTATTGGCTTCTAAATAGTTTTGAATTTCCTGATCATTGATCTCCCGGTAATCTTTAATTTGTGGTTCATCGTCATTTCCGCAGGAAATTAAAAAAAGGCTTAATAGAACAAAATAAAAAGTTTTCATTTTAAATTATAAAATAGGTTAAGTACTACGAGTTAATAGATACGCACAAAAATGCTGATAAAATTCGATATTTAGAGATTAAATTTTTTAAAAAGAATTTGTTTTAGAACCTGTGAGGAAAATTGCGAAGTTTGCTAGAGACACGAGATGTATTTATGTAACCTATAATTAGAAAACTAATTTGTAACTAAATTAGTTTTCATAATTACGATATAAGCTTTTCTTTAGGTGGTTATTTTTTATCTATAACTTTTTAAGAGGAATGATTTAAGATATCCGGTTTAAAGTATTGCTTGTCCTACTTTTTTTTATCGTTGACCAGTTTTAGTATTTTTTCTTTGACCGTCTTTTTTTCCAGATATTCTAAGAGCAGGCTTTCAAAATAATCCTCCTCACCGTAATGTTTTTTAGGTTCTTGAGAAATGAATTGTTCATTACTATTTGCATCCCTTAACATTTCACCTTCTTCAAATATCAACCATTGCGGACTTAAATTTGTATAGGTACGTAGTATAGTCTCTAGAATATCAGAACCTATAGAAGCTTCGCTTCTTATTTGCTTTCCAATATATCCAGCCGGCCTCCCGATACTTTTATCGAAGCTGTTCAGACTAATGTCCATATAGTCTATAAAGGCTTTAATTCGGTGAATAGTTTTCAAAACACTTATTTTTTAGGTAAAATAGTTGCCAGTAAGTAAAATAGTTTGTAAATTGCAATATTCTTATGTTACCACTGTGTTACAAATGTAAGATAAAAGCCATAACTTATACATAATAGATAAGCATGATTACAAACAAGCATAGAAAACTATTAGAAGAAGAGTTGGGAAAGCGTGGCCATATTGCCTATGTGATGGGTCTGGCAAAAGCTGAAGGAATAACCAAAGAAAATGGGATGCCATATTCCCGGCCTTTTTTCTCCCTGGTTTATACCGGCAAAAAGGAACACAAGCAAATTGAAAATCTTTTCTGGGCTGCTGCTATTAAAAAGAAAAATGAGCGCTTAGAACTTGAAGCCATACGAAAAAAAGAGCTACAACAAACCGGGTGAGAGACGTTGACAGGAAAATAGCGCAACTGGACAAGCAGCAAAAACAGCTGGAAAAAGAAATACGGTCTTTTAATCTAAAAATCCGAATAGTGATTTTTATTCTTCTTGTTTTTTTTGGCTGGATTCTTCATCGTGAGTTCATTAATACCTATGCTGAGCATGAGGAAACAAAAATCACCGAGTGATATTTTGAAAACAGATCATACTATAATTGTGTTTTTTGGATTCAGGAGGTGCTCTTAAAAGTGGTGTAGATATTGATTTTGCAGGTTTAGTTATAATAGCCTGTAATGAAAGTAAGCAATGAAACGGGCAAGGATAGAAAAGAGGATTAAGAAACGTGAATATAACCTGGCTTCAAAAATTTTCACCAAGACCGTTATGGTGTTTTAGGATTTTATTTGGGAATAAAAAGGACTGCCACAAGGCATTAAAAATTGTAAAGCTACACTTTTTTGTCCATCCCTACCAATTTCTCTGGTAAAGACATTTCGGTAGAATATGCTTTCCTTACAAAGCGAATTTGGCCTTGTCGAAATGTCTACCAGGGTAGGGGATGATTAGTTTATTAAATAATTTCATGTTTACTCCTAATCCTGTAACAACTATCAAGCTATCAGGATCCTCAAGCTTGTATAAGTTATTTAGTTGTTACCTTTTAGACTTGTTCCGATGTTTTTGAATCCGATTTTTCCAGCAATGCCATATAAAATCCGTCATAACCAGTTTCTGAAGATAGGATTTTGCGATCTTCAATTAATTTAAAATCTTTTCCTTCTTCTGAAGCTAAAAAGTCTTTTACCTGCAATTGATTTTCGGAAGGTAAGACAGAACAGGTAGCATAAACCATTTTACCTCCTTTTTTGACGATTTTGGAATACTGCCGTATAATTTCCTGTTGTGTTTTTCGAATTCGGTCTAAGAATTCTGGTTCCAACTTCCATTTTGCATCTGGATTACGGCTTAAAACTCCCAATCCGCTACAAGGTGCATCAATCAAAACTTTATCGGCTTTACCGTGTAATTTTTTTATGACCTTGTTATTATCGATTACACGAGTTTCGATGTTGTGGGCACCGGCACGTTTGGCACGACGTTTTAGTTCTTTTAATTTATTTCCGTAGATATCTAAAGCGATTACCTGTCCTTTATTTTCCATTAAAGCGGCAAGGTGTAAGGATTTGCCACCAGCCCCAGCGCAGGTATCCACCACTCGATCACCAGGCTTAACATCAAGAAAATCGGCTACAAGCTGCGAAGACGCATCCTGAACTTCAAATAATCCATTTTGAAAACTTTCTGTTTTAAAAATATTAGCACGTTCTACCAGTTGTAATGCGTAAGGATAATCCTTAAGATTTATGGTTTCAAAACCTTCATCCTTTAGTTTTTGTTGTAGCGTTTGGATATCGGTTTTAAGCGTATTTACACGAATAATAACCGGAGCCTGTTTGTTTAAGGCACCAATTTCTTTTTCCCAGATGTCTTCACCAAGTTCTGCTACACCAAGTTCGTCTAACCAATCCGGGATTGATTCCCTAAACTTTCTGATTTTACTAAGTGCATCAAAACGGCCTTTAATTCGCCGAGTTGGGGTTTCTTCAATTTGTTTCCAATCGGGTAAAGCAATACCCCTTAATGTGGCCCAAACAGCAAACAATCTAAAGGCATTTTCTCTTGAAAAAGGTTCTTTTACTTCAGCAATTTCGGCGTATAATCGCTTCCATCTAACAATATCATAGGTGGTTTCAGCAATAAAACTGCGATCGCGAGCACCCCAACGTTTATCTCGTTTTAGGGTTTTCTCGATTACTTTATCGGCATATTGCCCCTCATTAAAAATTTCTAAAAGGGCATCAACTGTTGCAAAAACTAAATTTCTGTGTAAACGCATTGCTAAAATTTAAGGGCACAAAGGTAATCTTTTTTATCGCTGAAACATTTATATTTGAAGGAAATCCATGAAAACCATTGAAATGAAAAAAGTCTGGATCATAGCCTTACTGGCTTTTGCGGCCTGTAAAAATGATACGAAATCGAACGATAAGACCACTACGGAAGTACCAAAAGTTTCTACGCATCAAACTTTTGAACAGGTAGACATCGAGCCTATTTTAGAAAACGATTCTTTAAGCATAAGAGCTATTGAAGTTATTGGAAACAATCTGGCCTTTGCAGCCAATTTTGGTACATATGGCTTATATAATTCGGCTAACCAAAAATGGAAATTATCACAGCAAAAATTTGATAGTATCACTCCAGAATTTAGAGCGGTAGGAAGTACAGCAAACGATTTTTTTATGCTAAGTGTGGGTAATCCCGCATTATTGTATAAAACAGGTGATGATGGAAAAATGAAATTGGTTTATAAAGAAGAAGACGAAAAAGTTTTTTATGATGCCCTTGCCTTTTGGAATGATCAGGAAGGCATCGCTATGGGAGATCCAACCGAAGATTGTTTGTCTATTATTATTACCAGAGACGGCGGAAACAGCTGGAATAAAATCGACTGCTCAAAATTACCAAAAGCGACTGAAGGGGAAGCGGCTTTTGCCGCCAGTAATTCGAATATCGCTATTGAAGGTGACCAGGTATGGATATTAAGTGGGGGAATGAAGTCCAGAGTATTCCACTCAGCTAATAAAGGAGAAACCTGGGAAGTTGTAGATACACCCTTATTGCAGGGAAAGCCTACATTGGGAGGTTATAGCATGGATTTTTATGATGCTAAGAACGGAATCATCATAGGAGGTAACTACGAAGAGCCTGATGGTAATACAGGAAATAAAGCCATCACAACAGATGCCGGTAAATCATGGAAACTGATAGCTGATGGGCAGGAGCCTAATTATAAGAGTAGCGTGCGTTATGTTCCTAATGGAAATGGCGAAGAGATCGTGGCGGTAGGCTTTACCGGAATTTCCTATACGAAAGATGCTGGTGAAACCTGGGAAAAACTGAGTGAAGAAGGATTTTTTACATTAAGATTTTTAAATGATTCTACTGCTTATGCAGCAGGCTCTAAAAGAATTGCAAAATTACATTTTAAGTAATTTAGCCTGAACTGTAAATAGTTTATATAAAAAGAATTCCGGAGGACAATTAAATGTCAACCGGAATTCTTACTACTAACTAACCAAAAAACTAAACCTTATATATTTTTGATCCCATGCTGAGATGAATCACAATGGTTCTTAATTTATTTTTCTTCATTATTTTTTTCGCGCTCTTTGTGTTGCCGGGCGCGGTATTCTCTTATCAATTTTCTGTGAAAGTCTTCTTCTAGCTGATGGAGTTTAATAATGTCTTTTGAAGACAAAATACTCTTCAAGTCGGCAAAATATTGCTTTTTAAGTTCGTAATCTTCTTTTTCGATTTCTACGAATTCCTTTAAAAGATCATCTGCTTTACTTTCAGAAATACATTCTACATCGTTTATATCCCTATGTTCCCTACGATAAAGTTCGCGGCGTTTTTGTTCGTATTTATCATAAATAGGCCAAAATTTTTGAGCTACTTTATTATCAAGGTTAAGTTCCTGGGTTATAAAAGCCGTTTTTAAAGATTTTATGCGCTCTCTTTCCTTATCGTCCTGTGCATGAGCTTCCGAGAAGCCTAAAATCAACACTAATAGTATTACAATCTTTTTCATAGCAATTATTCTAAAATAAAAGAGGGATCTTCAACATTCTCATCCAGATACTCAAAAACCGCTTCACTACTCATTGTTGCGAAATCTGATTCTTCTACAATGTAACCGTCTTCGATGATCATATTAGAAAATTCTGTATCAGAAAGATCAATATATCCGTCATCAATATACTGTTCTATAGCAGAAAGTTCTACATCATCCCAACTAGCAGATTGTTCGTTACCCAAGGTAAAAACAGTGGTATATAATCCCACAAAAATAGCGGCAACAGCTGCAGCATAATAGAAAGTTTTTCTAAAGTTTATTTTGATTAATCGGGGTTGTTTATGTGCTATTTTTTCAACCAGAACATCTTCAAGATGATCAAAATAAGCTTCAGGAACTTTAAATCCGGCCTTTGTGGGTACTGCTATTTTATCTAACTGCTTTTCTTCATTAAAAACCTTATCACATAAATGATCCTCCAGATTATCGAAATATCCGGAAGGCACTTTAAAGCCAGAGGCGCCATGATATGGTATTTTCTCTTCCTTCATTATGATTATTTGACTTGTATAAACTAGAAAGGTTTAATTTGTTTTTAAAAATTCTTCAATTTTTTTTACAGCAATATGATAAGATGCTTTTAATGCACCTTCACTGGTTTCTAAAATATCTGCAATTTCCCGATACTTTAATTCTTCAAAATACTTCATATTAAAAACCTGTTGTTGCTTTCTAGGTAAGCTGGCAATGGCTTTTTGAAGTTTTAACTGAATCTCGGTTCCTTCAAAATAAACATCACTTTCAAGATTATTGATGATGGAATCCTGAAGCTCGTCTGAGGAAATTTGTAAACGCTTCGTCTTTTTATTCAGAAAAGTGATCGATTCGTTGGTGGCGATTCTATACATCCAGGAAAATAATTTGCTGTCTCCTTTGAACTGATCTATGTTTCTGAAAATTTTTATGAACGTATTCTGTAAAATATCGTGGGCATCGTCATGATTTTTTACAATATTTCGTATATGCCAATACAAGCGTTCCTTGTATAAAGATACAAGTTCTCTAAAGGCCTGCTGTGAAGTTTTACTATCCTTTAACTGTTGTACAAGTAAATTTTCGGTTTTTTCCAAGGGAAAAAATTTAGATTAACTATCCCTTTAAGATGGTTCGGCTAAAATATAGAAAACTTTAAAGCTGAGTAATTATTGTGTTATAAATTTAATGCGTAGCCATGCTTGTCGCATCGTATCCGCTGGTAGAATTAAGCCCGAAACCTATTATTATGCTCAATTATTTTTTGACTTAAGCTTATAGGTTAATACTGAGTGGTTTGGAGAAACAGTGAAGTTCTCTTCAGCAATAATCGAGATTAAGTTTTGCGGTCTCAAGAGCTATTGGGGATGCCTCAAAAAGAAAAAAATTAATAAATAACATGGATCTGCCCCTAAGGCATTTTACTTAAAATCATAAAAAGCAACGAACGTACTACTGTGCTCATTACTTTATATAACTAATTTAGAAATTGCGGCTTAAGCGAAAGATTGCATTTCTACAAGCTTTTGGTACGTTCCTCTTTTGGCGAGCAGTTCTTCATGTTTTCCCTGTTCTACAATTTCCCCACGCTGCATAACGATAATATTATCAGCATTCTGAATAGTGCTTAATCGGTGCGCAATCACTATGGACGTTCGATTACGCATCATATTTTCTAAGGCTTGCTGTACTAATTTTTCACTTTCTGTATCTAAAGCAGAGGTTGCTTCGTCCAGAATCATGATCGGCGGGTTTTTAAGTACCGCTCTGGCAATCGAAAGACGTTGTTTTTGCCCACCACTTAATTTGTTTCCGGAATCACCAATATTGGCATCTAAGCCTTCTGGCATTTGCGAAATAAATTCCCAGGCATTGGCAATTTTTAATGCTGCGATAATTTCTTCTTCGGTAGCATCATCTTTTCCTAAGGCTATATTATTGCGAATGCTGTCGTTAAATAGAATAGAATCCTGAGTAACCAATCCCATTAAGTTTCGCAAGGATTGCTTGGAAATTTCACGAATATCGGTACCGTCAATTTTGATATGTCCCTGGTTAACGTCGTAAAAACGGGTAATTAGATTGGCGATAGTCGATTTTCCACTACCAGATTGTCCTACAAGGGCTATAGTTTGTCCTTTAGGAACACTCATACTAAAGTTCTTTAGTACTCGCTCTTTTTCATATTTAAAATCGATATTTTCAACTTCAATTTTGGTGTCGAAACTTACTTTATTAATAGCATTAGGTGCATCTTTTAAAGTAGTTTCTGTTTCGATGATCTCTAAAATACGCTCTGAACTGGCATTTCCTCGTTGTACGCTATAAGTTGCTTTTGAAATTGCTTTTGCCGGTGTAAGAATGTTATAGGTTAATACCAGAAAACCTATAAAAGTAGCCGCATCCATGGTATTGTCTATCAGAACCATGTTTCCGCCAAACCAAAGCACAATTGTAATGACTAAAACTCCTAAAAACTCACTCATAGGAGAAGCCAGGTTTTGACGGTGTAATAATGTATTTAATGTACGGTTTAACCTGCCGGTGCTTGCCTGAAATTTGTCTCTAAACTTGCCTTCTGCATTAAAACCTTTAATAATTTTTAAACTCGACAGGGTTTCTTCAACAACCGATAAAAAGTAGGCATTTTCCTGCTGCGCAATAGTCGATTTCGCTTTCAGTTTTTTTCCGATAGAAGAAATGATTAAACCAGAAATCGGTAAGAAAATAAGTACAAATATGGTAAGTTTCCAGCTTAAGGCTAACATTCCTACTAGAGTAAATAGTAATGTTAAAGGTTCTTTTACGAACATTTCTAACATACTAAGAAATGAAGATTGAATTTCCTGTACATCGCTGGTAATTCTTGAGATGATATCTCCTTTACGTTTTTCAGAAAAGTAGGAAACGGGTAATTCTACAATTTTATCATATATCTTATCGCGTATATCTTTAAGCATTCCGTTTCTTAAAGTAGCGATAAAATACATTGCCAGATAATTAAACAGGTTTTTTACAAAAAACAGGATAATTATTACAATACAGATAGTAATAAGGGCAGAGATCTGCCCATATTCTTCTATCCGTTGATTTAAAAAAAAGTTCGCGTACTGCTCAGCAAAATCTTTTAGGCTTCTCCATTCTCCATTCCACACTGGTTGTGTAGTAATAGGTTTATTTACCTGAAATAGCACCTGTAGCATTGGTATAAATGCCAGGAATGATAAGGTGCTAAAAAGGGCATAAAAAACATTGCTAATAATATTCAATATTGCGTAGCGTTTGTAGGGCTTTGCAAATTGAAGAACTTTTTTTAAGTAACTCATATAATAACTAAGGCCTTAACCTAATTGCAGTTCAGCTTTGATCCGGCTGATTTTCTCTTTTAACTCTTTATTCTTTTCTTCAAAATCACTCACGCTATCTAAAGAAGTATTTACACTGAAGTAGAATTTGATCTTAGGCTCAGTTCCACTTGGGCGAGCTGCGATCTTTGTTCCGTCTTCAGTATAGTAAATAAGTACATTAGATTTTGGAATGGTAATTTCTGTTTTCGTATGGTCATTTTGGTTTTTAGCGATAGAAGATTGATAATCTTCAACGAGCACCACTTTTTCACCATCTATGGTTTCCCATGGCTTCTCTCTAAGGTCGATAAGCATTTGCTTAATTTCCTGTTCCCCTTCAATTCCTTTTTTAACCAAAGAAATCAATTCTTCTTTATATAAACCGTAAGTGGTATAAAGTTCTAATAGTTTTTCGTAGAAAGAACTTCCCTGAGCTTTTAAGAATGCTGAAATTTCACAAGCCAACAGGGTAGAGGTTACGGCATCTTTATCGCGAACAAAGTCGCCCACCATATAACCAAAGCTTTCTTCACCACCACCTATAAAATCTAGTTCTGGATGATCTTTGATTAGTTTAGCGATCCATTTAAATCCGGTTAGCACCTCTTTATATTCAACTCCGTATGCTTCAGAAAGGTTTTTAAGCATTGGTGTAGAGACGATGGTAGAAGCGATAAACTCGTTTCCATCTATTTTATCGGCTTTCTTCCATTGCTCTAAAAGGAACCAGGTCATTACCACCATGGTTTGGTTTCCGTTTAAAAGCTCTAATTTGTTTTCACTGTTTCTAACCGCAATTCCTAATCGATCACAATCAGGATCTGTACCTATCACGATATCGGCACCTTTTTCTTCGGCAATATCAAGGGCCATTTTTAGAGCTTCCGGTTCTTCAGGATTTGGAGATTTTACCGTAGGGAAATTACCATCTGGTTCGCGTTGCTCTTCAACGATCGTTACATTGGTAAATCCGGCTTTTTCTAATACCGGCGGAACCATGGTTATTGAAGTACCGTGTAAAGAAGTGAAAACAATACCTAAATTGGCTTTTGCTTCTGCTGAAGTGTCAAAGCTTCCGTTCTTTACTGAGGCGTTGATAAATTTTTCATCAACCTCTTTATCTATTTTATGAATTAGATCGGTATTCGCGTCAAAATTAATTGCTTCATACTCTAATCCGTTAATTTCTTCAACCAAAGCTTTGTCTTGTGGTGGTACTAACTGGCCACCGTCCTGCCAGTATACTTTGTAACCATTGTACTCTGGTGGGTTGTGGCTGGCGGTTAAAACAATTCCGCAGTGACAATCAAGATCTTTTACCGCAAAAGAAAGTTCTGGAGTAGGTCGTAAGTCTGAAAATAAAAATACTTCAATATCATTAGCTGAAAATACATCAGCAACCACCTGTGCCAGTTCTTTACTGTTGTTTCTGCAATCATAAGCAATTGCAACTTTTAAAGTTTCTCCTGAAAATTCTCTTTTTAGGAAGTTCGAAAGTCCCTGTGTATTTTTACCCAAGGTATATTTGTTGATTCGGTTGGTGCCCACACCCATCACTCCGCGCATTCCACCTGTACCGAAAGCCGCATTTTTATAGAAACTATCTTCTAGTTCAGACGGATCATTTTCTATAAGATTGTTGATTTCTTTTTTAGTTTCTTCATCAAAAACATCGGTAAGCCATGATTGGGCCTTCGCTAAAATTTCAGGTTTAGGTTGTGACATAATTTTGGTTTTAGTTTAGTAGTTCACACAAAATAGAATTCAAAAATACTATTTTCTATATTTAAACTTAATAATTCTCTGTAGTTTTAGTAATAAGATAACGTTCTTTATCCCGTTTACTTCGTAAGATTAATTCTCCAACAAATCCTGCAAGAAAAAGTTGAGAGCCTATAATCATCACAGTGAGTGCAATGTAGAACCATGGATTTAGCGCGACTAAAATATTAGGCTCGTTATGGTACATTTTAAAAAGTTTGGAAAAGCCTACAAATCCCGCCGTAAAAAAACCAATGATAAACATTAAAACGCCCAAAGATCCAAATAAATGCATGGGTCTTCGCCCAAATTTAGATAAAAACCAGATGGTCAATAAATCCAGAAAACCAAAAATAAAGCGCTCTGGTCCAAATTTAGTTTTCCCGTATTTTCTGGCCTGGTGTTTAACCTCTTTTTCGGTAATTCTATAAAATCCGGCGTTTTTTGCCAAAACCGGGATATAACGGTGCATTTCTCCATACACATCTATATTCTTTACCACGGCTTTGGTATAGGCTTTTAAACCACAGTTAAAATCGTGCAATTTTAATCCTGATGTTTTTCTTGCCGCAGCATTAAATAATTTTGAGGGTAAGTTTTTGGCTATTACCGAGTCGTACCGTTTCTTTTTCCACCCAGAAACCAATTGATATTGTTCCTGGGTGATCATTTTGTATAATTCGGGGATTTCATCAGGATTGTCCTGAAGGTCGGCATCCATGGTAATTACCACATCACCTTCTGCTTTTAAAAAGCCGGCATGTAGTGCCTGAGATTTGCCGTAATTACGATTAAATTTTATGCCTTTAACCGCTTTATCCTTATCGGCAATAGCGGCGATCGTGTTCCAAGAACCATCGGTACTCCCATCATCGATAAAAATGATCTCGTAAGAAAAGGAATTGGATCGCATAACTTTTGCGATCCAATGATATAATTCTGCTAAAGATTGTTCTTCGTTAAGAAGAGGTATAACTACGGAAATCTGCATTAATTATTAAATTGTTTGCGGATCTTTTTTTCTGAAAATCAGCGCTAAAATTAAACTGATAGCAGCCCAAAATGCTAATTGAAATATATAACTTTTAAGCTGATTTAGAAGCGTAAATTGATTACTCTCAAGTACTTCTGCAACAGCTTTTTCTATCTCAGCTTCGGGAAGACCAAATCTTTCCATCATATTTCTACTCATTTCAGCAGTCAATTCGATAACTGTTTGAGCAGCTTCAGGATCGACAAAGTTAAAGATAATTATAGATACTATTGTACTTATTAATAATCCAATTGCAATTGGAATAAAAGAAGCGATAAATGCATCTTTAAAGGAGAAGGCCGGATTTGCAACGGCTTTTCTTGTTTTAATTTCTGAAATGATTAGAAATATAATTATGATAATAAAATTAAAGACACCAAGGTACCAACTTGTAAAAAGCTTTAAATTAAATGTATAGGCTAAAATAGTAATTAGTGAGAGTATAATTCCTAAATAAATACCGAAAGGTGACGCAACCGATTTAACTGAAGTAGAGTTTTCCATTTTTTTGATTAATTTTGTTGTTTATCGGTTAGTAAGCAAATATAGTAAAACGTTACATAGCGGATAAATAAAAAAATATTTTTAATTGTTATTGGATTAATCAATAAAATGTTTAAATTTGCAGCCTGAAAATTAAAAGATCAAAGCGATGAAGCAAGGAATCCATCCGGAAAATTATAGATTGGTAGCATTTAAAGATATGTCTAACGACGATGTATTCATTACAAAATCTACCGCAAAGACAAGAGAAACTATTGAAGTAGAAGGTACTGAATATCCATTGATCAAATTGGAGATCTCCAGAACTTCTCATCCATACTATACCGGGCAGACTAAGCTTGTGGATAGTGCTGGTAGAATTGATAAATTCAAGAACAAATATGCTAAATTCAAGAAGAAGAAATAATTCTTCTGGATTTTAGATTATAATATATAAAGGCTGCTTTTTGCAGCCTTTTTTTTGTTTGTATATTTTTTAAATTGATTTTAACTTCATTTTCTTTAAACTTATCCAATTCCCTTTAACTTTATAAAAATTTTGTGCGGAAATGAATTATATACTTTTTGATGGTTCGGTAAGAAACCAGTTACTCCCTTTTACATTTACCCGTCCGGTAGCCGATATTAGGTTTGGAATATTGACCATGCGAGAGCGCTGGGAATATATTTTAGGCAATACGACTTCTACAATTACCGAGGATTATTTAAGTGAAAAGTGGCCGTTGGTAGAGTTTGAGGAAAATATTATGATTAATGCCGCCTATTTTCCTTCTTCGGCATTGATCGATCAGGTGATGAATTTAAAAAAGAATGAAGCAATCTTTGATGGAGAAGATATCGTTGCTTTCTATGCCGAAGAAGATCAGGAGGTAGATTTTGAAGTATTTAAGCAATTAGAAATTGCAGGCGAAGTGCTTAAGCTAGCGCATACCTGGGATATCTTTTCAAAAAACGATTTTGCCATTAATTTTGATTTTAAATTAATTACGGAAGATCGTGAATCTGAACCTATAAACTCTTCGAACTTTGTAAAAAATCCAGAGAACATTTTTATTGAAGAAGGAGCTGTAGTTGAAAATTGCTCTTTAAATGCGAGTACCGGCCCGATTTATATAGGAAAAGATGCTTTAGTGATGGAAGGTTGTTTTTTTCGTGGCCCTATAGCGATTGGTGAAGAAGCAGTCGTTAAAATGGGCGCTAAAATATATGGAGCAACAACCATAGGCCCCGGCAGTAGAGCAGGAGGCGAGATCAATAATTCAGTATTATTCCAAAACTCCAATAAAGGCCATGAAGGATATTTAGGAAATTCGGTACTTGGAGAATGGTGTAATCTGGGAGCAGATACCAATAATTCAAATCTTAAAAATAATTATGCTGAAGTTCGCCTTTGGGATTACGAGACGGAGGGTTTTGCAAAAACCGGACTTCAATTTTGTGGGTTGATGATGGGCGATCATAGTAAATGCGGAATCAATTCGATGTTTAATACCGGTACAGTGGTTGGAGTAAGTTGTAATATCTTTGGAACGGGATATCCACGAAATTTTGTACCAAGTTTTAGTTGGGGTGGAAGTTCGGGAATGACAACCTACCAGACCAAAAAGGTTTTTGAAGTAGCCCGCCTTGTTTTAGAACGCCGTAAAATGGAATTTACCAAGGAAGATGAAGCAATTTTAGAACATGTCTTTGAAGAAACTTCTAAGTACCGTAGATATTAAAATTAGATGTTAGATTGCTTCGCTTCTAGATATTAGAATTTTAATACCGAAATTTTTGAATATCAAAGATGCTTGAAGGTTAAAACATAAAATACCAGAAGATAGAAGTAACAATAATCATAATTACAGCGGTAAGGGCGATAACTCTTTGCCGCTTTTTGTTGTTTTCAGCTTTAATTTTTTGGCCCAGCCGATTTAATTCGGTAGCAGTAAGTTTATCCTGATCACTAAGTTTCCCAAGTTTAGATCCTGTTTTTTGGGCATAACGATCTAATTGAGAAGTTCTTTTTCTCCTGTTGTTACGCTAACTAACAATGGCTGCTATGGCACTACCAAAACTCATATTGTAAATATAGATATAAGAAAATAGAATCTGGAGCATAGATTTTTACTTACCATTAATTTTTAAGTAGGTAAAACCAAAGAAAATTTTGTCCAGTATTTATAGTTTTTAATCTTCTAGTCTCTTATAAAACCATTTCTTCAAATAAAGAGTTCAATGTTTTTTCTAAATCCTTGCTAAATCCGGGATGTGTCTGGGAGGTTTGTATCACAGAGCTGCGAGTGGCGGTTAACCATCTAAATCTAGAGGCAGCATCCATTTGCCCAATGGGTCCGGCATCTTTTTCTCCTGCACAAATACGTTTAAAAGACTCTAAATTTTTTTCTATTTCTTCAGGATCACAATCTGGACATACTGCTTTTAATTTGTTTTTATCCAAATGATAGCGCATGTTGATAAAGCGGGTACTTTTCGAAAAAATGCCCACGCCAACATTTATAAATTCTTCCCGTTCCACTTTCGGGACGATCCTAATTACGGCATACTCATATAAGTGATTCTCTTGCATCTTGCGCTTGTTTTGTGAAAATTTCAGAATGAGTTAATCGTATTTTTAAAAACTTAAGATAAACTTCTCTAATCTCTGCAGGTGATTCATCGGTTCCTTCCCAAATTAACCAATCTTCAGGAATTAAATTAACGATGTCTTCTAAGACTTCTGGGGTAAGTTTTTTTTTGAGTTCGCTATTCGCTTTTTCCAATTCGCTTGCCTGGGGCAGTAATACATGATCTTTTATAAAAGCGAAGGGTGTTTTTGCTGTTTTCTCCCAATTGATCCAGGAATGATGAAAGTATAATGAAGCACCGTGATCGATAAGCCAGAGTTCCTTGTGCCAACTTAACATATTGGTGTTTCTAAACGTGCGATCGATATTGGTTAAATAGGCATCTAACCATACGATTCTGGAGGCGGTTTCGGGATCAATTTCGGTAACTACAGGATCATAATTAATTGCTCCAGATAAAAAATGAAGCCCTAAGTTTAAGCCCTGACTTCCTTTTAGTAAATCCTGAATTTCTTCGTCACCTTCAGTTCTGCCAAAAGCCTCGTCTAAATGAGCAAAAACAATTTCAGGAACCTTAAAACCTAAAAAACGTGCGATTTCACCACCAATCAAATCGGCAATCAAAGCTTTACTGCCATGCCCGGCACCTCTAAATTTTATAACGTATTTAAAATCATCGTCGGCATCGGCAAGCGCAGGTAAAGAACCACCTTCTCGCAATGGTGTGATGTATCGCATAACATTTACCCTTCGTAATTTAAAAGCATCATTGCTCATCCCGTTTATTTTTAGCAAATATAAATCTTTATACATGCCGGAAAAACCAGGATTATTGAAAACTAGAAAACTTGTTATGTTTTTAAGTGCCTTGGCCTTTATGCTTAAATTATAGAATTTTGCATATTATTTTTTGAACTTTTCTACTACTATAGTTTGATTATTATCCTAATTGTTTAAAATCTGTGAGTAATATTTTAAGGGATTGATTTACAAAGACTAAAACAAGACAGCCAATTTTAGTAAACCAATTTTAGATAGTATATTTGCACCCCAAAATAAAGTAAAATGTGTTTTTGCTAAAAAGAGCAGGAAAATGATGGATAAAAAAGTTGCTTTTTATACACTAGGTTGTAAACTAAATTTCTCGGAAACATCAACAATTGCAAGATCGTTCCAGGAGGAAGGATTTGAGAAAGTGGAATTTAACGAGTATGCAGATATTTATGTAATAAATACCTGTTCTGTGACCGAGAATGCAGATAAGCGCTTTAAAACCATCGTAAAACAGGCTCAAAAAGCAAACGAAGCGGCTTTTATTATTGGTGTAGGTTGTTACGCGCAATTAAAGCCGGAAGAACTGGCAGCTGTAGATGGTGTAGACCTTGTTTTGGGAGCTACCGAAAAATTTAAGATCACCGATTACCTTCATGATCTTTCTAAAAACGATTTTGGAGAAGTACATAGTTGCGAAATTCAGGAAGCCGATTTTTATGTAGGATCATATTCTATTGGAGATCGTACCCGGGCTTTCCTTAAAGTTCAGGATGGTTGTGATTATAAATGCACATATTGTACTATTCCCTTAGCACGCGGAATTTCCCGTAGTGATAAACTGGAAAATGTTTTAAAAAATGCTGCTGAAATTTCTGAACAGGGCATTAAAGAAATAGTCCTTACCGGAGTTAATATTGGCGATTATGGGAAAGGCGAGTTTGGAAATAAAAAGCATGAGCATACTTTTTTAGATCTGGTAAAAGCGCTGGATGAAGTTAAGGGCATTGAAAGACTTCGAATTTCTTCTATCGAACCGAATTTGCTTAAAAATGAGACGATTGATTTTGTTTCAGATAGCAGTACTTTTGTGCCGCATTTTCATATTCCGTTACAAAGTGGTAGCAACGATATTCTTAAATTAATGCGACGCCGTTATTTGCGTGAGTTGTATGTAGATCGAGTTGCACAAATTAAAAGGGTAATGCCTCATGCATGTATTGGCGTAGATGTGATTGTTGGGTTTCCCGGAGAAACCGATGAGCGCTTTCTGGAAACCTATACCTTTTTAACCGAACTGGATATTTCTTATTTACATGTTTTTACGTATTCTGAACGTGATAACACTCCGGCAGCCGAAATGGATGGTGTAGTTTCTAATAAGGTTCGTAAAAAACGTAGTAAAATGTTACGAGGACTTTCTGCAAAAAAGCGAAGAGCTTTTTATGAGAGTCAACTAGGCACAACGCATACTGTTCTTTTTGAAGGTGAAAATAAAGAAGGTTATATTCATGGGTTTACAGAAAATTATGTAAAAGTAAAAGCTCCGTGGAATCCGGAGCTTGTAAATACGCTTCATCAAATTCAACTTACAGAAATAGACGAAGATGGTATGGTAAGATTTGAATACGTAAAGGAAGCGGAAGCGATAAGCGCTTAAATATTAATCCCTACTGGTAAAAGGTCTTTATATTTTCTGCGATTACGCCGCATAAATTTAGCAATATCGGGATGTGTTGGCATCACTCTGCAATTAGTATTCTCTTTAATTTCAGCTAAAACAGCCTCGATAAATTTGTTGGTAGTTTCTTCAGCTACATCTTTAGGCATTCTAAGCTTGGTGAGGAAAATTTTACGCTCCTGGTCAGCATACTCAATAATGGCCAACTCGCCATTTACAGTCGTTTCGAATTGTCTTAAAAATTCATTGTTGGTAATTTTAAAATCCTCTTCATTCATCATATAAATATTTGATTCTGAATTCGGTAAATTTTAGTTTCACCGAATTCAGAAAGTTTTTGCTATTCCATAGGTACTTCAATCAGTAGTATTTTGCTATTCTCACTGAAAGAAACCTCGAAAGTTTCAGTTTCAGAAATGCCCATAGCATCTCTTTTATTTAGCTTCTCGCCATCGATGCTGGCCTCTCCTTCAATTAAAAAGACATAAACACCACTATTTTTCCCTTTTATAGTATAAGCAAAATTTGTGCCTTGTTCAAAATTTCCAAGGGATAGATATGCTTGTTGATGAATCCAAAGGGCATTTTCTTCATTATTTTCTTTAGGACCAACAACGGTTACCAGGATATTGGGAATTAATAATTCAGAAAAATTTTTCTGGTCATATCGCGGTTCCACATTTTCTTTTTCAGGAAAGATCCAGATTTGTAAAAGATTGAGTGTTTCTGAAGAATTGGGGTTAAATTCACTATGTTCTACTCCGGTTCCTGCACTCATTACCTGTACTTCCCCGGCATTGATTGTTGAAGCATTCCCCATGGAATCTTTATGAGCTATAGCGCCCTGTAGAGGGATGCTTATTATTTCCATATTCTGGTGAGGATGCGTTCCAAAACCCATTCCTCCTTTTACTAAATCATCGTTTAAAACCCGTAAAAGTCCAAAATGTACATTGTTGGGATTAAAATAATTAGCAAAGCTAAAAGAGTAGCGGGCATTAAGCCACCCAAAGTCTGCTTTTCCTCTTAAATCTGCTGGATAAATTGTATTTCTCATTTTTCTCTTTCTTTTATGTAAGCCAATAATTAAGTCTTATTTTTGATCATAAACTACCTTTTAAGGTAAGCCCTTGAGGCATTTATTAAAAAATTATATTTATTTCGGGGTATTCTGATCCCAGTAACTATGGGGAAGATCCCGGATTGGAGTATTTAATCTCGATTATTGAGTAAAATTACAATTTCTAAACCTTAAAAGCTGCCTTACTAACATGAGTGATAGCGCTAACAACTTGATTCACGTATACTTTATGCCGGGAATGGCAGCTAACCCATCTATTTTTGAGTTTATTCAACTACCCGAAGATCAATTTAAAATTCACTGGTTAACATGGCTTATTCCTACTTCAAACGAAAGTATGCAGGATTACTCCAAACGGTTGATTGAAAATATTCATCATGAAAATATAGTGTTGATAGGCGTGTCTTTTGGCGGAGTTATTGTACAGGAAATAGCAAAATACATTAAGGTTAGGCGATTGATCATTATTTCTAGTGTGAAGTGTAGGGATGAATTGCCTAAAAAGATGAAGTTTGCCAGTAAAACCGGAGTGTATAAAATACTTCCTATAGGTTTATTAGATTATATAGATCATTTAGAAAAGATTGCCGTAAACGATTATCTTAAAAAAAGAGCAAAATTATACCGTCAGTATTTGTCGGTTCGTGATAAATATTATCTTTCGTGGGCAATTCAGAATATGGTAAACTGGGATTGTAGTACCATAAACCCGGAGATTATTCATATTCATGGTGATAAGGATGTTGTTTTTCCTATTAAGTATATCAACGATGCGATAGTTATAAAAGGAGGAACCCATGTCATGATAATTAACCGGTTTAGGTGGTTTAATAACTACCTGCCCCAATTAATTCTGAAAGGAAAAGAAGCAGTAGAGAATAATCCGAAAATTATTAAAATATAACATGAAAATATTAAAAACAGGACTAATAGTAGTTGGAGCCGCAACAGTATTTTTTGCAATAACTGAGGCTGTTCAGAGTCCGGATATTCAGGAAGAGCATAAAGAAGCTTATCAGGAAACTTTTGATAAGAATGTGGCTAAGGTATATACCATAAAAGCATTAAGTATTCCAGAAAATATTGATTTTGCAGGAGAATCTGTGCCCTTAACAGATCCCGATATTCACGAACGCCTGGATCGTGAATTACTGGTAAATACCTACTGGCAATCTAATGCACTACTTTTAATGAAGCGTGCTAATAAATACTTCCCTGTTATAGAACCTATTTTGAAAGAAGAAGGAGTGCCTGATGATTTTAAGTATTTAGCGGTTATAGAAAGTGGGTTAACCCAGGCGGTAAGCCCGGCAAACGCAGTTGGGTTCTGGCAGTTATTAAAAGGAACAGGGCGGGATTTAGGTCTGGAAATTAACAGCAATGTAGATGAACGTTATCATATTGAAAAATCAACCAGAGCAGCATGCCAGTACCTGAAAGAATCTAAAAGAGATTTTGGAAGCTGGACCTTGGCTGCTGCGGCTTATAATGCTGGAAGGGCCGGAATTGCAAGGCAGCAGGAACGTCAAAAGGTGAAGGATTATTATGATTTATTACTGGGAGAAGAGACCGGTCGTTATGTATTTAGAATTCTGGCTTTAAAAGAGATTATGTCTAATCCATACGAATATGGATTTAAATTTGAGGAATCAGATCTTTACAAACACATTCCTACCAAAAAGGTAAAAGTAGATACTGCGGTAGATGACTTTCCGGATTTTGCTGCAAAATACGGCATTAACTATAAGATTTTAAAAATTCATAATCCATGGTTACGCGAAGCACACTTAAATAATGCTTCCGGGAAAGCCTATTATGTAGATATACCTGAAGAAGGGTATTACCAATAGTTCATCGATTTATCATTCTAATTATTATGATTTCAAAAATAAATTCCTCAATTACTCTAATTATTTTATTCATTATAAGTCCGGTTGGCTATATTTTTTCTCAAGAAGAAATAACCAGACAGGAATTGAAATATCATATTCAGTTTTTAGCAAATGATTCACTAAATGGCAGATTTCCTGGAACTGTAGAAAATAAAATGGTAGTAGATTACTTAAAAAATGATTTTACTGCTAACGGAATTTTTTATGACCTTCAGGAGTTTACAGCACGCTTAAAAGGTGATAATTCTGAAGTGAAAACCTGGAATGTCATAGGATTTATTGAAGGTGAAGATCCTAAATTGAAAAATGAAATTATTGTTTTAGGTGCTCATTATGATCATTTAGGAGTAAAAGAAGGATCAATTTACAATGGTGCAGATGATAATGCTAGCGGTACTGCCGCGTTATTAGAAATAGCAGAAAAGGTTAAAGCTAATCAAAAATTATTAAAAAGAAGCATCTTATTGATCGCTTTTGGGGCTGAAGAACAGGGCTTGCTAGGTAGTGCCTACTTTGTAGATCATCCAACGATACCTTTGGATAGTATTAAGTTGATGATAAATATGGACATGGTTGGGCATTTAAATGAAGAAAATCATGTTTATATGGGCGGCGCCGGTACTTTTCCCGGTGGCATGCAATTAATGGATAGTTTAGGTATACCTAATCAGGTTAAGCCAATAGTTCATGCAGGCTCTGTTGCAGGATCAGATCATGTTTCTTTTTATAATAAAGGGATATCTGTTTTGGGAATTCATACTGGGGGGCATGATCATTATCATAAGCCTACAGACGATATCGAAAATTTAAATCTGGACGGTGAAGTGAAGGTCTTAAATTATATCTATAGTGCTTTAATGGCAATTGCGACATCTAAACGGGAAATGAAATTTATACCTCAAGATTAAAAATAGGCGGTAATAGCGTGTGTTTTCATCTATGAATAGATTCATCATTCATCAAGTTCATGATAAAAAATTATTCTTTCTTATCTTTCCCAGAAGCAAGTTGTGATTTCATTACTTTGGTATCCTCAGAATTCATAAGATGGCTTGTGATGCCTTCATCAATCTGATTGAAATTTTTCTTTAAAGCATTTTCTATGGGAGTTCCATAAGCTACGGCAGTGTACCTGGTGATATCTTCAATTCTTTTATCTTTATTTATAAGAAAACAGGTGGGGAGCCCTAATGAATGCTTTAACTGTTTTACTACGTAAGGCGATTTGTTCTGTGTTTCGTCTACATAAACAATGTTTACCGTATTACTAAATTCTTTAGATACCTTTTTTACTTTATCCCGGGTATCCCAAAATAAAATAATGATCTGAATTTGATCTTTATATTTTTTTGCAATCTCGTTGATAGCGGGAATAGCTCCTTTTCCGGGAATACACCAGGAAGCATAAGTAATTAAATAAATTGATTTGTCGAAATCGTAAAGACAGACTTCTTTGCCTCTTAAGTTGTGAAACTTAAAGTTATTAATATACGATCCTGTTAGGTGGTTTGCCGTAATAGAATCAAATAAATGTTGCGCTTTTTTAAAATTCCTCTGCCGGTAGGCAAAATCGGCTTTCTCGTTATAATCGGCTAAATGTAGGGCTAAGGCTTCTGTAAAAAGTACTTTGTCTTTGATGCTATCAGTTTTCTTTTCCTGGGCAGAAATTGAAACGGCATTGAAGAACAAAAAAATCAATAGAATGCATAATAATTGCTTCATTGAAGTTTAGACGAATAGTTAGGTCTTTCAAAAATAATAAATACTTACTACAATGTGAAATAATATCGACCAATAACAAAATTACGGGTCGATAAGTAATAGGAAAATATTGTATGAAGTTATATTTTTTTCATTTGTTGCTTCATCATCCTTATCTGGTCTGTAAGCATACCATGTTTATCTAGCTTTTTAGCTTCGGCCAATAGGTTGGTAGCCTCACGTTTTCTTCTTTTGGTCATCGCAATGCCGGCCAGGTTTAGTTTGGCCATAGCAAGATCATGATCCATAGATAAGCCTAGTTTTATAGCTTTTTTAAAATGTTTCTCGGCCTGGGTCATGTTGGTTTGAGAAACCATTAAACCATGTAAATACCAGTAATATCCCTGTTGCTTTTTAGTAAGTGCAGCTTCTGGTTTTTTTATTTTATCTAACCATTTCTTAGCGCCTGGGAAATCCTGTTTCCGAAGTCTTAAAAAAGCTAAAAGAATAATCTCATTTTTAAAATATAAAAATACAAAGATACCTGCTAATAGGATAAGCATAATCCCATTTCCAATATACCCTTCGATAAATTGCCAAACGGCTGCAGCTAAAACTAATCCTGCTAATACTAACTTTATATTTTTATTGAACATAATGCATTGATTTTTGAGCCGCCAAAGGTAATAAAAAGATTTAAAAATAATTTAATTTTCTATTTGGAAGAGTTAAAAAGCTTTGTATATTTGCACGCAGTTTTAAAAAGAGCAACAAAAAAAGATTTCACAGAAGATTAAAGATACAGTAAAATGAAAAGAACGTTTCAACCATCTAAGAGAAAAAGAAAAAATAAGCACGGATTTAGAGAGCGTATGGCTAGTGTGAACGGTAGAAAAGTCCTTGCCAGAAGAAGAGCAAAAGGTAGAAAGAAATTATCTGTATCTTCTGAAAACAGACATAAACACTAATGATAGTTAGTGATTTAAAATATTAAAGGTGTTACTTTTTTAGTAACGCCTTTTTTTATATCTAATAGCTTCTTACATTTATACCACCACAACACAATTTAAAATGCCCAAAAACAACAATCTTAAAAGTATTTTGATTATTGGTTCTGGACCGATTGTGATCGGACAGGCCTGTGAATTTGATTATTCAGGAACACAGTCACTTAGATCTTTGCGTGAAGACGGTATAGAGACGATTCTTATCAACTCTAACCCGGCTACGATTATGACAGATCCTTCTATGGCAGATCATGTGTATCTTAAGCCGCTTACCACTAAATCTATTATAGAAATTCTTGAGGCTCATCCTAATATTGACGCCGTATTACCTACAATGGGAGGCCAAACGGCATTAAACCTGTGTATTGAAGCTGATGATAAGGGAATCTGGAAGGATTATGATGTAAAACTTATTGGTGTTGATATCGATGCCATTAATATTACAGAAGATAGAGAGCAGTTTAAACAGTTAATGGAGCGTATAGGTATTCCGGTAGCTCCTGCAAAAACAGTAACTTCTTATCTTCAGGGAAAAGAAGTTGCCCAGGAATTTGGTTTTCCGCTAGTGATCAGGGCTTCATTTACTTTAGGAGGTAGTGGAGCAGGTTTTGTTCATAAAGCTGAGGATTTTGACGAGATGCTTACTCGTGGTCTCGAAGCTTCTCCTATTCATGAAGTCCTTATCGATAAAGCACTTCTTGGTTGGAAAGAATACGAATTAGAATTGCTTCGAGATAAGAATGATAATGTTGTAATTATCTGTACTATCGAGAATATGGATCCTATGGGAATCCATACCGGAGATTCGATAACTGTTGCTCCTGCAATGACACTTAGTGATAGTGCGTTCCAGAGAATGCGTGATCTTGCTATAAAAATGATGCGCAGTATCGGGGATTTTGCCGGTGGATGTAATGTACAGTTTGCGGTAAGCCCGGATGAAAAAGAAGAAATTTACGCGATCGAAATTAACCCGCGTGTATCCAGATCTTCGGCATTGGCATCTAAAGCAACCGGGTATCCTATTGCAAAAATAGCTACTAAGTTGGCTCTAGGTTATACATTAGATGAACTAGATAACCAAATTACACAATCTACATCAGCTTTATTTGAGCCATCTTTAGATTATGTAATCGTAAAAATACCTCGATGGAACTTTGATAAGTTTGAAGGTTCAGACAGAACTTTAGGACTTCAAATGAAAGCGGTTGGTGAAGTTATGGGAATTGGTCGTTCTTTTCAGGAAGCTCTACATAAAGCAACGCAATCTCTAGAGATTAAGAGAAATGGCCTTGGAGCAGATGGTAAGGGATATACCAAGTATGATGAAATTATCGAGAAACTTACTTATGCCAGCTGGGATAGGGTATTTGTAATTTATGATGCCATTCAGGCAGGAATTCCGTTAAGCCGAATTCATGAAATTACTAAAATCGATATGTGGTTCCTTAAGCAGTATGAGGAACTTTATATGCTGGAAAAAGAAATTAGTACTTACGATATCAATTCTCTTCCAAAAGATTTGATGCTGGAAGCCAAACAAAAAGGTTTTGCAGACAGGCAAATTGCTTATATGGTAAAATGCCTTGAAAGTGAAGTTTATAATAAGCGCAGTGAGTTAGATATAAACCGTGTATATAAACTTGTAGATACCTGTGCAGCAGAGTTTAAGGCAGAGACGCCTTATTATTACTCTACTTTTGAAGCAGCTATAGAAACTGCAGATGGTAAGAAATATACCGCAAACGAGAGTGTGGTTACCGATCGTAAAAAGATTGTGGTATTAGGATCTGGGCCAAACAGAATAGGGCAGGGAATCGAGTTTGATTACAGTTGTGTACATGGAGTTTTGGCCGCAGCGGAATGTGGTTACGAAACCATTATGATTAACTGTAACCCAGAAACGGTTTCTACAGATTTCGACGTAGCAGATAAACTTTATTTCGAGCCGGTATTCTGGGAACATATTTACGATATCATTAGGCATGAAAAGCCGGAAGGAGTAATTGTTCAGCTTGGAGGGCAAACCGCTCTAAAACTTGCTGAAAAATTAGAGCGTTACGGCATTAAGATTATAGGTACCAGCTTTGAAGCGCTGGATCTTGCTGAAGATCGCGGTAGCTTCTCGACATTACTTCAGAAAAATGATATTCCTTATCCTGAATTCGGAACTGCAGAGAACGCTGAAGAGGCGCTAAAATTAGCAGATCAGTTAGATTTCCCAATTTTGGTTCGTCCTTCTTATGTTCTTGGTGGGCAGGGAATGAAAATCGTAATTAATAAGCAGGAGTTAGAAGAAACCGTAGTAGATCTTCTACGCAAGATTCCAAATAACAAATTATTACTGGATCATTATTTAGACGGAGCTATTGAAGCTGAAGCTGATGCGATTTGCGATGGCGAAGATGTGTATATTATTGGTATCATGGAGCATATTGAGCCTTGTGGTATTCACTCTGGAGATTCGAATGCACTGCTTCCTCCTTTTACTTTGGGAGATTTGGTACTACAACAGATAAAAGATCACACCAGAAAAATTGCTCTTGCTTTAAACACTGTTGGATTAATCAATATCCAGTTTGCGATAAAAGAGGATAAGGTCTACATTATTGAAGCAAACCCAAGAGCATCCAGAACGGTACCGTTTATAGCTAAAGCTTATAAAGAGCCTTATGTAAACTATGCTACCAAAGTGATGTTAGGCGATAAAAAGATTAAAGATTTTACCTTTAACCCGCAGTTGGATGGTTATGCGATAAAACAACCGGTATTCTCTTTTGAAAAATTCCATAAAGTAAATAAACAATTGGGACCAGAGATGAAGAGTACAGGTGAAAGTATCTTATTTATCAAAGACCTTAAAGATGATGATTTCTACAATCTCTATACACGTAGAAAAATGTATTTAAGCAAATAAAATAGCGTAATTACTATTAATAAGAGATCCTCTGTAGATTTTAGGCATTTGTTAAGCTGAATTTTACAGAGGATTTTTTATTTTAAATAGCTAACCAACGTCATAACTTAGCATTTCGAAATTCAATTAAATCTGAATCAATTTTATAAAGAATGAAAGAGCTTTTTTTAGTAATAGGTGGTATTTACGGATGTCTAGCAGTGATCTTTGGTGCTTTTGGCGCACATGCCTTAAAAAAGAAATTATCTGAAGAGCAACAAAAAAGTTTTGAAACCGGTGTAAGATACCAAATGTACCATGCTTTGATTCTTATAATGGCCGCTATCGCATTTCCTTTTCGGGAAGTTTCTCAGGAAATTACCGGCTGGTGTTTCGTAATTGGGGTACTGTTATTTTCCTTTAGTATTTATGGTTTGGTATTAAGTGATGCACAAGGAAAGAAAATGCGCTTTTTAGGGCCTGTAACTCCGCTAGGCGGACTTACACTGGTGATTGGATGGGTTTTATTTATAATTAATATTGCTAAAATTGCTACTTATTTAAATCCTGCCCAATAAATGGAATTGCTTAATTAACACCACAATTGGTTCGGGTTAAGGCGAAATCTTCATTGAATTTGTAAGCGGTACTATCCTGCCCAGAGGCGTAACCTTCTATTAATTGATTACCTTTTTGAAGGAACATAATGGGCCGAACTGAATTTTTTCCTTCGCTCATAAATTCATAATCTGCAAAAAGGGTGTCTCCCTTCATAATTCCTGAAATTTCCCCTCGGTTTACATCTTTTTGATAGAGCATATAAACAAGACTTCCGGAAACATTCTTATTTAATTTTTCAATATTAAGACTAATGGTATCGGTTTCTGAAGCATATAAATAGCACATTTTTACCGGAATTTCTTCTTCATCTTCTGGCTGTTGCGATTGCACGACAGATTCACTTTTTTTAGCCTCCTGATTTTCGTTGTTTTTGCAGGAAATCATTAAAATTCCACCTAAGCTCAGGATAAGTAGTCCGGTTTTCATGTCTTAATTTTTTATAAAGGTAAAAGGTCTTTCTATAAACGCCAATGGCTTAACAAAATTTTATTGGCCGCCGCAACAGGTGTATTATCTATGTCTCAATCATTATCAGGAAGCATTGAAATTTTAAAAATATGGTTAGGTTTATACCAAATTGTTCTGCCTTTAGCTTCTTGAATCAAAATTATATTTTTGCCATCTCCGGCTTTCTTTTTCTATATTTTTCTGCGAAGTAAGCAATCAAAATAAGTTGAGAAGAGTGAAAAAGCATAATAGGGAGTAATAATAAGCCTGTATTTGCAGAATTACCGAAGATTACATTTACCATAACCGAGCCGTGAACCAGGGATTTTTTGGTACCGCAAAACTGGGCAGTAATTTTATCTTCTAAAGTTAGCTTGAGCAGGTTACTAGCAAGTGCTGTGAGGTAATACACCACAAAAAACAACACTAAAACACCTACTATCAACAATAAGAATCCGCTTAGATCGATAGCATCAAATAAGTTAGAAGTAAAGGAATTGCTAAAACTGCTATACACGATAATCAGGATAATTCCTTTATCAAAAAGGGCAAGCTGTTTACTATGTTTTCTGGCCCAATTTCCAAAAATTCGCTGCAGGATGAGGCCCACAATCAAAGGCGCCAAGATTTGCCAGCCTAATTTTAATAAGACATCTAAAAACTGAAAATCGGCGCTTTTTCCCAAAATGATACTCAGCCAAATAGGAGTTGCAAAAATACCTATAAGTCCCGATAAACTGGCATTAAAAATAGCGGCAGGTAAATTTCCCTTGGCTAAAGCTACCATTACAATCGAGGAGCTTACGGTAGAAGGAAGTGTGGCTAAAAAGAAAATAGCCGTCCATAATTCAGAGTCTTTTCCTTGCTCGAACAAAGGTAAATAGGCGAGTGCTAAGAGCGGAAAAACTATAAACGTGGTGAGTTGTACAATTAGGTGTACTTTGTAGTTTAAAAGCCCCTGTTTAATTTCCTGTGGTGCCAATTTTAATCCATAGAAAAAGAATATAAAACCTATTCCAATATCGGTGATAGTTTTTAAAGGCAATATTTCATTTCCTTGCGGAAGCAGGTACGCTAATAAAATAACACCAAAAAGCGAAACGATAAAACCGTTAAACTTCACAACTATCGGTCTATTTTTACCTTATAATCTTCCAGCATGTGCAGGTAATTTTCGGATACAAAATCGGTTTCCTTAAATTCGTTAACCCTTTTGCTCTTCATTTTATTCCTCTTTATACTTTTGGTAAATCTTCTAATATCATGATCATTATCTAAAATAAGGCCGGGAACACTAATAGATTTTCCTTCTTTATCTTTAGCCACCATGGTAAAGTAAGACGAATTACAATGCTTTTTTTCACCGGTCTGTATATTTTCGGATTCTACGCGTATACCAATAACCATAGAACTTCTACCTACGTAATTCACCGATGCTTTCATGGTTAAAAGTTCTCCAACTTCTATAGGAGCAAGAAAATCTACAGTGTCTACGCTAGCCGTTACGCAATAGGTGCCAGAATGTTTGGAGGCACAGGCAAAAGCTATTTGGTCTAGCAGTGACAAAACATAACCACCGTGAATTTTGCCGTTAAAATTTGCTCGATTAGGTAACATTAATTCTGAAATGGTTACCTGTGAGTCTTCTACTCGTTTAAATTCTTTTGAATTGGTCATCTATCTCTAAAATGTGGGGATTGTGCTTCTTCTACTCTGGTGACAAAATATTTGGTGTCACCCCAAAAAACAAAGGTTGCATAGCGTTCTACATAATAAAGTTTTACATAGTTACCTTCGTTTTTCTGTAACGCCTTTACAACGTCTTTATCTTCTTTTAATACGGAAAAGCTAAAAATCTGCGCACCGCTAATTCCCTGGCTAATTTCGCCTTCCCAGGTTTTAAAAACAACACCTTTTTTACTGAATTTTATAAGTTCACCGGTTCTAGTGCCTTCACTATAGGTTGCAAAATAGGCAAATGCAAAATACAGCAAAAACAACAGGAAAATACCGCCAAGAATGTAGTAAAGGACTTTTTTCATTCTAAATATTCTTATACACAAGGTTTAAAAAATCTTCGATTTTCGAAGGTTCCAACCATCTGGTTACAATAACGAGATTTTCTTTTTGATCTACAACGATAAAATTACCACCAAATCCTGCAGCATAAAAAATATGAGCGCCAATTTTTTCCCATTTTTGAGATTTTTCAGGGTTTAACCACCACATATAGCCATAATTTGGATTAGGTTTGGAAGGTTGTATGGCTTCTTTTATAATTTTAGAAGAAATAAGTGATTTGCCATTCCAGCTCCCGTTATTCATAAATAACAAACCAAATCGAGCCATATCTTCAGTATTAATAAACATCCCGCCACCTGAATGTCCACCACCACTAACAGATTGCATCTGGAGCCCGTCAATAGTTACCCAGGAATTATCGTAACCATACCAGCGCCAGGTTGTAGAAGCGCCAATAGGATCCATTATTTTAGATTTTAGTATTTTGGGCAAAGGTTGTCTAAAAACATTTAAGAGGGAGTAAGCCAATACGTTTACACGAACATCATTGTATTTAAAATATGATCCTGGCTCGTGTAATTCTCTGGATCGCCAGCTATCAATATTCCCATCGCTAGGAGGCCTGTCGGCCCAATCATAAGAATCCCAAAGTTCACCACTCCAATCCGAATTTTGTTGCAATAAATTTTTCCAGGTAATTTTAGCATTATGCTCTCCGTCAAAAGTACCGTCCCAAACATAATCTTTCACTGGATCTTCAGGAGCAATCAAAGTACTATCAATAGCCAGTAGGGCAGTGGCTGCTAAAAAGCTTTTAGTAACGCTAAAGGTCATATCTACTTTTTTGGTATCTCCCCATTTAGAAATAATATAGCCATTTTTTAAAATAATTCCGGCAGGTCCGCCACGACGTCTTACCGGTCCTAAAAGTTGATGAAAAGGTTCCTGCATAAATCCCTTTAAAATCGCCTGTCGCAGATCACGGGATTCGCTATACTCGTGATCTTTAGCAAATTGTATGGCTTCAGTAAAGTCATAACTATATGCTGAAGCTTCTTTTTCCTGCCATGTTCCAAATTCTGGAAAATAGATACTCTGCGCGTTTAAAGAGTACAACATTAAAGTGAAACTCAGAATGGCATAAATTTGAAATAACTTTATCATGGATTTAAATTAGAAAGATCGTTAGATGATTTCTTTACAAGATTCGTATCAATTTGTTTACTGGCTTTAGCACCCAATCTTTTTAGTTTTTCTACCCGGGAAATCAAATTCCCTTTGCCGGTTAGTTTTTTCATGGCACCATCATAACTATTTTGAACAGTGCTAAGTTGTTTACCTACTTTTAAAAGTTCATCGGTAAGATTGGTGAATTGGTCATATAACTTTCCCGCCTGTGTAGCAATCTCGATAGCATTTTCCTTTTGCTTTTCGTTTTGCCACATACTATCGATAGTCCTAAGTACCGCTAAAAGCGTTGTGGGGGTTACTAAAATGATATTTTTATCGAAAGCCTCACTGTATAAATTGGGATAATTATTCGATGCAATGGCAAAAGCAGCTTCAATAGGAATAAAAAGTAACACAAAATCCGGACTTTCTACACCGTATAATTGATGGTAGTTTTTATGGCTGAGTTCGTTGATACGGTTTCTAAGTGCAATAAGGTGGTTTTTAAGATGTGTAGGTTTTTCATCTTCATCAGTCGCGTTTACATAACGTTCATAAGCATTTAAAGAAACTTTAGAATCTATAATCATTTTCTTATCACCGGGAAGATTAATGATTACATCGGGTAAAACGCGTTTTCCATCGTCATTAGTAAACGATTGTTGTACGCTATATTCACGATCTTTTTGCAAGCCGCTTTTTTCCAATACTCTTTCTAAAACCATCTCTCCCCAGTTACCTTGCATTTTGGCGTCTCCCTTTAAAGCTTTGGTAAGATTATTGGCTTCTTTACTCATTTGTAAGTTCAGGTCTTTTAAACCAATAATCTGTTCCCTAAGCATCGCATGCCTATTGATACTTTCCTTTTGACCCTCTTCGATTTTCTTTTCAAATAGCTGAATTTTTTCCTGTAGAGGAAAGAGGATGTTTTGAATATTTTCTTTGTTTAAATTGGTGAATTTTTCGGACTTATTTTCGAGGATTTTATTGGCTAAATTTTCAAACTGAATACTGAATTTTTCCTGTAGCTTTTCGAGCTCTTTTTTCTGTTCGCTTTGGCGTGCTAAAAGATGTTCGTAATCGGCATTTTTTCGGGTAAGTTCGTTATATAAGAAATCTTTTTCCTTACGTAGGCCCTCACGTTCGGTTTTTACCTCTGCTAATTTTATTAGCAGCTCATCTTTAGTAGTTTGGATGCTATTTTTGTATTCATTTAAATTTTTGTTTTCCAGATCATTAAGTTTTTCTATCTCAAGTAAAAGTTGACTATTTTTCTCTTCCTGAATCGCTATTTTATTATTGGATTTTAATCCTGAAATAAGATTTCCAAGAAGAAATCCTACGGCCAAAGCAATAATGAAAACAACTAAAAACGGCAAAATTTGATCCATGTAACAAGTGGGTTTATTTCAAATATAACTATAACTTTTTTAATACTTAAAATCAGTAAAAAATAGTGGTTTTTTTTACTAAAATAAGGTTGCGTTTTTTGCGTAATTTTTGCTACAAATATAGCCAGGAAATTCGCTCTTTAAATATTTAAAAATGACAAAAAATAGATGTCATCCCTGAAGTTGATACAGGGTTTTATCCTCAAGTTTTTTCTTAAGATTTTAGATTAAATCTGTCTGAGTTCTGAGATGAAAAATAGTGTAATTTGACCTTTGAGTTTTGATAAAAAAGACTGTATTTTCATTAAATTTTAGTCTTCATTCTTAATGCGGAAAGCTCTGGAAATTTTATCAAAATGAATTAGATCTTTTGGAAATAAATCTTGAAAAGCTCTGGTAGAAATTAAATTTTCGGGAGTATTAATTTGACATTTATCAGGCTGCATTAAAATTATTTTATCACAAATTTGGATGGCCAGATTAATCTCATGAGACGCAAAAATGATTGTTTTCTGTGTTTGTTTTGCAAGTTTCTTCAGTAGCTTTACCACATAGGCTTTGTGGTACATATCTAGATGTGTTGTAGGTTCGTCCAGAATGATGATAGGTGTATCCTGGGCAATGGCTCTAGCAATTAAAACGCGTTGCAACTGGCCGTCGCTGAGTTCATAACATTTACGATCTTTTAGTGACTCAATCGAAGTAAGTGCAATAGCATTTTCGATTTTTTCAGCATCATTTTTAGAAAGTTTTCCAAGCCAGTTGGTATAAGGTTGCCGGCCCAGTGCGATCAATTCAAAAACACTAAGGTTCTTAGAAATTGGCTGATTGGTAAGTACTAAGCTAATTCGTGCTGCACGTTGTAAATCACTTAGCTCTTGCAGATTTTTGTTTTCAATTTCAATGCTACCCGAAATAGGTTTCTGAATACCGGAGATGCTACGTAGTAGCGTGGATTTACCGATACCATTTATACCAATTACCGCAATTAATTCTGAAGCTTGTACTTCAATATTGATCTTCTCAGCAATAGATTTTATGCCATTTTTATCCTGGTAGCCAATCTCAAGATTGGATGTTTTTAAGGTGATATGTAGAGGATTTGATTTCATCTAAAACAGGAATTTTTGTTTTCTAATGAGTAACCAAATCACTACGGGCGCACCAATTATAGATGTTATTGCATTTATAGGTAAGGTAAACTCCATTCCCGGTAATTGAGACACAATATCACAGATAAGCATTAAAATCGCCCCGCCTAAAATTACAGCAGGCATTAAAATAAGGTGGTTGTTCACCGGTAGCACCTGCCGAATTAAATGTGGCACCGCCAGGCCTATAAAAGCGATTGGCCCGCAAAATGCGGTAATACTGCCGGCAAGTAAGCTTGTAGCGAGTATGATAAGCATTCGGTTTCTGCGAATATTAACCCCCAGACTTCTGGCATATGCTTCGCCAAGTAATAAACTGTTTAGGTTTTTAATGCAGAAAATCGCCAAACTAATGCCCAGGAACCAGAAAATGGTAAGGATACCCACTTCTTCCCAGGATAGGTCGCCAAGACTACCAAATGACCAGAAAATATATTGCTGTAGTTGCGCTGCCGGGCTAAAGTAACTTAATATGCTTACCACTGCTCCCGTTAAACTGGCAAACATTAAACCCACAATCAAAATGGCCATAGTATCCCGTAATCGTACAGAAGCTAAAACAACAGCAAAAAGCACCATTAAACTCCCTAAACTAGAGGCGATCACTAAAGTCCATTTAGAGAGAGCCAAAGCAACAAAGCTTCCTCCAATTAAAGTGGCTCCCATAATTACGATGGCAACTCCTAAACTTGCTCCACTGCTTAAACCTAAAACATAAGGCCCCGCAAGAGGATTTCTAAACATGGTTTGCATTAACAATCCGCTAATGGCGAGTCCGGAGCCGGCGATTATTGCTGTAAATGCCTTAGGAAGTCGATAATCTAAAATGATATAGCGGTAGGTTTCTTTAGAAACTTCAGCATTCATAAAAGAGGAAAAGATATCGTTGAAAGGGATATTTACCGATCCCAGACTGATATTAAGCAGTGTTAGGGCAATCAGCATAAGACTCAAAATCGCCAATATCGAGACATGTTTTCCTGCTTGTTGCATTAATCGTTTAAGGCTTTGTAAAATGTAGGTTGATAATTTTCCAAAAGCTGTGGATGGAATATAGAAATGAGATCTTTAAGAATAAGATCCGGACGGTTGGGACCCAATTCGTAAAAAATCACGCCACCGGTTTCCCCTTTGCTCATACTTACCGAAAATACTTTTTTATCCTGAACTGCTTTAAACTGTGAATAATGTTGCGATTGCTCCAGCATTCCGCTATACGATGTAAACTGCCCCGCACTTATCCAAAAATCAGCATCTTGTGCTTTATCCAAAACCGACTCAAACGATAGGGAAAGACTACCCGAGCCTTTGGTGTCTGCCCAAAGATATTCCGCATTAGCATCTTTTATCATTTGTGCCTGCCAACTATTACCATAAGGAAGATACCATTGATCTTTGTACATAGCACCGCTAAGCACTTTAGGTTTATTTTCAGCAGTTTCGGCCAGTTTTTTAGCCGATTGATAATTAGATTCAATACGTTGAAAAATCGAATCTGCTGCTTTAGATTTGTCGTAAAGCGCCCCAAAAAATTTAATCCATTCAGCCTTTCCCAATGCCGAGGATTCTGTCCATTCTCCATTGTAAACAACAGGGATTCCTGTTTTTTGAATGGTGCTAAAACTTTTATTATCAGCGTTAATAGCAAATCCTATTACAACATCTGGTTGAAGATCGATTAAAACTTCGGTATTTAAGCTTTCGTTTTTACCAACCTCTTTTATGGCTCCGGAATCGATTAAATTTCTTGTTTGTTCTGAAGAAATATAATCCAGTCCCGGGAAACCTTTTAAGGTACTGGTTTCGTTTAAAGCTTCCAAAGCCGGAATATGGGTAGTAGAAGTCACCACCATTTTTTGAACCGGAATCGTCACTTTTTGATCATAAGTTACATTTTTAGGAATTTTTGCCTCCTTTTTAGCCAGCAGATATTTAAAAGACTTTTCAGCTTCCGGCCATGGAGAATTTACTTCGATGATGCTGTAATCCTTAAATTCAGTTATAGAAAAACCATTAGCATATTCGATAGCAATTTCCTTTCCTTCTGGATTTTCAGCTAAAGTTTTTGACTTTTCCGCTTCTTTGCAGGCAAGACTTAAAAGGAAAATAAAAAGAATTCCGATTTTTTTCACAAGAATATAATTTGACTTCAAAAGTAATATTATTTAGAAATTAAGTCGCTTTCCTACAAGAAATGATTATTTTCGCATCGAAATTTTGGTTCGCTAATACCGATTAAAAGGGAATCAGGAAAAGTTAGAAGCGCTAAATTAGAACTACGAAGTATAAGTAGGTAATTGAAATCTTTTAATTAATAAAACCTGAGCTGTTCCCGCAACTGTAAGCTTTGTTCCTATTGGAATGCTTGTAAAAAACTTCAAATACCACTGTCTGCAATAAGATGGGAAGGTAATTTACAGGACGCTAGCCAGGAGACCTGCCAGAAATAATAAAAACACGGATTGACTTTCGGGATAAAAGTCGCTGGCACATGAAGAAAAAACTACTTTTTATACTAGTAGCCTTAGGGCTTTTTGGATCTAAGCTATTTTCACAATCGGGTGAAATTACGGTTTTAGATACCGTTATGCTAAGTGACGAAAAACTGGTCAAATTCTCGACAGGACAACACGTAGCTCGACTTTCGGATTCTCTGCTACGCTTTAATAATCCTTTGCTTACCGAAGTTTTAAATTTTAATACCCCTATTTATTTTAAGGAAAATGGACTTGGAATGGTTTCCTCACCATCATTTAGAGGGACTTCAGCTTCACAAACCGCGGTCATTTGGAACGGGATTAACATCAATTCCCAGTTTAACGGTCAAATTGATTTTAATACGGTAAATAGTGGTGCCTACGATCAAATTGCGGTTCGCGGTGGCGGCGGAAGCGTGGTTTATGGGACCGGTGCCATTGGGGGAAGCATTCATCTTAATAATACTCTATCATTCAAAAAACAACAGGATCATCGTCTTTTGCTGCGCTACGGTAGTTTTAATACACTGGATGCGCGTTACAATTTTAAAACTGCACGAAAAAAATGGAGCCTAAATCTGGCAGTTTCAAGAAATAGTAGTGATAATGATTACGATTATCCCAATGATCGTGGCAAAAATTTAAATGGAACATTTTATAATAATTCAGCTAATATTGCGCTAGGTTACCGCTTTAATGCTCAAAACACGATTAAGCTTATAAGTGAATTATACGATGGCGAGCGTCTTTTTTCTTTAATTCGACCTTCAGAAAACCGTACAAAATATATTGATCGTTCTTATCGCAATTTGTTAGAATGGAATAGCGAATTTTCCAATTTTATCCAAATAACCAGATTTGCATTTATACAGGAAGAATATCAATATTACGGAAATATCGAAAGTGATAATTTTACCTTCGGAAAGGCCCATAGTTACATAGGGAAATACGATTTGGCCTATGAAGCTTCAAAGGATATCCTGCTAAACGCGGTGATCCAAAATACGTATACGAAAGGTGAGGGGAGTAGCATTGCTGAAAATGATCGAAATATATTTTCGGCAGCAATTTTAATGAAACATGCGCTTACTGATAAATTTCAATATGAAATGGGTTTGCGTAAAGAAGCTACCGATAACTATGATAGTCCGCTTCTATATTCTTTAGGCGCTAATTATGAATTTAGTGATTTTTATAGTTTACAATTTAATGCTTCCAGAAATTTTAGGATTCCCACCTATAATGATTTGTACTGGGCCTCTTCGGGGAATCCAGAATTAAAACCGGAAACTTCAGACCAGGCAGAAATAGGCAATATTTTTAATATCGCAACTTTTGAGTTGGGGCTGACATTTTTTTACAATCAGATAGAAAATATGATTCGCTGGGTACCGGGAGCAGATGGTGTTTGGCGACCAGGTAATGAAGATAAAGTGAAGATCTACGGCATAGAGTCGTACATCAGCTGGCAAAAAAAGCTGGTTAAAGATCAAATTTTAAGTGCCAGTGTTAATTATGCCTATAACGTTTCAGAAAACGATAATAGTAACCGACAATTGATTTATGTGCCATTCCATAAACTGAACGGAAATATTACGTATCAAATAAGTCGGTTTACACCATCTATTCAATTTTTATATAACGGGAAGGTTTTTACCAGAACCGATCATAGTGATCAACTTGATGGATATTTTTTAACCAACCTGGGACTTTCTTATGCTATGGATAAGCAAAGGAACTGGCAGTTAGGCGGAAAAGTAAATAACCTGTTTAATAAGGAGTACCAAAATGTAGAAAACCGGTGGATGCCGGGAGTTAATTTTAATATATATCTGAATTTTAAATTTTAATAGTCAACCCATGAAAATGAACAAATTTTTATTTTTAGGAGCGATTTCAGCTTCTTTATTTTTTAGCTCGTGTAGCAGTGATGATGATAATATTATAGACAATGGAAATGAGGTAGAAACTCCTGAATCCTTTCCATATAAAGAAGGCGTAATTATCTTAAATGAAGGATCACAGGCAGCAGGAACTGTATCTTTTTTAGATTGGGATTTTACAGCTGTAGAAAATGATATTTTTGAAACCGTAAACGAAGAAATGGACTTGGGTAATTATGTTCAATCCATATTTTTTGATGGGGATACGGCTTATATAATTTCTAACGGGTCCAATCTGATTACTGCTGTAGATCGCTATACATTTGAATACAAAGGAATTGTTGATAGCGGTCTAACAGTACCTATGTTTGGTGTCGCTTATAATGGTAAAGCTTATGTGGCCAATCGTAATTTGACTTGGGGAGATGGATATACTACAGATGATTTTTTAACTGTTATTGATTTGGAAACTCTGGAAGTAGAAAAAACTATACAAGCTGGTAAAGTCTTAGGACAAGTATTCGAAAAAGATGGTTTAATTTATGTTGAAAACGCGGCGTTTGGATTAGGGAACAGTATTCTAGTATTTAATCCTGAAACAAATGCATTTGAAGATACATATGAGCTTTTTGTAAATGATGAAGATGAAACCGAAGGTTTAACTTCTATAGAAATCATTGATAACGTAATCTATGCATTGTCGAATCAGAATCTTTATACTTTAAATTTGAGTACTGGGGAAGAATTAACTAAAACAGATCTAAGTAATATTGGATCCACTAATAATCTTGATATTGAAGATGGAATAATTTATTTTACTTCTGGAACTTCTGTTTATACTATTACTGAAGGTGATCTAGAATCGCCAGAATCCCCATTATTCTCATATGAAAGCACTTCAGCTTACGGAAAAATGTACGGATTCAAAGTAGACGATGGTTATATCTATACATCAGATGGTGGAGATTTTGCCTCTGCCGGAACTGTAGAAATTTATACGACCACCGGAGAATTCGTGAAAGAATTTAATGTAGGTGTTGGACCAAACAGCTTCTATTTTAATAAGTAACCTTTTTTGTACCCAATATTTAGAAAACTTTAATATCCTATATAAAATTAGAAGAAATAGTTTTCGTTTTAAAATAGTATCTATAATTAGCGAAAGCTGAGAAGATACTATCACCTATGAAAAAGCCCCGGATTTCCGGGGCTTTTAATTTTTAAAAAAGAAGGTATTTTTAATTTCCTAAGTTTAAGCTAGGTAATTCATCGATATACATTCTTTTGTAATTTGGTTTTAAAGATGCGCTCTCTGCAAACTCCTGGTAATTAAATTCTTTTTGAATTGTCCTGGTTTGTATTTTAGAAGTTTTTCCTGTTATGGCATTGATCGCCGCAGCCAGCATAGGCTCAGAAGGATCTCCTAAAACACCATAGTTAGAAAGTGATTCTTCTATTTCTACATCTGGCTCAATTCCGTCGTAAGGCACAACAATATCATTTGCATTTACAGATTCATATACCAAAGGTTGTATCGCATATTTGTGATCAGGATTTGCATTTGTTCTACCAAAGTTGGGGCTATCGTAAAGTGTTACTGAAGCCTGCGATTTACCGGTAGTTGTATTACCTATTAAATACACATCAATATAAGGTTTTAATCCATTTATAACCAATTCACTGGCCGATGCCGTACTGGAAGTACCTATAACATATAAGCTGGAAAGATTTAATTTATTTATATCTGTTCCACCTTGAATTTTATCTACAAAGTAATTAAACAACTCATCTGGTTCATTGGCCAGAAAGTAATTCTGATAATCTTCATTCCATTGCTTTTTGGCAAAGATTTCTCCGGTATAAGAACCAGTGATCATACTCGCCATAGCGGTAGCAGAAGAAACACGACCTCCACCATTATACCTTAAATCTAATATAAGTTCATCGATATTTTCAGCAGCAAAATAGGCAAAAGCGTCATTTAGTTGAATATCAAAATCGGCTACAAAACTATTATACATTAGATAACCTATTTTTAAACTTTCTACTTCAAGAACATCCTGTATAAGTACAGGGTTCTCTGTAATTTCACTGTTTGCTATGGTAACCTCTTCACCAGTATTCGTAACGGTATTATCATTAATTTCAGCTAAAGAAAAAGTAACTGATGGACTGGCTAGCAGGGAAGCATAATTACTAACAGTTAATGTTTCGCCATTGATTTCGGTAAAAAGATCCCCTCTTTTTATTGCGGTTCCCTCTGCATTACTTCCGGGAATGATATATCTTACGATTCCAAATATATCATTAGAATTAGAGAAGCGATATAACCTGTAATCCACACCAGTGGTCTGCGAAATACCGCTAAAGCTATTTTCTAGAGCAATATAATCATCAGTAATAAAACTAAAGCGATCCTGAGAGGCTACCAGACCTTGATAAAATAAATTTGCCGGCGTATCCCAATCTGCCAGATATGCATAATAATCTTGTTCAGTATCAAAATAATCATCAGCCAATTCTGGGATATCCGACTTGTAAAGATAGATTTCGTCCATCCCACGATAAATGAAGTCTTCAATTTCCACATTGTCAGGATCTGTAAGTACCCCATCATCTACAACATCATCCATATCTTCAGAACAGGACGTCATCAAACTACCACAAAGGAATGTGAATAGTAATAATCTTTTCATTTTCATGCGTTTCATTTAAAGTTATTGTTAAAAAAAGCTAAAATAGGTACAAAACAAATAAATTAAAAAAGTTTTGTAACAAAATAAATTGTGGTTCGTCGTAATGATGAAAGGGTAGTAAAAAAAAACAACCATCAATCAAATGAAAGAACAAACATTCTTAAATATTATCAACCCTTTTAAGGATAAAATTTATCGTTTGGCGCTAAGATTGCTTACCTCTAAAGAAGCGGCACAGGATGCCACTCAGGATGTAATCATAAAACTTTGGAAACAAAGTGATAAAATCAATGATTATGCCAACGTAGAAGCGTTTGCAATGACGGTTACCAAGAATTATTGTTACGATCAATTAAAGCTGAAGCAAAACAATAATCTTAGGATTGTACATACAAATTATGATAATAACGAAATTTCTGGGCAACGACAACTAGAACTGAAAGATGAAATGCAGTGGATTAACGAAATTTTAAAAACACTACCCGAGCAACAGCAGGCCATTTTTCAGTTAAGAGATGTAGAGCAGTACGAATTTGAAGAGATTTGTAAAATCATGAATATGAAAAATACGGCGGTGCGAGTAGCACTTTCCCGTGCAAGAAAAAAAATTAAAGAAAGTCTTATTAAACAACACAGCTATGGAATTGGATAGAATAGACCTGCTTTTAAAAAAATATGATGCTGCGGAAACCAGCCTTACAGAAGAGCAGGAGCTACAGGAGTACTTTAATAGCGGCCAGGTGGCCGGGCGGCATAAGGCCTATCAGATTATGTTTAGTTTTTCAGCTTTTAGCAGAAAGGAAACTTCAGAGGTCATCCCGCAATTGAAATCAAAAAAGCGAAAAACAAAGCTGAAACCACAATCCTGGATGTACGCAGCAGCGATGATCGCTTTGATCTTCAGTATATTTTTCTTTAAAAATCAGGACGCTGATTTAAATTCGGAAGATTTAGGCCAGTTAACTCAGGAAGAAATGGCATATCAGCAAACAAAGCAAACCCTTCAGATGATTTCAAAATTAATGAATGAAGGAAAAGAAGATTTAAAATATTTAAAAGAGTTTAGTAACCCCACACAAAAGATAATCAACAACAAATAACAAAAAAATGAAACGAATAGTAATAATCATAGCCCTTTTTATGGCCCCGTTTTTGGCACAATCGCAGGATTTTGCCAAATATGAAAACATGAAAAACGTCGATGCGATGGTAATGACCAGTAAGATGTTTAAAATGTTATCTAAAGTAGATCTTAGCGAAGGTGATCCTGAAGCTAAAAAATATATGGATATGATCGAAAATCTTAGCGAGATACGATTGTACAAAACAAACACCTCTTCTATAAGAAGTCAAATGGCTAAAGATTTTGAAGCTTACCTAAATAAAGGTTCATTAGACGAATTAATGCGAATTAAGGACTCTGGAAAAAACATTAAATTTTACTCGAAGTCAGATGGAAAAAATGATGATATCGTAAAAGAGCTATTAATGTTTATGGATGGTGACGAAGAAGGAGAACCAATTTCTGTAATCTTAAGGATTACCGGGAAAATCGATCTTACGCAGTTATCCAAATTAACATCAGATCTTAATGTACCAGGAGCAGATCAATTAAAAAATGCAAAATCTAAAAACTAAGAATTATGAGAATCATCAAAACCCTCAGTTTTATAGCAGTAAGTCTTTTGATATTAGCCTGTAATAATGAAAAGACTTTACAGCAATATTATGTAGAAAATCAGGAAGATAGCAAGTTTATTTCTTTAGATATTCCTACCAGTCTTTTTGCTAAATCAGATAATTTAGAACCAGAGCAGCGAAAAACTTTAGAGAGCGTTCGTAAAATAAATGTACTGGCTTATCCTTTAAATGGTGAAAATGACTCTTTTGATGCGGAAAAAGCCGAATTAGAAGAAATTCTTAGTAATGATGAATATCAGTTACTAATGAAATTTGGTAGTAATGATAGAAAGGCGGCACTTTACTTTACCGGTGAAGAAGATGCCATAGATGAAATTGTAGCCTTTGGATATGATCGCGAACGGGGAATGGGAGTCGCCAGAATTTTAGGAAAGGATATGAATCCTCAAAAAATTATGGAGCTTATAAAGTCTCTGGATGGCGAAGATGTTAATGTAGAAGGTTTAAAAGGTTTTGCCGAAATGATGGGAGGAGACTCTGGCAATATTAAAGTAACTACAGACTCGACGAAAGTGCGATCAGGTATCTCTGTAGATGTTGAAGTTGATACGATATCAACAGAAAATTAGTTTGTTGTAATTTAATTAAGTTGAAACAAAAAAGGGAATGCTTAGGCACTCCCTTTTTTAATTTTCTTATCTTATAAAATTGATCTTTATAATATGCCTTAGCTTTTTTTTGGAATGAACTCTAAACGTATTTATTAATACAAGGAATACATTTAAGAAGATTATTCCGCTCCAAATATAATTATTATTGATATCTCTTAAATTTTCAATAGCTATATTTAGCATTTGAATCATTGGTTGTAATATAAACGGAATAAAAATCATATTAATAAATAATGGTATTGCAAAAGCAATAATAGTCCACGTAAGCTGAATATTTATAATCGTTTTTGAGAGCCTATCTATTCCCTCGATTTGATCTTTCTTCCAAACCCACATGATAGCAGGGATAAAGCAACTACAAATAAGAACGATTGGAGATGTAGTTCCCAACCATAAAGCAAAAATTAGCGATGATAAAGCAGAAAGGTTTAGTGCTTTAAGATATTGTAAATCGCTAAGAGATTTGGTATTCTTAGAAAGTTCCTCAATGGAAATTCCTAAAGCCTCTGCTACTTTTTTTAGGGAGTCTGCATTTGGTATACGGTCATTGTTTTCCATTCGCTGTATAGTACGTACAATTAAACCCGAATGTTCTGCCAGTGCTTCCTGAGAAAAGCCTTTTAGGATTCTAAAATTTTTAATACGGTTTGATAAATTTTGATTTTCCATAATTGTTCGATTTTTGATTGATTAAATTTTAATTCGATTATCTGTTTACAAATTTACCAGTCAAAATCACGAAACCGCTGGTCATATTAACGACAACTTACTGCCAATTTTATGTAATATGAATGACAAACGGTTTATTTTAGTCATTTTTGATAATATGGTCGTATACTATTGGAACCTTCGAGATAGGATGAGCTTCGGTGCTTAATTTTAAGGGGTAGTTTTTAATTGCTCTAAAGATTTAAAAACTTTTCCGTTTTTAATGACCAAATTGATATTCTTTGTTTCGTCGATATTCTCTAACGGATTAGCATTTAAGATCACCAGATCTGCTTTGTAATTTTCTTTGATCGACCCTATGTTTTCTTTCTTCAAAAATTTTGCTCCATTTAATGCTGAAGTTTGTAAAGCTTGCAAAGGACTAAGCCCGGCCTTTACCAAAGCTTTTAGTTCTCGGTGCAATGAAATTCCCGGATAAACATAAGAATTGAACGCTCCGCAATCTGATCCTGCAAGAAGTTTAACCTTGTTATCTTGAAGATTTTTCACTAGACTCACAAAAGCTGAATCCAATTGTTTTCTGGTTTTCACAACAGCATCACTTGCATTTAGGGCGCTTTTAATTCGGCCTTCATAGGTCTTGGTGATTCCGTCACCCATGTAATACAAATATTCGTCCTTATCATGATTTTCTTCATCAAGATAGCTAAGGGTGTGGTTAATATGCAAGGTAGGAATTACATATACATCACGTGATTTTAAAGTAGCAAAGGCGGTTTTCGCACTTTCTTTATTATACGTGTGCATTACACGGTCTAAAGATGCCCAAAAACTTGTTTTACCTGCAATGATATCTTTAGTAATGGCGTCTTCTTCTGCAGAACATGCTTTTAAAACATAATAAAGATGCTCGATACCGTCCATTCCCGCTGCTGTGGTTTCCTCTAAAGTTACGCTAAAAGGCATATGGCCGCTACTTATAAGTTTACGTTTTTCGGCGGCTTTAATTGTTTTTAGATATAATTCACCAGTAAATTTACTATCATATAATTTTACAAAATCGGTTTCTAAAAGCTGTAAAGAATCAAGGGCAGGGGCAATATCTTCTTCCGACGCAATTTCCAGCGACCCCTCCCAACGTGCATTTTTACCATCTAATTTTGGTCCAGATGTATAAATTGTTGGTCCGGCAAGTTGTTTATTAGCGATTTTTTGCTGCCAGTCTAATATCGTACTGGTCATATCTCCACCACATTCCCTAAGGGTTGTTATGCCATTGGCTAAAAATAAAGCAAGAAAATTTTTATTTGCTGAAATTAGCGAATCACCTCCTCTAAAATGTACGTGATTATCCCAAAAACCGGGCAAAAGAAATTTACCAGTACCGTCAATAACCTGAGTAGCTGTTGAGGTATTACTTTGGCTATCACTTATTGCAGAAATAAGATCATTTTTTATAAATACAGTTTTGTTTTGTAAAAGATCACCTTTTTCCAGATCGATGATTCCAATATTAGTAATTGCAAGATCGAAATCTGAATCTTTATCCAGGGGCTCTGGTGTATTTTTGCAGCTTAAAATAGCTAATGTGAGCAGTAAGAGAAGCCTTTTTTTCAAACGAAAAAGTTATGATTAGACATTTGCTTTGTTCTTGTAAAGTCGCAGTATCGCGCTTTCATCTCCTAAAAATAGCAAAAATGAAATTAACTGCTTTTAGAAGCTTTCCAAAGCTTAATGATCTTTTTGTTAAATTCGGTTTTACCTAAAACATAGGCGCCTCGATCATTTTTAAACTTGTTGGCAAGCTCAATTTTTAATTTTTCATAAGCTTCGGCCTTCTTAGGATTGGCGATTAAATAATCTCTAAAGCCTAATTGCTCGCACATGGTATTGGACGAGGGACACATATGTATATGGAAAATCTGCTCCTTTTTACCGTCTGCACGATAGCCTTTGGCAAAAGAACTGTAGGCTTCAATATCTTCACGGGCGGGAACCTCAAAATGAAAATACCCTAAATTTTCAAAATCCTTTATTAGTGCTATATCAAATAAATATTCTGAAGGAATAGTGATGAAAATATCGATATATGGCTTAGATTTTATTCCGGGAATAGAGGAGCTGCCAAAATGCTCAATTTTTTGAAGATATTTTGAGTCGATATTCGATAAAATAAGCTTCTTTTCTTTTTCGAAAATAGTTTTCCAGGCTGGATTATGATCTTCCAGATGAATAGGGTATAAGGTATTCCAATCTTCTCGGGTAAATTCGTAGATCGATGATTTCATGATTTAATCTTTAGGATAATATTCTAGATTGATGATTTTCCAGTCTTCTTCGGGCGATTTAGTAAGGTTTACGTTTACTTTTAGATCGTGTTCTTTGCCTAAAACAGTGATTTTTAGCTGCGCTTCTCCAGCACCATTTTGCGTTCTTATCGTCCCGCCGGGAAACATTCCGTAATCTTCAATTCCGCCTGTTTCTTCAATTATAGATGAATTTTGTTCAATTTCGGCAATAGAAATATTATAAGAATCAGAGTTTTTTAGCACTGCGGCTTTAAACAAAAGAATAAATGCAAAGAACGAAATAAAAAAAGTGAGGATAATGGCAATTATAGCCAGCAATTTAGGTTTTTTATTGTGCTGAATTACAACCGCTTTCGCAGCTTTGTCCCCTAATCTTCTTTTTTCGTCGTTAGTGGCTAATATGATTGCTTCTACCGGCCAAATAAGTAAAAAAATGTTCCGCAAAAATAGCTTGTAATAGGCTGGAGTTTTGCTGTGATCGTGTTCGCTTTTAACAGTAATTCCCATCATCCATTTACCCGGGCTGGTTCCTCTTATACTATCTTTTGAAAGATAAATAAGTATTCCTATAGAGCCGCTTGTTATTATTGAAATTGCCAATTTAAGGGTTTGTTTTTCGTTAGTGAAACCGGTGCCTATCACTAAAAAAATAATCGAAACTAAAACAAAAGTGAAAAGGAAATGATCAATAACAAAGGCTGCAAATCGACGTTTTCTACTCGCTAATTTAAAATCTGCTGATGTAGGAAGCATGTGGTTAATTTTAACACGAAAATAGTCTGTTTTTATTCAATAGCGATACCAGTTTCTATACTTTCATGATTTGAATTCTACATGCTTATCATGCTGGATTCTGTATTCTTTATTTATTAGACGGTTATTCTCTTTATTTTGGTAATTGCTATTTGATCTGATGCGTTTGCCAGGTTTAAGAGATCACCTAATTGGGACAAGGAGGTATCAAAGAGGCTTTTAAAATCATTCTAGAATAAGGGTTTTACCTTTAGCATATTTTGCAGTATATTTTAAATTGAATTTAATTTCCTGTTTAGGCTCCAGACTAAAATTCCATTGCACTTCACCATTTTCTTCATTAAGATTTCCGTTCGAAAGGTTTTCAGTCGAGATAGAAATATCCTCTGAAGTCGCCACGGGAACCTGATCTAGTACGATCATGTTTATGGATTCTGTCTTATTATTTTTTACTGAAATCTCCCATTCTCTAATTTCTATTTTTTTATTCCCAATAAATTGTTTTTCGGTAAAGTCCTTGATTTTTTGGCGGTTTACAGATACTTTTTTATCAATACCTAAAGAAACTTTTAGCGTATCGGTAATATATCTTACATCCATTAAAGATTTCCCGATGTAGGTGCCTTCAAAAAAAATATTGGCTTCACCTTCCAGAAGATTATATTGTTCCCAGTTATTAATATGTGCAATTAAGAAGGCATCTTTTTGAATTTTAGGAACTGCGTAATACTGGTATTGTGCCGGTAACTCGTAATTTGTCATTTCAACCACATAATTTTTGTTGTCTGAATTTACGGTATAGGGTATTTCAATTTCAAAATCTACCGTGGTTTGATTTTCTTTTTGAACATTAGGAACAGGAATACTTTCGTTTTTCTTCCTGGAACCTATAGAAACGCCAGCAACTTTTCCTGCCAAAGCTCGACTTACATTTCCATTTTTAGCTCCGTATCCTACTACAACCACTTCGTCCAACGAGTTTACATCTTCATGTAATACCACATTTATGGTACGGCTATTTGCTGGAATCTCCTGAGTTTCGAAACCAACAAATGTAAAACTTAATCTGCTTTCCTCATTAGGTATAGTTATAGAGTAGTAACCATCAAAATCGGTTACGGTGCCAATGGTAGTTCCTTTAACCATAACATTTACACCAGGTATAGGAGTTCCATCTCTATCTACAACTTTACCACTAACTATATTGTTTGAGAGGTTATAAACAGGAGGTAGCGTGTTATAATCTATATAATAGGTTTTTAATTTTGGAGCCATTCCTGAAGTATTAGGATTGGCCGAAGAAAATTTAAGTTTTACATTTTTCCAATCCACTTTTGTGTCCTGTTTTACATTGGCTTTATAAACCAGATTGATAGGTTCGTTTATGTTTTTAGCTCTGATGTCGTAAGACGGAAACCAACCTGCATTTCCCACCAGATAACTAAGTTCTATAGGGAAAGAGGTATTTTGTTTTGCATCGATTTTCACCAAAATTTCACCGTTGGGATATTCTTTTTTACTACTAATTGTATTTATTTGATTTTCAATCCTGGTCTTTTCTTTAACTAATTTTTCAATAGTTCTAACGCGTTCAATTTCATTCAATTTAAGCTCGGTTAATTTTTTTCCGTAGAATTCAGATGCCTGTTGCAAATTAGAAATATTAACCTGTTCACTTTTACCACCAATATCACGGTTGTCCTGAAGAAAAGCGATTTGTTCGCGAATAATGGACAAATAGGTATTCTCCATTTCCAATTGCCGGTTTATATCAGTGATCTTGTTTTCCATATTTTGTAATTCTGTAGATTTCTTTAATTCGTTCAAAAAGTTTTGTTGATGATTTACAGAAAGTACAGTGATGTTTCCTTCAGCCTTAACCTGAACGCTTTTAGCATCAATAAAGGGGGAGAGGTTGGTAAATTTTAGAATAGAAATTCCACTATTAACAGTCACATTTTTATGTCGTACCACCTGGGCGCCTTCCAGGAATACGGTTACTCCACTAACGTCAGTGCTGATTTCTTTTTCGTTATTATTTTGTGCGGTAAGTGGAATAGCCAGAAAAGCTATAAATAAAAGATGGATGATTTTCATAAGTATGATTATATTGACCTATCTAAGATAATAAAATAAGCAAAGGCTAACTGTTCTGGTTAAAACATTTTTTTGGATACACGTTAAGTACTGCTCAAAAAAATAGCCGGAATCTTTCCGGCCATTTTGTATACTGTATACTATGAATATAGATTATTCTAAAGCAGTCTTTAAAGCTGCTTCACCACCAACAACAGGAATACTTATGTAGGTTTCATCCAAGTCTATTGTAAGTTCTGTTCCCGGTTCCGGATGCAATGTGTAGTCCTTGTCACTAGAAAAAATCATTAGCCCAATTTGCTGTCCTTTTGGAATGATTTGATCATCTGGAATTAAGTCGAAACTCATTTCGTAAAATTTCCCCGGTTTTAAAGACTCACTTTCTGTAATCGATTTATAATTTTGAGGATCTGCCCAGCCTCTGGTAATAATATTGTCTGTGATCTTTGAATTTCGACCTTCTGTCCATGGTAAAGAAACCATCCAAACCGAAAGGTTTGCTGCTGGTTTGCTGCTCGCTAGTTTTATTTTTATTGTTGAAATTCCTGAAAGATGAATATTTTCTTTTAAAGGAGGCGTCACAAAAAGTAAACGGTGATCTGTATATTCAGCCTGTGCCAGCGTTTCACCACTAAATGAATAATTATCAATTAGTGTTTCTTTGCCTTGATTATTTTGTTTTTCGAGGCTAAGTCCGCCGGTTTTAGGAGCCCCTTTGCTTAAGTACAAAGTAACATTTTTAGCTTCTGGATTAGGATAGTTAGCATAAGGGGTGGGTTCCAGACGATCATCATTTTCCCTAACAATCCATGCTTTGGGATCGCCTTCAACCCCATTGTCGATACCAAATAAAAAATGTGTAAACCAACGATTCATCATACTTAGAGGTGGTGGCCCGCCGTGACCGTTTTGATGGTAATAGATTTGGGTAGGAAGGCCCATTTCTTCTGCTCTTTTATAGATACGGTAGCTATGTTCTGGCATTACATTCCAATCATTAAATCCGTGAGACATGAGCAAAGCCGCTTTCATGGGTTTCATATCATTTAAATAATCACGACCAGCCCAAAAATCGTTATAATCACCGGTAATTCTATCCAGGTTATTTCTCATTTCGGTATCACGAACAGTTTTGTTACTGTAGGCTCTTTTTGATTCATCACCACTATGAATAAAATCATAAAGTACATCGATGTCTTCACCAAGATAGCCGCCGGGAGACCGTACAAGGCCGTTAGAGCGATAATAATGATAATAGGAAGTATTAGGTGCCACAGGAATTATAGCTTCTAATCCTTCAACTCCGGTTGTAGCGGCAGCAAGTGGGATGGTTCCGTTATAAGAAGTGCCGGTCATTCCAACTTTACCGGTAGACCAGTAAGCTTTTACTTCTTCATTTCCGGTACGCTCGGTATAGCCTTTTGCGCGGCCATTTAACCAATCGATTACTGCTTTTGGGGCCAGGGATTCGTTATCCCCCCCCAACAGTAGGCGAACCATCAGAAAGTCCGGTACCTGGAGAAGACGAATGCACCACGATATAGCCACGTGGTACCCAGGTTTCGATTTGCGAATTAGAGATGATTGGGCGTTCGCCACGTCTTACCACTTCAGGGTGTACACGTTCTTTTGGAGCTTCCCCAAGTTCATGGTTTACATCCCAAAAAATACCTTCAGCAAAACCTGCTGTACCGGCATAGTATGGGCTTGATTCATAAATAACAGGAAGTTTTAAGCCTTCAGTTTCGGTTTGCATTGGACGAGTTACATCTACGTGCATACGGTCTGGTTTTCCATCGCCATCGGTATCAAATTCTGTTTCCACCCAAAGGTCATGTCGAATCCATTTAGAACCATCTTCAAATTCTGGTACGATTTGGGCTTCTCCGTCTTTAAAAATCGGTTTTACTTTTTCCTGCGCCAGCGATAAGCTAGTGATCAAGGAGGCTATCCAGAAAAAAGCGATGTGTTTTTTAATCATTTTACTAAGCTAATTATTTGAGGTTTTTGATGAATTAATTTTTATAAATATAACCATTTAGCTCTTTATGTTATTTTTAATATATAAGCTTAAACCAACAATTCCGATAGGGAATACTGAAAGCTTTAAGATATTCGCTCGACTATTGCAATCTTAATCATTATTTTTGAAGTAAAATTGTGAGACAAAAATGAATCTGGATACTGTAATTAAAGAGATAAAAAACAATAAAAAATTACCGAATCTTAAGTTTGAAATTAAAGAAAGAACAGAAGCTTTTACCAAACATTTGTTCTACACTTTATTTGATGAAGATACTGAAGTAGAGGAAAACATTAAGAAATTAGGACAGGAATTTGAAACACTTGCAGATCTTGTTTGTTGGAAACCTAATACGCCTTGTAGAAATATTTGGGAAGAGTATATAGAAAAACTCCCGGAAATTCTTCAAAAATTAAATGCAGATGCACGTGCTATTGCGGAAAATGATCCTGCTGCAAATTCGGTTGAAGAAGTTTGTCTCTCTTATCCCGGTTTTTTTGCCATCGCCATTTATAGGTTAAGTCACGAGTTTTACCAGTTTGGGTTACCGCTGGTACCCAGATTAATGACCGAGTGTGCGCATAACTTAACAGGAACGGATATTAATCCCGGTGCCAAAATTGGCGTGCCCTTTTTTATTGACCATGCAACCGGAGTAGTCATTGGGGAAACTGCGATTATTAATGACAATGTAAAAATTTATCAGGGAGTAACCCTGGGAGCTTTATATGTAGATCGAAATCTGCGCAAATTAAAACGTCATCCAACCATTGAAGATAATGTGACCATATATGCCAACGCCACTATTCTTGGTGGTGAAACGGTAATTGGTGCGAATAGCGTTATAGGAGGGAATGTTTGGTTAACCAAATCTGTTCCTGCAAATTCCATGGTTTCACATACACCGCAAATTAATATTAAAAATACAGCTCAACATGAGTAAATCAATATTTAGATTAATAGGAAATACACCTTTAGTCGAAGCCAGAACGCTGGTTGAAAATCCGAAAGTAAAATTATATTTTAAGCTAGAAGGACAAAATCCGGGCGGTAGTGTAAAGGATCGTGCAGCTTATAATATGATCAAAAGTGCACTGGATCGAGGAGAAATTAACGAAAATACTAAATTGATTGAAGCAACCAGCGGGAATACAGGAATTGCTTTGGCAATGATTGCTTCGATGTTTAAACTGGATATCGAATTGGTGATGCCAGAAAACGCCACCAAAGAACGGGTGCAAACCATGCGGGCATATGGAGCAAAAGTAACTTTAACCAGTGCTAAGGATGGTATTGAAGGTAGTAGGGATTATGCAGAAGCTAAAGTTGAAAACGAAGGCTATTTTATGTTTAATCAGTTTAGTAATGAGGATAACTGGAAAGCGCATTACAAAACTACAGGTCCAGAAATTTGGAAAGATACCAATCATAAAGTGACTCATTTTGTTTCGAGCATGGGAACTACAGGCACTATTATGGGAACTTCAACCTATTTAAAAGAGCAAAATAAAAATATTCAGATTGTTGGGGTGCAACCTACGGATAATTCCAGTATTCCAGGAATCAGAAAATGGCCCAAAGCCTATCTTCCCAAAATATTTGATGAATCTAAAGTAGATCAGGTGATCGAGGTTAGTGAAACCGAAGCCCGGGAAATGACTAAACGCCTGGCAAAAGAAGAAGGGATTTTTGCTGGAATGAGTAGTGGGGGGGCCACAGCCGCCGCAATAAAATTATGTAATTCTTTAGAAGAAGGAGTGATTATAAGCATTATTTGCGATCGTGGCGACCGTTATCTTTCTTCAGATTTGTTTGAAGATTAAAGAATTATGCACCAAATCTCGATTTCTGGGCATATAATTTCTATAAACCTGAAAAATGCGCTATTTTTGCAAAATTGCAGATTAAAACAGGGTATATGGAAGTTTCAGATTTAGGAATTAGCGAGAAGAAGGTAGATAAGCAACTTTATGGCTACCAGCAGAATGATATAGATAAGATTTTTAGTGTTATAGATGAACATCCAGAGCACTATAATCTTTTATATCAGTTACCTACTGGTGGAGGGAAAACGGTAATCTTTTCTGAAATCGTAAGGGAATATATTCAGCGTACCGAAAAGAAAGTGCTTATCCTAACACACCGGATCGAGCTTTGTAAGCAAACCAATAAAATGCTTACCGATTTTGGGGTTAAGAATAAAATTATAAATAGTAAAGTAAAAGAACTACCAGATCAACATGACTACATGTGTTTTGTAGCAATGGTAGAGACTTTAAATAACCGTCTTCATGATGATAAACTAGATCTTGAAGATATTGGGATGGTAATTATCGATGAGGCACATTACAACAGTTTTAGAAAACTATTTAAGTTTTTTGAAAAGTGTTTTATCCTTGGTGTAACGGCAACTCCGCTTAGTTCCAATATTAAATTACCAATGAAGGATAATTACCGCGAATTGATCGTTGGTGATTCTATTTCTTCGTTAATAGAGAAAGGCTTTTTAGCGCGTGCAAATATTTATAGCTATAATGTAGGACTATCAGCTTTAAAAGTGGGTATGAACGGAGATTATACCGTAAAATCTTCGGAAGAGTTGTACACGAATATGTCTATGCAGGAGAAGCTTTTAAATGCTTATTTAGAGCGCTCTAAAGGAAAGAAAACTCTTATCTTTAATAATGGTATTAATACTTCAGTAGAAGTTTATTATACCTTTAAACAGGCCGGGTATAATATTCGACATCTTGATAATACCACCAGCAAACAAGACCGTAAAGAGATTTTAAAGTGGTTTAAACATACGCCAGATGCTATTGTAACTTCGGTAAGTATCTTAACGACCGGTTTTGATGAGCCAACGGTAGATACCATTATTCTTAATCGCGCGACAAAATCCCTAACGCTGTATTTCCAGATGATTGGTCGTGGATCACGTGTTTTACCAGGTAAAAAGGAGTTTAACGTGATCGATCTTGGTAATAATATGGCACGTTTTGGACACTGGAGCGCACCGGTAGACTGGAAACAGATTTTCCGTTCGCCAGATTTCTATTTTGAAAATCTATTGAGTGATGAGGAAATTGAGCGTGAGTTTAAGTATGAAATGCCACCGGAACTACGCCAGCAATTCGCAAATTCTGATAGTGTCGATTTTGATGTTGAAGCAGCCTATGACGATGTTATAAAACGCGGACTTAAATCGAAGGCGGTATTGGAATGGTCTATGGAGCAACATGTGAAAATGTGTGTGGAGAATAGTGAAGATGTATTCGACGCCCGGATTTTAGCAAAAGAATTAAAGGATGATATTTCTTCCAGAATTAAGCAATATTCGTATTGTATTTCTAAAAGTACTAAGAATTACCGCGACTGGTTAGAAGAAGATTATTCCAGAAAATTAAGAATGGCGATTAATAAAGAATTTTAATCAGTTTTATATAAAATCAATAAAATCCCTCGTTTTGCGAGGGATTTTTATTTTTTAATACTCTTGATTAAAGCTGTTACCTATTGCTTAGAGAGTACTTCTTCCCGGTATTCTCTGGCAGATTCCTTTAATCTTTCAATAAAGTCTAAAGTTTGATTTTCTTCCAAAAGTGCTGAAGTATAATTTTTCGTCTGCAGATAATTAAAGAACATGTTATGGTATTTTTTTGGAATCAAAAGTTCATTCGTTAAGAATTCTGTATTGAAAAGCTCGTCGCTTTTAAAAATGGCTTCAAAATGTTCAAATCTTAATGGATAGGTTGCTTTAGTGTTTATTTGCTCTTTCTTTTTCTTTGGGAATAAAAGTCGGGCGAGATAACGAGGTACTTCAAGTAAGTTGCCATTGCCAGGCCTGTATGAAATCGGGTTTTTAGTAATATCATTTTGTATCCCTTTAAGTAATTGATCATCCAATTGCGCTACCGGGGTCTTAAAAATTTTACCGTTAGTAAGTTTTACTTCTTCCAGACTATTTGTTTTTAATTCGACCACTACGGTTTCTTCAAAATGCTTTTTCTTTACGATAAAAATGTAGGTGTCATAATTGATAGACGAAAAACGAATGCTGTCCCCTAAACTGGCAGAAATTGAAAACTTACCATCCTGGTTTGTTTCCACAAAAAAACCTTTCGATTTATTTTCTACTTTAAAATTAGGAACGATTCCCTCGCTATTATAAACATATCCGCTTATTTTTTGCGCATTTGCAACACTGCTATAAATGATAAATAACCAAAAAAGATATTTCATTAACCTAACCTAATTTGCCAGAATATTTTGAGATTGATAGTGAAGGCATAACGTTTAAGAAGAGCAATTTATTGAATGACTAATTTTATCATTAGAAACAATGATAAATTTCCAATGGCTAAAAAGAAGACCTCATTTTACATTCTTTTTTCGCTGAGGCGAAATTCAATCTCAGCTGTTCAATGGAGTGATTTGGAAGAATGGGATGAGCCTATACTCTTGGAATTACTAGATAATCGCAATAATTTTTACCGTACTTTTTTATTCTTATAGGAGGAATGGGCGTACTTAAAACTGTAAAAAAATCTAATTCATACTGTAGATTGGTGCTATTAATTTTTTTTAAAAGAAAAAGGCGAAACCCAAGGTTCCGCCTTTTTAAGTACTTTAAGGGCTTTGTTATATTTCTCCTTCAGAATCTAACATTGCAAAGAATTTATCAAGATTAGGTATAACAACAATTCTTGTTCTTCTATTCTTGGCCATATTGTCTTTAGAAGTGTTTTCAACTAATGGGGAATAGCTACTTCTACCGGCAGCGATAAGTTTAGCTCCGTCTACATCATACTTGTCCTGTAATTGTCTAACAACGGCTGTTGCTCGTCGTACACTAAGGTCCCAGTTATCTTCTAACCATGAATCTTCAACCATTGTACGATTATCGGTATGACCTTCTACCATAACCTCCATAGAGGGTTCGCTATTAATTACTTCAGCAAGCTTTTTAAGTAGTGGTTGTGCATCATTCGATAACCTGTAGCTACCGCTTCTAAATAATAATTTATCTGATACATTAATCATCACTACTGTTTTATCTACGGTGATATCTACATCGTCACCGTCCTTACCTTCCGTAATCTCATTTTTAAGATTATAAGAAATGGCCGCGTTAATAGAATCCTCTAATGTTTCTACCCCTTCAAGCTCAGATGCATCCATTTTAGCAATGGTTTTTCTCATGCGATCTTTCGTCTTATTAGACATAGCAGTTACATCATTCATTTCTAATTTTTCATCGTTAGATGATCTAAGCGAGTTAATTTTCGCATTGTAATCTGCAACTCGTGCTTCGATGGCAGCATATTTTTCTTCAATTTCTTCTTTTTCTACTCTGGTTTTTTGAAGGGTACTTTTGGTATTGTCAAGCTCACCCTCTAATGCTACATATTTCTTTTTAGAAACACATGAGGCCAATAGGGCCGTTGAAAAAACTGTTACAGCTAAACTTCTTCTCATTTTTATCATTATTTAAGTAGTTAATAGTTTAATAAAACGCCCAACGTTTCCGTCAAACAATGGCCTAAAACAACGCAGAATTTTATTAGATAATTTAGTTTTAAGCATATTTAACGCGTTATTAAACTTTTTTCACATTTAGCTTTCTGAGCCTTCAAAAACTTGCCCAAATTTTTGTTCCTATAGTTTAATTAGTCTGTAAGTCCTTTGTTTATTAGGCTCTTACTGTTGTTTATAGAAAATTTTTATTTTTATAAATTGTCTATCCATAAAAAATAAAGTGATGAAAATTTCTAAACTTGTGTAGAATTTGTTCCACAGATGGGGTTATTTTAATTTTAACAGAAGATTATAAGAATATCGATTAAAATATGCCTTCTTAGTAGTTAATTGCAGACGCATTTTTCGCCAATAATTAAGACATACCATAAATTTGAGTAAGAAGCATCCAAAACTTAGAAAAGCTTTGAGGATTACGCTAAGGATCTTAGCCGGTATCCTTATTTTCTTCGTATTACTTATCCTTTTTATCAGAAGTCCATGGGGACAAAACATTATTGTAAATAAAGTAGTCTCTACCATACAAAACAAAACCAATACGGAAGTCGAAATCGATCGCTTATTTATCACTTTTGGCGGAGCTATAAGTTTAGAAGGACTTTATTTGGAAGATAAAAAAGGGGATACCTTGGTTTATGCTCACAATCTGGAGGCAAATATTCCCATTTGGCCCATTATTAAAGGTAGTGGTTTTGGAGTAAATGATCTGGATCTTAAAGGGCTTAAAGCTAATATCTACCGTGAAGATTCTATTTCGGGTTATAATTTTCAGTTTTTAGTTGATGCTTTCGCCGCTTCGGACACTACAAATACCCAGCAAACAAAAGTGCAGGATACCACCTCTTCTTCAATGGATATTAGTATTGGGGATGTGAACCTTCAAAATATTATCCTGAATTATAACGATCAGGTAGCCGGAATGGAAGCACAGTTAAAACTGGGAGAACTCGATGTGGCTATGCGAAAAACAGACCTTAAAAATATGCAATTTGAGGTCGCAGATGCCTCCCTAAGCAATACCATGATCGTTTACCGGCAACTAAAAACCTTACCGCCAGGTGAAGATACAGAAACTCCTATGCCTTTGGTGGTGGTAGATCGTTTAAATTTAAATAATGTAAATGCCAAATACCAGTCTGAGCCAGGCGGAATACTGGCCGATGTCCATATTCCTGAATTTATCGCAGAAATGCCCAAAATGGATCTTGGCAATTACGAAATTCAATTTAATAATATAAGTTTAAAAAGATCGAATGTCTTATTAAGAATGCAAACCAAAACGGCGCAATCGCAGCCTCAGGATTCGATTAAAAATGATACTACAGGTTTTGTTTGGCCGGCCTGGAAAATTAACGTTAAACGTATCGATTTAGCGCAGAATAATATTGCTTACATTGTAGATAGTGCTAAAATAGAACAACGTCAATTTAACCCAAACGCTTTAAAGTTTAGAAATCTTCGACTTAAAACAGGAAATATAGCCCTAGCCGATCACAAGCTGAATGCCGATATTAATCAGGTTAGTTTTCAGGAAGCCTCAGGATTGGATCTTCGCGAATTTTCCACGGAAATTACGTTGGATAATTCTGCTTTAAATGTGAAAAATCTCATTTTCTCTCTAAATAACAATCAGCTTCAGGGAGATTTAAAATTAAACTATGCTTCCTTAGAACGTTTTATAGAAGAACCTGAAAAGACGAGTTTAGAGGCCAGCCTTTCTGAAATTCAGTTAGATATTAATGAAGTTTTCAGGTTTCAGCCCTCGCTTCAACAAAATCAATATTTAAAGGCATTAAGCCGTAAATTGCTTACCGGAAGTTTAAGTGCAAAAGGTGAACTTTCTGATATTCGTATCCCTTCAGCAAATATTTCTTGGGGGAGTCAAACAAATGTAGCCTTGAACGGTCAAATTCGAAATGCGACAGATCCCGATCATATTTATTTTAATATTCCGCGTTTTAGACTTAATTCTACAAAATCTGATCTTAATTATTTTGTTGACGAAAAGCAGATGGGAATTTATTTACCTAAAACCCTTGCTTTATCCGGGAACCTGGCGGGAACTCCAAGTGATCTTGAAGCAGATGCCACTTTAAAATCAAGCCTTGGGGACATTATGGCCAAAGGGAATTTTCAAAATACTCAGGAAATCGCTTTCCAGGCAGATGTAAAAGTAGATAGTCTAAGCCTGGGAGAATTATTACAAAATCCTGCTTTAGGCAAATTAAGCCTTAACTTAAAGGCAAAGGGAAGTGGTAATACAATGAATACGCTAGATGCGCAACTAGAAACCAATATTAGTCATTTTAGCTACAATGATTATCCCATAACAGATTTGAAAATTACCGGTGATATTAACGATGGTAGTGGTGATGTGAAAAGCAGTTACAGGGATGATAATCTGGATGCTGATTTATTAGCAAATGTGGTTTTAGATTCAGTTTCGCCAGAGGTTACTGTAAACCTGGATCTTGCTGGGGCAGATCTGGCCGCACTGGGGATTGTAAACAGGAATATACGAACCGGATTTAAAATGCGTGGCAATTTTAAAGGAAATAGCGAAACGTATAAAGCTTCTGCCGAGATTAAAGAAGGTGTGGCGGTTTATGATAACCAAACCTATTTATTAGGAAACCTGAATGCATCGGCTTTTGTGACTCCAGATACGACTTCTGTAAAGGTGAAAAATAAAATGCTGGATCTAAACCTGCAGTCTAATGCAAGTCCGGTAGAATTTAGTCAGGCATTACAAAGACATTATCAAAATTATCTTACCGAAGACGACTTAACCGATACGGTCGAAAATCCGGTAAATTTGTATTTAAAAGGAACTATAAGTCAGGCACCAATTCTTAACGAAGTTCTACTGGTAAATTTAGAGGAATTGGATACCGTTAAGATCGATGTAGATTTTAACGAAAAACAGCATAAATTAAATGCAGATGTTAAGGTACCATTTGCCCACTATTATGGTGCAGCAATCGATAGTCTGGGAATTACTGTACAATCAGACCGTAAGGATCTTGACTTTAGCTTTGGTTTTAATTCGATTAGTGCAGGCCCGTTGGAATTAAAGAAAACGCAGTTAAAAGCTAACCTTGCCAACCGCATACTCAATTTAAACTTTAATTCGGTGTACGACGAGGATACCCTGGTCAATGTATCTTCAAAATTGTCAAAAAACGACGATACATTTAGATACGAGATTAGTAATGAAAAACTAATCCTAAATAAAAATTTGTGGCAGGTAAAGGAAAGTAATGTGCTTTTATATGACGGTAAATCTATTGAGTTCGAAAATTTCAGGATTTCGAGGGAAAACCAATCTATGGAACTGGTAAATCAGCAAAATGAGCGAAATTTAGACAATATCACCTTGCTTTTTGATAACTTTAAATTGGCTGCCTTTTTAAACTTCCTTAATCCAGAAGTAAAATTGGCAAAAGGAAATATGAATGGCCGTTTTGCGCTCGTAGAGCCTTTTGGTAAAACGGGTATTTTGGCAGATTTAAATATTGAACAGCTGGAATCGATGGGTGTAGATCTTGGAAAATTATCACTCCGCGGAATTGCAAAAGGATCTGAAAAATACCGTTTTGAAATGGCAATGAAAGAAGGGGCGGTAGATATGGACTTGACAGGTAATTATAAAGCGGCAGATTCTACCGCAAATCTGGATATGAACCTTGATCTTAATAAAGTAGAAATGGCAGCGGTAACAGGTTTTTCATTTGGTGCATTAGAAGAAGGTAAAGGTTCTTTTAATGGAAATATAAAACTAAATGGTACGGTTGCAAATCCTGAATATTCCGGGAAACTAAATTTCAATGATGCTCAATTTACGGTTTCGATGCTTAATGCCCCCTTTGTTTTTAAAAATGAAACCCTAGATTTGGATAATAATGGCGTTTATTTTAATGATTTCAAGATAGGCGATACCAAAGGCAATTCTTTTGTGGTTGATGGCGAGTTAGGCACCGAGAGTTTTATTAATCCAACCTTCGATCTTAGTTTTGAAGCAAACGACTTTAATGTTCTTAACTCTACCGAAGAGGATAACGACCTGTTTTACGGAACAGCGAGTTTTGATGCACAGGCAACTTTAAAAGGCGACCTCAACTTACCCAAACTAAAGCTTAAACTTGAAGTGGGTGAAAATACCGATGTAACTTATGTAGTTCCTGAAACCGAATTGCAAATGCAGGAAAGAGAAGGGATCGTAGTTTTTGTAAATAAAGAAGACCCAGATAATATTCTTACCCAAACCGAAGAGCAATCTTACGTTTTTAGTGGTTACGATATCAATGCTGAATTACAAATTAGTGAGGAAGCGATTATTAATGTCATTCTAAACGAACAAACAAACGATAATCTTCAAATTCAGGGAAATGGAGATTTACGTTTTGGTATTTCTCCAAATGGTCGAACAACACTTAGCGGAAAATATACTATTACCGATGGTCATTATGAAATGAGTCTTTATAACTTGGTAAGCCGTAGATTTGAAATTGCCGATGGTAGCTCGGTAAGTTGGAGTGGAGACCCTTTTGATGCTACTTTAGATGTAAGGGCGATTTATAAAGTAGAAACTTCAGCTTATGCCCTTATGGCTGCCGGTGTTTCCGGTCGTAGCGATAATGATCGGGACAGGTATAGACAGGAATTACCATTTATGGTGTATCTAAACGTAGATGGAGAATTAATGCAACCTCAACTAAGTTTTGGCTTAGATATGCCAAAAGATTCACAAGGAGCTATTGGAGGCCAGGTTTACGGCAGGGTACAGCAATTAAACAGTCAGGAAAATCAATTAAATAAACAGGTATTCAGTTTACTGGTACTAAACAGGTTTTATCCAGATGCAGGTACTGATGGTAGTAATGGCGGGACGATGGCTATTGCACGGGAAAACATTAGTCAGGCGCTATCAGATCAGTTAAACATGTTTTCTGAAAAATTGCTGGGGGATACAGGTGTCTCACTTAATTTTGGAGTAGATAGTTATACCGATTACCAGGGCGATAATGGCCCGCAACAGCGAACAGATCTTAATGTGAGCGCCCAAAAGAAACTTTTTGATGATCGATTGATCGTTAGCGTAGGAAGTCAGGTAAATATTGAAGGCAGTAATAGCGGAAGGCAGGAAACCAATCCGTTGATTGGTAATGTGAGTTTAGAATATCTGCTTACAGAAGACGGAAGATTTAGGCTTAGGGGATTCCGAAGAAATCAATTTGAAAATGTTATCGACGGTCAACTTATCGTTAGTGGTATTGCACTTATATTTACAAGGGAATTTAACGAATATCGAGAACTGTGGAAGAACTTTTTGAAGTCTGAAGAGCAAGAAGACCAACCAGCCAGAAAAGAAGAAGAGGAAGAATGAAAATAAGAAATTACAGCATTATATTTTTATGTGCTTTAGGTTTGATTAATGCCTGTAGCGTAGATAAATATATTCCTGAAGACGAATATCTTTATCGGGGTGCGGATATTACGTTAATACCCGATACCACTTCTATAGAAGATTTGGATAATATAAAGTTAGAACTTCAGAATGTACTTGTTCCTAAACCAAATTCTAAATTTTTAGGGGCCTATCCCGGTTTATATTTTTATTACAAAGCTCAACGGGAAAAACCCGGTTTCATCAACAAATTTTTAAATAAAAAAATAGGTGAAGAGCCAGTTTATTTAAGTGACGTGGAAATTGGCAATACGCAGGATTTAATCATAAACAGGTTAGAAAATCGAGGTTTTTTTTATAGCAGGGTGAGTGCAGATGTAAACACTAATGATAAAAAAAAGACGGCAACGGCTGCTTACGATGTAGGGGTAACCACACCTTATAAAATGGAAAAATATCAGCTGGTAGAAGATAGTCTCTTTATTTATGACGACATAAAACCCATGGTAGAAGAAAGCAAGTTCTTTAAAGATATGCGCTTTGATCTGGCTAATATGAAAAATGAGCGGGAACGCTTAGATAGAGCACTTAAAGAAAAAGGCTACTATAATTTTAATTCAGGATTTTTGCTTTTTCAGGCAGATACTAATCAATACGACAATAAACGTTTTGATCTTTACTTAAAAGTAAAAAAAGATGTACCAGAGAAAGCTATAATTCCTTATAAAATTTCAAAAGTAAATATTTATCCCAATAGCGGTATAAAGCGGGATTCTTTAGAGAAAGATAAAGTACGTTTTAATAATAAAAATTTTCTTCAGGAGCAGGATAGTATATTTTTTTTACCAAAACGTTTAGACCCATTTGTTTTGATTGAAGAAGGCGACTATTATAGTCCCGATATTTCCAGGGCGACCAGTAGACGTTTAGGATCTATTGGTGCTTATAAATTTATCAATATCGATTATCAGGAAGTTGATACTTTAGCCAATGACAGTGTAGGTGCGTTAGAGGCTAATATTTATTTATCTCCATTAAACAAGCGAGCGATCAGGGCCGAGTTACAGGGCGTAACAAAATCTAATAATTTCGCGGGGCCAAGTCTAGCCGTTTCTTTAACCAACAGAAATTTATTTAAAGGAGGTGAGATTTTAAATATTCAGGCCAGGCTTGGTTACGAAGTTCAGGTGGCGAGTGGTAATAATACCGGTTTAAACAGTATTCAGCTGGGACTTGGGAGTGATCTGATTTTTCCCCGATTATTATTTCCATGGCAGTTTAACGAAGACTTTTTTGAATATGATATACCAAAAACAAAAATCAGTTTAAATGCCGATTACTTAAGACGTAGTCAGCTTTTTGCTTTGGGATCTGCTTCTGCGACTTTTGGCTACATCTGGAATGCTAATCGTTATGTAACCCATTCTTTTGATCCTGTAGCTATAACCTATGTAGATTTAATCAATACTACTCCTGAGTTCGAGGATATCTTGAAAAAGAACTCCTATTTACAAAGCAGTTTTAATCAGCAGTTTATTGTAGGATCATTATACAGTTTTACGTATAACGGAATGGTGGATCAAAACGATACCCATCAGTTTTTTGTTAATACTAATTTGGATATTGCCGGAAATTTGTTGGATTTGATTAGTGGTAATTCTGAGGAAGATCCGCAAACTGTTTTTAATTTAGAATATGCGCAATATGCGAAGGCCGATGTTGATTTTAGATATCACTTAAACCTGGGCGGAGGTAAAAAATTGGCTACCCGGCTTTTTGCCGGCTATGGAATGCCTTACGGGAATTCGAAGATTATGCCGTTTACCAAGCAATATTTTTCTGGGGGGCCATATAGTGTACGAGCATTTAGAATTCGACAACTAGGGCCGGGAACCTATAATCCCGATAACGTACCGGAAGAAGAGGATGATCCTGATCTGATGAATACCGATTATTTTGACCGTGCCGGGAATATTCGATTGGAAGCCAATATCGAATATCGCTTCCCGCTTTTCCCTCCTTATGTGAATGGTGCTGTTTTTGCCGACGCAGGTAATGTATGGACTTCTACTGAAGAAGATAGCTTACCGGGAGGAAAGTTCAGTTCTAATTTCATGAACGAACTGGGAATTGGTACCGGAGTAGGTGTACGTGTGGACATTCAGGGATTTGTGATTCGTTTTGATCTTGCGGCACCAATGCACGATCCATCTTTACCGCAAGGAGAACGCTGGACATATGATTTTGGCAGTCCTATTTTTAATTTCGCGATTGGATATCCATTTTAGAAAAAATCAATGCTGTTTTTTTGTTCCGAAGCATAGATCACCGGCATCACCAAGTCCGGGAACAATGTAGCCCCTGTAATCTAACTTCTGGTCTATAGCAGCAATCCATAAATGCGTATTTTGCGGAAATTCGTCATCAAGAAGTTTTAGTCCTTCCTCAGCACCAATGATCGCTACTAAGTGAATTTCTTTTGGAGTTCCCATTTGTTTTAAAGCTTGCATTACATTCACGAATGAACGGCCGGTAGCGAGCATGGGATCGGCAAGGATCAGCGTTTTTCCGTTTAAGGAGGGGGAGGCCAGATATTCTACTTTTATTTCAAATTCGTCATCATCATTAGGATGATGTCTATAAGCCGAAATAAATGAATTTTCAGCATCATCAAAATAATTTAGAATTCCGTTATGTAAGGGTAAGCCGGCACGAAGAATCGAACAGATTACAATGTCGTTAGTAGGGACTTCAACTTTAGAAGTGCCTAATGGGCTAGTAATTTCTTTGGTAGTATATTGTAATTTACTGCTTAGTTCATAACTTAGTATTTCTCCTAAGCGCTCTATATTTCTGCGGAAGCGCATACGATCCTGCTGAACATTGACATCCCGAAGTTGGGCAATAAACTTATTGGCAATAGAGTTATTATTTAGTAAATGATGAACGTGCATCGATTTAAAGTTTAGGGGTTAGATGCATTAAATATACAAACTATCAGAAAGGATTCTATTCTTAAGCCCTTTAGAATTTTTCAGAAATAAGTATTGACTGGCGAAAAAGCTGTAATTCAATATAAATAGATTATTTTTGGCTATATTTTTGATTAATATTCTGAAGTTAATTCCGCAGAAAAATGAAAAAGATAAGTTTAAGTTTACTATTATTTATTTTAGCCTTTAATTTTATTCAGGCACAGGAAATCCCGAGTACCAAGAATACCGGCGGATCCATAAAACCGGCGACCAGCGGTAGCAATTCTGTCTTTCTTCCAAGAGTGAATAATGAGACCGAAGATATTTTTATGAAAAAGGAGGAGCCTAAAATTAATATGCGTCAGGATAAAAACGGACTCCTAACCGAAGGTGATCGTGTTGCAGCAGAGTGGAAAGCCGACAAAAAAGCAAAAGGTGAATATGCCAAAGATCAATATCTTGGTGATGTAAAAACAAACGGTAAATTTGTAGAATTATATTGTAGGGATCATGAGTTTGTAGATGGAGATCGGGTGAAAATCACCGTAAACGGAGAGGTGATTTTTAATAACCTAGCATTAACAGGTTCCTACAAGCCAATATTGGTTACTTTACAAAGCGGTTTTAATACCATAGAATTTGAAGCATTAAATCAAGGATTATCTGGTCCTAATACAGCTATGCTGAAAGTTTTTGGAGAGGATGGTCAGCAACTGGTTTCAAAAGAGTGGAATCTTCTTACCGGTGCTAAAGCCAGTTTAATGGTAGTTAAGCAGTAATTAAAATGTTCAAGGTTTAAAGTTGAAAGTTCAAAAAGTTTGTAGTCAAAAAAGTTCAGAATTTAAAAAAAAGTTTAAAGCTAGAATCAATTATAAAATCAAAAAAATCGTCATTTCGACCCTGCCTCGGCGGCAGGCACGTGAAGCGCAGCGGAATGGAGAAATCTTAATTTTCATATCACTGTATAAAAGGTATTTTCAACTTTTCAAAATTTAAATTAAACCGTTCTGTATAAGAGGTCAGCTTAAAAAATATTCAAAATTAGTAGTTCTGTATCTTGCTTCTTGTCTCTTTCCTACATTCTAACTATCATTTTTCACTTTATACCTTTTCCAATTACCACTATGGCTTCCATTAATTTTTCTTTGGAAAATCACTCAGCTGCCGTTAGCCTTTAGGTTACTGAATGATCAGATGAATCGTATCAAATTGCCCAGGCGTGACAATAGGGGTCCAAAATTCAAAAGTTGTGGTCTGCTTCTTTTTGCATTATTTAAGGTCTATTTTCTAAATACGAACTACTCAATACTGAATCTAAAAAAAGATCTCTGCAAGGTCGGGGATGGCAAAATCCTATTATAAAATTTAAAAAAATTTCATTTCGACTGAAGCGTAACGGAATGGATAAATCTTGATTTCCACAGCACTGTGACAAGAGATTCTTTTACCTTTCTAAATCTAAATTAAACCGTCCTAATTTCAGAAAAGCCCTCAGCTATAAGCGGTCAGCTTAAAAAATTCAAAATTATAGTTCTGATTTCTACTCTTGCTTCTTCAAGTCTCTTTTCTCTCGTCTCTTTTCTATATTCTAACTTTGTAGGATAAACCCGGTTTAAATTATAACATGAATTTAGCATAGAAAAAGTTAAATGCTAATTAGCTTTATAAAGTGATTTCATACTAATGTTAAAAACTTACTAGACATGAGAGAAGCTATTCGCTTTACTCTAATTGTATCCTTAATCGTTGGGTTAATTATTTTTACTATCGTTTGGCCTGTTTGGGGCTTTTCTATTTTCGGGATTGTACTTTTTGCCATAGGGCTCTATGATATTTTTCAAAAAGAGCATACCATTTTACGAAACTTCCCACTGTTGGGGCATATGCGATATATGCTGGAACTTATAAGTCCTGAAATCCATCAATATTTTATCGAAAATGACACTGATGGTAAACCTATAGATCGTAATCACCGATCTTATATTTATCAGCGTGCCAAACTTCAAAAAGAAACGCACCCTTTTGGTACACAGTTAAATGTGGAAGAAGAGAATTTTAAATGGATGCGACATAGTATTTACCCTACAAAAGTTCAAAAAGAATATCCACGCGTAAATATAGGAGGACCTGATTGCGAACAGACTTACTCCGCCTCATTATTTAATATTTCAGCAATGAGTTTTGGGGCACTGAGCAAAAATGCTATTGAAGCCTTAAATAAAGGCGCAAAGGAAGGAAACTTTTTTCATGATACCGGGGAAGGAGGAATTTCAGATTACCACCGATTAGGCGGAGATCTTGTTTGGGAAATTGGTACCGGATATTTTGGTTGCCGAACAGAAGAAGGAAATTTTGATCCTGAACAATTTAAAGAAAAAGCTAATTGGCCGGAAGTAAAGATGATAGAAATTAAAATTTCTCAAGGCGCCAAACCCGGTCACGGTGGCGTTTTACCGGCTTCCAAAAATAATAATGAAATAGCAACAATTAGAGGGGTAGAACCGCATACCGATGTTCTTTCTCCCCCGGGGCATACAGCATTTAATAATGCAGAAGGATTATTAGGCTTTGTTGAACAGTTAAGAGTACTATCCAACGGTAAACCGGTTGGATTTAAGCTAAGCATTGGCTCTAAAGATGAATTTCTTGAGATTTGTGAAAAAATGGTGGAAACCGGAATTAAACCAGATTTTATTACGGTTGATGGCGCCGAAGGCGGAACAGGTGCTGCACCAATAGATTTTTCTAATTACGTAGGGATGCCTTGGGAAAAAGCTTTAATTTTTGTGGTAGACGCTTTAAATGGTTTCGACTTAAAGAAAGATATTAAAGTCGTAACAGCAACAAAAATTTTTACAGCATTTGATATTTTTAAGGCCTTATGTATTGGCGCAGATATCTGTAATTCTGCACGTGGGATGATGTTAGCGCTTGGTTGCATACAAGCGCTACGCTGTGATACCAATAAATGTCCTACCGGTGTGGCTACAAATGATAGGAGACTAATGAATGGTCTGGTAGTAGCGGATAAATGGAAAAGAGTTAAAAATTATCAGCAGCAAACTTTAGATGATTTTCTGGAACTTTTTGCCGCGGCAGGATGTGAGAGACTCTCTGAACTTAATCGCACCATGATTAATAAAAAGATAAATGATAAAATTGAATCTTATTCTGTATTTTATCCCTCGGTAGCTACCGGGGCTTATTTAAAAGAAGAGCGCGTTGCTCCCTAACCAAATATTTATATTATGAAAAAAGTATTAATTGCCATCGATTATCACCCAAATTCAGAGGTGGTAGCTAGTGCCGGTTATGAGCTGGCTAAAAGTATGAATGCAGAGGTTTGTTTACTTCATGTATTAGCCGAGGTCTCTCATTATGGCGTCAATTATTCAGAATTTCTTGGTTATCCTGGCTACGAGAATATGGGGGTTGATTTAAATGTAACTGCACAATTACAGGAAATGGCGCAGGAATACCTTAAGAGTGCGAAGAAGCAATTTAATGATGATAAAGTTTCTACGGCTTTAGAAATAGGGGAAACCCATCGTGGCATACTTAAATATGCAAAAGAATGGGGTGCAGATTTAATTGTTATGGGAACGCATAGTCATTCTACTTTAGAAAAAGTACTGGTAGGTACGGTGGCTTCGAAAGTTTTAGAAAAAACAGAAGTACCGGTTTATATGGTGCCTATAAAAAGATAAAAAAACCTAGATCTGGAGACTAATAGGTCTCCAGATCTTTTAATGAAGATACGGCTTTTAGTGTATGTTTAATTTCATCTAATTGGCCATTTAAGACTCTTAGAATATCGTCACTAAAGTTATATTTTCTTATTGCCCTCTCATACTCTTCAGCACTTTCTTTTTCACCTTCTAGACATTCTTCCAAAATTACTTCATCGCCATTATCACTAAAAATTGTTTTTAGATCCATCCAGGTACGTTGCAAACTTCCCTGAAAGGTTCCTGCATTGTGGGGTACCTCGTCTATCTGGTAGATTTCTCTTTCCAGTTCTTTTGTAAATCTAGCTCGTTGTTGCGCCTGGGTAAGCAGGAAGTTCTTTAAAAGATCACTTTCAGTATCTTCAAGTCCGTTTTTAAACACCTCTCCTGCGTCATGATTTTTTTCTAAAAGCTCTTGCAGTGCCTGAGCAATTTTTTTAGGGTCATTAATTTTTTCCATAGGAATATGATAATTAATTTAGCAAAAGTAGGTGTTGTTTTATGGTCAGGCTCTTAATTATTTATAAATTCACCTGGATTTAGCTTTTGGTGTTAATTAATCTAAATTTTATGAAAACCTATATTGCCATCTTAAAAGGAATAAATGTGGGAGGCCATAAAAAAATAATGATGGCGGATCTTCGGAAGATGCTATGTGAAATTTCGTATATCGGGGAAGTTAATACTTATATCCAAAGTGGTAATATTGTATTTAAAGCTTCCGAAGAAAATACCGATGTTTTGGAAAATCTTATTCAGCAGAAAATTGCAGATCATTATGGATTTAAGGTAAGTACTATCGTACTTTCTAAAGAAAATTTAAGTTCAATCATCGATAGCAATCCTTATGCTGAAGAGGAAATTAAGCGTTTACACTGTTGCTTTTTTAAAACCGATCCTATTTTAGAAAATCGACAGAAATTAGAAATTTTTGATGCCTCGCCCGATACGTTTACAGTAGGAAACAGCTGTATGTATATTTGTTGTGCGACCGAGCGTTATAGTAAATCAAATATAAATAACAGTGTTGCTGAAAAAATACTGAAGATTGAATGTACCACCCGAAATTGGAAAACCTGCACGAAACTTTTAGAAATGCTTGAAAATTTATAGTGGTTGTAATTGCAACTCAAATTCAATAATTCCAGCATCAATTTTTGCAGTCTGTAATATTCCGTTTTTATAATGATAAAAGCTTTCTCTTCCTTTCTCGTTTTCTTTAGCATAAGAATGCATACCTATTTTTCGTAATGACTGAAATTCGCCGGTTTCTTCGCTATAGGCTTTCTTCACACTGGTAGGCTCCTCAAACATTAACTGGATACAGGTATAGGAAATAGGTGAGTTTATGGTTTTTTGGAGCTTGCCAGAATCATAAAATTTATAGTTATGTTCATTTGTCTTTATAGTTTTAGTACTGGTACGGTTTTTTCCGTTTAAGAAAATTTGAGCTTCAGTATTTTTAAGCTCATGTCCATTAAAAACGCCCCTGAAATTATAATTGACTTCTATTTTGGCCAAAATTCGGGTTTGAATATTGGTTTCAGTTTGATATTCGGTAATTCCACCGTTTACTTTTTTAATTGCTTCTAACTTTCCAATTTTATCGCCTTTGTGGACCACAGCATAACTAAACGATTTATTTTGAGACAAGGCACTATATGAAATAGCTAAAAAAGCGAGTAAAAAAATAGTGAATTTCATAATTTGGAGATTTGACTGAAATAATTTGTTTTGAGTTTTTAAAACTTTTCCCTTAATTTCATAAATTCCTGTTCCAGAAAATTTAATTTTTGCTCAATTTCAACTGTATTATTTTCAGGAAGCCTTCTAAAAAACGTATAGCAAACGTGCCACATTTCCTTAATTTCACCAGATTCTATCTCGATATCTTCAATATTAGTATTGTTTGCTCTAAGTATAATTTTTGAAGATGAATAGTAAAATTTCCTAAAAAGTACTTTACCGTGTACCAGTGCAATTACCAGGCTGCTCGTATCGATTTTGGTAAAATCATTAGGATCAACTTTCTCTCCTATAACGACGTCTTTTGGACAATACGCCTTATCGTTATTTGTCATTTCCAGATTAGAAATTAAATAGGCTCTATATTCTTTATCAGGATCTACCGGTAAATGGAGTTTAGGAAGGTCTTCTATAAAATGAGGTTTATCATAATATAATATGTAATCGGCTTCGGTTTTTGGAGTGATACAGGGAATTTCAGCAAACTTTTCTTTATGAAAGCTTCCCTGTAGTGCCAGGTCGTCTTTAAACTTCAATAGTTTATTAACAGTTAGCTCTTGAGTTAATAGATCATCGATGGTTATGCTAAAATGATTAGCGATTTTAATAATGGTTTCAATACGCGGTTCACTTCTTTCTTCCTCGTAAGCTCCTAATGTACCACGTTTTAGCTCGAATAATTCGGCAAATGCCTGCTGACTTAATTTTTTGACATTTCTTATCTTCCTAATATTTTTACCGAAATGAGACATATTTTGCTAAAATTATTTGCAATATTGATTTTTTATAGTATCTTTATCTAACAATATTAGCTAATAGATTTGATAATTACTAATTTATTTGGTTATTTATCGATTTGACTAGTCAAATCAGTAATGTGCTAAAAAAATTAGCTTGACTTAGAAATTTAAACTTTAACCTAAACAACCAATGATTACAGCAATAATTACTACGGTGATTGTGTTAATAATACCTTAAAAACAAAATAGATTTTTGTATTATTATACCATAAAATTAACACCAATCAAAAAATACTGTCTAAATGAAAAATCATTTTCAGATCACAAAAAATTTTCTTTTAGAGCTGAACTTCAATATTGATTTTGAGAACGAAGCCGAGGGAATATTAATGATTCGCAAAGAAAATTTTGCAATTAAAAACCTTATCCTGGGCGTGGCACCGCCTATTTTAATTATGGAGCAGTTCTTATTCAGGATTAATAATCAGTCAGAAAAAATTTATCGAAGTCTGCTGCAAAAAAACAGAGATATCATTCATGGCGCCTTTGTACTGGACGATTCTGGCAAAACAGTGATCTTTAGGGATACCCTTCAAATAGAGAACTTAGATCTTAACGAGTTAGAAGGATCGTTAAACTCACTTAGTTTATTGATGAGTGAATATTCAGATAAAATTATAGAATTTTCAAAATATTAAACCTTAACGTTATGAACATTTTTAAACGATTATTTAAGATAGGAGAAGCTGAAGCTAATTCAGCAATCGATAAAATGGAAGATCCCATTAAATTAACCGAACAGGGAATTAGGGACCTTAAATTAGATTTAGAGAAAAATCTGGAGGCTTTGGCTCAGGTAAAAGCCTTGGCGATTAGAGCTAAAAACGACCAGGAAGAATACCTGGATAAAAAAGAGGATTATCATAATAAAGCGATTTTGATCCTTAAAAAAGGACAAAGTGGCGATATGGATAAAACCGAATCAGATCGTTTGGCTCGCGAAGCTTTGGTTAAGAAAGAAGAGGCCCAAAAGCATGTAGAACGATCTGAAGAAGAAGCGAAAAAGTTCAATGAAAATGTAGCACAGTTAGAACGAAATATTCAAACCATCAAATCGAATATCAGTAACTGGGAAAACGAACTTAGAACCCTTAAGGCGCGCGTAAAAGTGAGTAATGCCACTAAGAGCCTTAATAAGCAAATGGCTGAAATAGATAGTAGCAGCACCGTTTCTATGCTGGAGCGTATGAAAGAAAAAGTAGCCCAGGAAGAAGCACTGGCAGAAGCTTATGGCGATATTGCCGGCGCCTCGAAATCTATTGATGATGAGCTTGAAAAAGCTGCGAGTACTACAGAAGCTAAAGCCGAAGACGACCTTAGCAAGCTTAAAGACCAGTTGGGTTTAAACGATGATAAAAAATAACGAAATTGACCAGTTTAACAGACATATTATTTTCTGAGGTAAATATTACCTTAAGCATTCTCTGTATTCTATTAATCATTTATTGGTTGCTCACCATGATTAGCGGTATCGACTTTGAGTACGACATGGATATTGATATCGATGCCGATGTAGATGTCGATGCCGATCTGGCAACTGATGGTGCGAATATGGAATTCCAGGATGTGTCAAATGCCGAACTGAATAAAGAGGATGTGGTAGGCAGACGAATTCAACCGCTAAAATGGTGGCAAATTCTTTTGATTTATTTCAATTTCGTTGGCCTTCCGTTTATGTTCACCTTTACCTGTTTTGTGTTCATCTGGTGGTTTACCACGGCACTAACAACCGCCTTAACCTATACGTATGATCATTTTTTAGGTTTTGCGATTATGATTGCCGGTTTTTTCACCTCTTTATTTATAACCAAGATCTTTACCACACCATTTAAAGGTTTCTTTAAAAATCTGAATAAAGATGGCGATAAGGCAATCGATTATATTGGCCGGCAGGGGGTGTTACTTTCCACCATTTCAGGAGATAAAATGGGAAATGCCGAGATTTATGCTAATGGCGATTCGCATTCGATTTACGTAAAATCCCTGGATGGACATCAACTCAATTATCAGGACAAAATTTTAATTATCAAGCAATCAGCTGATAAAAATTATTTCTTAGTACAATCTTATAACGACTAACTTAACTTATTAAAAAATGAATCAAATTTTACCAATTATCGGAATTGGATTAGGGGGATTGTTATTCCTAATCGTAGTCTACTTCGCAATCATTGCGATGTTTTACAAAAAAGTTCCGCAGGGCCGTGCCATTGTTCGTACCGGTTTTGGCGGTACAAAGGTAGCCACGGATAAAGGACTTTATGTAGTGCCTGTTTTCCACAAGGTGGAAGTTATGGATATTTCTGTAAAGAAAATCCAGATCGAAAGAATGGAGCACGAAGGCCTTATTTGTAAAGACAATATGCGTGCAGATATTAAAGTAGCCTTTTTTGTAAGGGTGAATAATGATATTTCTTTCATCAAGAGAGTAGCGCAAACTATTGGAGTAGACCGTGCATCAAGAATCGAAACTTTAGAAGATCTTTTTGAAGCTAAATTTTCTGAAGCTTTAAAAACTGTAGGTAAAAAGTTCGATTTTATCGAATTATACGAAGCAAGGCGTGAATTTAGGGATGAGATTGTGAATATCATTGGTACAGATCTTAATGGCTATACGCTGGAAGATTGTGCGATCGACTTTTTAGAGCAAACACCAATTTCCCATTTAAAACCAGACAATATTCTGGATTCAGAAGGGATTAAAAAGATTACAGAGCTTACTGCGGTTCAGAATATGAAAGCGAACCTTATTAAGCGCGACGAAGAAAAAACCATCAGAAAGCAGGATGTGGAAGCGCGTGAAGCCATACTGGAATTAGATAAGCAATTGGCGGAAAAAGAAGAAGCGCAAAAGCGTGAAATCGCAAACATCAAAGCCCGTGAAAATGCTGAAGTGAGTAAAGTTGCGGAAGAAGAGCGTTTAAAATCTGAAACAGCTAGAATTGCTACGGAAGAAAAAGTAAAAGTAGCTGAAGAAAACATGAACCGTCAAATCATCGTGGCGGCGAAAAACAAAGAACGGACAGAAGCGGTAGAAAGCGAAAGAGTAGAAAAAGATCGTATGCTGGAAGCTACCGAGAGAGAACGTATTGTGACGCTTGCTCAAATTGAGAAAGAAAAAGTTCTTGAAGTAGAGAAGAAAAACATTCAGGATGTGATTCGGGATAGGGTGATGTTAGAAAAAGGAGTGGTAGAAGAGCAGGAGAATATGAAAGATATCCAGGCCTTTAAAACTGCCGATCGTGAAAAGCAAGTAAAAGTAACGATTGCTGAAGCCAACGCTCAGGAGCAATTAATCAAAACCATTAAAGCTGCTGAAGCACAAAAAGAAGCAGCCAAGCAAAAAGCCGAAGAAATTAATATCGAAGCCCAGGCGCATAAAGAAGCCAGTGAAAAAGAAGCAGAAGCTAGAAAAACCATTGCTGAAGCTAAAGCGAAAGAGGAAGCCACCATTGGTTTATCTGAAGCTGAAGTAATGCATGCGAAAGCTGATGCCAGCGAAAGACAGGGACTTATGGAAGCGCTTATTATCGAGAAAAAAGCGAAAGCCGAAGCTGCAGGGATGGAGGCCAAAGCTGAAGCCAGCAGAAAAGAAGGTAAAGCTGCCGCCGATGTAATTAGGGAAAAAGCGCTTGCTGACGCTGCAGGTATCGAAGAAAAAGCAGCTGCAATGAAGAAACTTGATGGTGTTGGTAAAGAACACGAAGAATTTAAGTTGAAACTGGATAAGGAATTACAGGTAGATCTGGCACATATCAACATCCAAAAAGATATTGCCGATGCTCAGGCACATGTCATTAGTGACGCGCTTAAGGCGGCTAAGATTGATATTGTTGGAGGAGAAACCATGTTCTTCGATCAGATCATTGGCCAGATTACCAGAGGGAAAGGATTCGACAGATTGGTACAAAACAGTACCAATATTCAGGATTTAAAAGATTCGATCTTAGGGAGTGATGATATCAAAGGAAATTTACTAACTAAAGTGCGTGAGTTTTCAGAGAAATACGGAATTTCTTCCGAAGATATCAAAAACCTTACGATTGCAAATTTGATCATGGAATTAAAAGGTCGTTCCAACGACCAAAATGAGCAAACCATGTTAGGCAATTTATTCAACCTGGCTAAAGGTTTAGGATTGTCTGATCAGCGAGTTTCAACCTTAAAGGTTTAGTTAATAATACATTATGAAATAGGAATGTCATCCTGAAGCTGCCCGTCCTTTTAGGCGGGCTAGTTTCAGGGGGTGCATCCTGTTTTTACGATGAAATTTCAGATTAGATCTGGAACGACTAAAATTCAACCCTAACCCTTACCACAAAACCTAATGAATACTAACGAAGAAAAGCCGGTACAAAAAGATGCTTTAGATGGTGGGACGTACGAGATTATCCGTAAACGTCTTAACACTCATAAATCTGATTTACAGGAACGTCTTAATACCTTGAATGAAGCCCGAAAAACGGTTTTTGGTTCGCTGGAAACGCAATTAATAGCCAATAATCGGATAAGTACCGAAAATAATTGTGTGGCCAGGGATATTATTTCACTGGGAAATACCTGTATTTTTGGCTATAACGTGCATTTTGGATTACGTACAGAAATTAGCCTTTCTGATGTGCTTAGTATTTACGAATTTAAAGATCATCATTTTGGATCGGTTGCTTTAAATCTTTTTGAAGATGCAACCTTTAAAACCGATTTTTCAAATCTTTATAAATACTATCGAAATACCATTTTTAGCAAGTTTGCAAGGATCGGCAATTATTTACATATGGTCTTTCAGCTTAGTGAAAGCGTAACCGATATTAAGACCTTTAAGTGGCTTATTAAAGACAATAAGCTCACTTATATTGATAATCGCAGTGAGCATGAATTTAAATATCCGCAGCAACATCAATTTAAATGGCAGGAAGCTACCCGGGATATGCAACGTTACGGGGAGCATTCACATGTAGCGATTTTAGATAAAGTTTTTGTAGAAACCATTGGTGGCGATCTTACCATCAAGATCGAAGATAATACCGAAGACGGAATGGGCATATTTTCTGAACCGGTAGCGTATAAAGATCAAACCCTGGATGATGGTCAAATTCGTTTTGCCGATCTTGGAAATTTAATCGCACTTGAAATCAAACCTTTTCAGGAAGAGCCCCGCTATTTTGTATATAATCACAAAATGCAGGAGGTTCAGAAAATTGATTCCATTAAAGAAACCGCTGTCTTATTGCCAGATGATCAGGGTATTATTTTTCCGAATGGCTATTATTTGCAAACGGGAGAATTTCATCTGTTCTCCAATGAAGTTCAGGCCCTAAAATATCAAGAAACCATAAGTTCTCCAAACGGGGAAGACTTTTTATATGTTTTCTATTCGCCCACTAAGGGTACTTATCTGCTAATGGATTATAATATGATCGAGCAGGAGATAAAAACACCTATTGTATGTGGGGGCTTCACCATTTTACCCAATGGCGAATTATGCTATTTTAAAGCTGATGATGAACAAACGAAACATCATATGATCCAGATTTGGCAAACACCATACCTGGAAGGTGATATCATGCCATCTGAACATCAGGATTCTATGCTGTATAAAATTGGAAATAAGGATATCGTTAAAGCCATGGCTGAAGCTAATGAGCTGATCACCTTGCTGAGTAAAGAAGATAATTACGACGGTTTGTATGCCGATATTGCCAAGTCTTCGAAAAATATCTTAGATGCGTATTATTGGCTAAACGAAAAGGAAACCGCTGTTTTAAACGAGCCGTTAAAAGAAATCAATATTGCGGCCAATGCAGCGATCGATGAATTTCAGAAGGTGATTCAGCTTAAGAAAAACGCTGAAAAACAAACTCAGGAAATTCAGCAAAAAGCGCAAAAACTTTTCAGTAAAATTAAGAGTACTTCTTTTAAAAATATCAACGAATTTGTAGAATTACTCTCACAGCTAAGGGCCTTGCGGGGAGAGGTGATTGGATTATATGAAATTAGATATGTAAATGAAGGATTTATTAAGTCGCTAGAGACTGAAATTGCCCAGCAAACCACTATAATTTCAAGACGTTGTGTGGAATTCTTACTTAAGGATAAAGCGCTACAGCCTTATCATGATAAAGTGGAAGAAAAACAGCAGCAACTCGATAAGATCAGTAAAGTTGTTGAAGCGAAAAAGTTGGAAGAGGACGTCAATCAGATCGCAATCGATCTGGAAATGCTTATCGATATAGTTTCGAATCTGGATATCGAAGATACGTCGCATTCTACCAAAATCATCGATAATATTTCTTTGATCTTTGCCACGATAAATCAGCTTAAGGCCGCCATTAAAAACAAGAAAAAGTCGCTTGGGAGCAAAGAAGCTAAAGCCGATTTTGCCGCACAGTTAAAACTTATAGATCAGAGTATTATTAATTATCTGGATATCGCTTCAACTCCTGAAAAATGTGATGAATTTCAAACAAAAGTCAGTATTCAACTGGAAGAATTAGAAGGTAAATTTGCCGATTTTGAGGAATTTATTACTGAAATTATCGAAAAGCGGGAAGAAGTTTATAATGCTTTTGAAAGTAAAAAAAGCACTATTAACGAAAAGCGAAATAAAAAAGCCATTGCACTGCAAACTGCTTCAGATCGTATTTTAAAAAGCATTGGCAAAAAAGCCGAAAGTCTACAATCGGTTTCAGAAATTAACGGCTATTACGCTTCAGATCTTATGGTTAACAAACTTCGCGATATCGTAGAGCAGTTACGAGAACTGGACGATACCGGTAATGCAGAAGAAATTGAAACTTCTTTAAAAACAAGTAGGGAAGATGCGTTGCGAAAACTAAAAGACAAGCAGGATCTTTACGAAGATGGCGAGAATATTATCAAACTAGGTAATCATAAATTCGGGGTGAACCGCCAGGAACTGGATTTAAGTATTGTTTTTAAAGACGACAAGTTATTTTACCATTTAAGCGGAACCGATTTTTACCAGGAGCTGAAAAATGAAATTCTAAATAATAGTAGAAAATACTGGAATCAGGAATTTATTTCTGAAAATGATTCGGTTTATCGTTCTTCATTTTTAGCCTTTAAAATTTATAAAGATCAAAATCCAGAAATACTTTCGGGGTTAAATGAGGACGAGTTGCTGAAGGTGATTCAGGAAGAAAGCAGCAGTAATTATTCTGAAGGTTATATAAAAGGCGTTCATGATTTTGATGCGGCTAAAATTCTACATATTTTGGTGCAAAAACATCAGGATTTAGGGATATTAAGATGGCGACCTGAAATTCGTGCCTTTGCGAGGTATTTTTGGAATAAGCTAGAAAATGAGGTAAAAGAGAGCTACAATAACTCGATAAAAGCATCGGGACAGGTCTTAAAATATTTTCCAAACACCCGCGAATATGATTTTTTGATTCAGGAATTAGAGCTGGTTATTAGTGATTTTGGACAAAATACAGGTTTATTTTCTGCGGAAGTAAGTTTAGAAGTGGCACAATATCTTTTTGAAGAATTACAAAGTGATGATCAGTTTGTGGTGAGCGGATTAGCAAAAAAACTTGCCGATGATTTTCAACAAATGCTCAAAAAAGAAAGAGCTGAATCTCAGTTTAAAAACAGTGTTGAAAGTTTACAATCGTATTCCGCAAAAATAAGACTGGTTAAACAATGGCTTCAGGCTTTTGCTAAGTCGAAATTGTTAGAAAATCAAGTGAACTATATTGATGAAGCGACCTGTTGTATTTTATTTCCACAGCAAAATCCGGAAGTGAATCATATCGATCCATCTGCGGCTATTTCAGAACTAAAAGGAGACCATAAAAATATCAAAAATGGGCAATTTGAGTTCAATTTTCATGAGTTTACACAAAAACTTCAGTTGTATTTCAATTATAGCGTTCCGGCATTTCACGCCTTCAGAAAAGCAAGACATCAGGTCACCGAAGATTTAAAAGAGCAGCTAAAATTAGACGAATTTAAGCCCAGGGTGTTAACCTCTTTTGTACGGAATAAATTAATAGATCAGGTTTATTTCCCATTGTTTGGCGAAAACTTGGCGAAGCAATTGGGAAGTGTAGGGGAGAATCGACGTACTGACAGGATGGGAATGTTGTTATTAATTTCACCACCGGGTTATGGAAAAACAACGCTGATGGAATATATTGCCAATCGTTTAGGCTTGGTGTTTATGAAAATTAATGGCCCGGCAATTGGTCATGAGGTGACCTCTGTAGATCCAGAAGCGGCGACCAATTCGGCCTCCCGACAGGAATTAAAAAAGCTGAATTTAGCTTTTGAAATGGGCAATAATGTGATGTTATATCTGGACGATATTCAGCATTGTAATCCGGAATTTTTGCAAAAGTTCATTTCTTTAGCAGACGGTACCCGAAAGATAGAAGGAATTTATAACGGAAAATCAAAAACTTATGATTTGCGCGGTAAGAAATTTTGTGTCATCATGGCGGGGAACCCTTATACTGAAAGTGGTGAGAAATTTAGAATCCCGGATATGCTTTCTAATCGGGCAGATATCTATAACCTAGGGGATATAATTGGCGATACAGAAAGTTTATTTAAATTAAGCTTGTTGGAAAATTCGCTAACATCAAATCCTGTGTTGCACCAACTAAGGTCAAGAAATTTTGATGATGTGTATACATTGATTGATCGTGTAGAAAATAATTCGGATGCCGGAGAATTAAAAGGCAACCACACACAACAGGAAATTCAGGATTATAAATCGGTTTTGGAAAAAGTTCTCAGCATCAGGGATACGGTTTTAAAAGTAAACGAAACCTATATAAAATCGGCAGGAACAGAAGATGAATATCGAACCGAGCCTGCGTTTAAGTTGCAGGGCTCCTATCGGGATATGAATAAACTGGTTTCTAAAGTAGTACCGATAATGAATGAAAAAGAAGTAAACAGTTTGCTGTTATCACATTACGAAAATGAATCACAAACGCTTACTGCTGCTGCAGAAGCCAATTTATTGAAGTTTAAAGAATTGCGTGGGAATATTTCTGAAGAAGAAAGATTGCGTTGGGATGCTATAAAGGAAACCTTCTTAAAGAATAATAAACTAAAAGGCTTTGGTGATAAAAACGAAATGGCGCAAGTCTTATCGCAAATGATGGCTTTTTCAGAAAACCTTGAAGGAATTAAACAGGTTTTGCAAAGAGGTCTGGAAAAGTGACATTTATTTTATACTGCCCCAACATCTACAAAAATTGTGTTTGGGCAGTTTTAAAATAAACTAAAATTTGACTAATGTTTTAATCAATTATAAGATATTTTTGGTTTTTACCTTGCCTTGAATTTCAATAATTTACTTTTATTCTTCATTATTAATGATAGGGAGTTGTAGCTAAAAGTAAGTATTTTTCTACATTCAGATGTAAGAAAACACAAATCTTAATATACTGAACAGTAGGTTTGTGTGTCTTTAGACGAATATCTAGGTAAATAATCGTTTTGTTTTTATTAAGAAAAAAATTAACATTAATTTCGTCTAGTTTATCTTAATATAAATTTTGATGAAGAAACATTATCCTCTTAGAAACGACTTAGCATTAACTTTTTTATTAATACTTTGTGTCTATTCTTTTGGCATCCTTGATTTATCTGCACAGGTAGGTATAGGAACTGCAAATCCTGATCCTTCGGCTATTTTGCATATTCAAAGTACGAATAAAGGAGTTTTATTACCGAAAGTTGATTTACAAAACCTAACCGATAAGTATACTGTTAGTAATCCTAAAGAGGGTTTACTGGTCTAT
>NZ_JBSXOK010000065.1:0-83836 GCF_056859415.1 Zunongwangia sp. L-65
TTGAGCGGCCACATGGTTCACTGAAAAATAGGAAACCACAAGAATTTTTAAACTTTGTTCAGCGCTTAGCTACTGAACAAAGACCAGTATTTAAAATAAATTATTAACTTGAAAAAAGGCAACCTTATTCAGGCAAGGTCAGTTGGTAAACCATAATATGCGACCTGCTAAAGGGAAAACACCTGTGCATTTGGAGAAAGAAATGGAGACTCCTCAGACAACCATCAATGTTAGTTTTAATGGTGATATGGAGTATTCCAAGAAAAATAACCTTGAGCTTTATGTGTTATCTCAACTTCTTGATAAACGTTATATGGAGCGCATACGGGAGGAAGAAGGAGGTTCTTACGGTGTCCGAGTAGGCGGTTCTGTAAGCTGGGAACCTATAGGAAACTATAATTTAAGCGTAAGCTTTAACTGTAATCCGGATAAAGCAGATGAGTTGTTAAAGATTGTATATGGCGAATTGAAAAAAATGGAAACGAGCATCGATGCTGAGGAGTTGGCTGAAATAAAAAGCAATTACAAGAAGGGTGTTTCAGAAAACCAACGTAATAATAACTATTGGTTGAGTAATATCGCTAATAACCTTCAAAAGGGAATGCCGGTTTCTGACGGAGCAGGTAGTATCGCATTAATTGAAAGTATCACGACAGATGATCTTATGGCTACGGCAAAATTGATCAATAGTGAACCAGATATTATCGAAGGTGTACTTATGCCTAAACAATAACGGCTATAAATTCAGAAAGAAATTAGAATTTATTTGAATTAGCCTTCTTCAAAATTTTGATTTTGCTTGAATTTACTTGGGAGAGCTTAAACTACAGGTTTAAGCTCTTTTTTAATTGAAAAAACCGGAAAGAATTAAAATCAACCAGATCAATACTTGCTTCCTGATTAGTCGTAGCGCCCGGGATATATGATCTTCAACTGTTTTTATAGAAATCCCCAGATATTCCGCAATTTCTTTATTTTTCAGATTGTGTTGACGTTTTAGTAAAAAGACTTCTTTGCACTTTTTGGGAAGGCTTTCAATAGCTTTATCTATTTGCTCCAAACGCGGTTTTAGATTTTCCTCGTTCAATTCTTCCGTTTCTAAAACGGTTTCTAGATATATCGTATCTGTTAAATAAACCTGTTTTTTTTCTTTTCGGTATATATCGATAAAGCGGTTATGGGCAATAGTAAATAAAAATGTTTTAAGGAAGGCTTGAGGATTCAGAGACGTTCTCTTTTCCCAAAGTTTCATAAAACTATGTTGCACAATATCTTCGGCCAAAGCCTCATCTTGGGTGTACGTGTATATAAAAGCCGTTAAGGGTTCAACGAGTTCATTGAATATATACTGAAAACACTCGCTATCTCCCGCTTGAAGGCGTTGTATAAGTTTTTCATTGTTTTTAAAAGAATACTGAGACATAGATATGTAGGGATACTTTGATAAAGATAGCACAGATATGCTAAGTAAAAATTTTAAGTAGTGGCAAAGACAGAAAGTCTGTTTTAAAATCTCTGCCTATAAAGAAATTTATGACCTATAATTCCAAATTTTGATCGCAATGAAAAAAATGTAATAAAAAAGCCGGGGTGATTCATTTTATATACGTTTAATTAAAAAAAAGTGCATAATGGAGAGTAAATATACCGATTTTGAAAGATTAGTTGAAAAATTCATTCAAGGAGATCTTTCAGATGAAGAGCAAGAGAAACTTGACTCCTTATTAAATGACAAAGACAATAAGAGTCATTTTAAAGAAATGCTAAGTCTGAATTACAGGCTAAATAAAAGATGGTTAAAGATTGAACAAGCTAAGAAGGATAAACTCTTCGCTAAAATTATGGAAGTACCCCCTGTAAAGAAACTAAATCCTTATCAAAACCTATTACGTATTGCAGCCATTTTTGCAATTCTTCTGGGTGGGGCAGTACTTTATTATGCATCTTTTGAAATTCAACCTGTTCCAGAGCAGGTAGTGACATTAGATCTGGATACAGGTGTGCATAAACAACTTGAGAAAGGAGCTAAAGGCGTTATTGCTGAAACCAATGGCGTTCGTATTGAACAAAGGGGTGACACTTTAACTTATGTAGCTAAAAATCAGGATAATGTGATAATTAGTTTTGATGAAATTCATGTTCCTTACGGGAAGAGTAGTGTAGTGGCTTTAGCAGATGGTACATTGATAAACCTTAATGCTGGCAGTAGTCTTAGATATCCTAATGGCTTTAAAGCCGAAGGTAATCGGGAAGTATTTTTAACCGGGGAAGCTTACTTTCAGGTGAGTCATGATGCAAAAAGACCTTTTTTGGTGCATACTGATGATTTGGAAATTGAAGTGTTGGGGACACATTTTAATGTACAGGCCTATGCTGATGAGAAAAACTCTAATACGGTACTGGTTAATGGGGTTGTAAAGGTAAAACAAACAGCAAACCCTGAGGATGCAGTTGTATTAAAACCGGGGATGCAGGCCTCATACACTCAGGGATCAAAAAGTCTGGAAATTGCATCTGTAAATACTGCGCCATACATTGCCTGGGTTAAAGGTCAGCTCTATTTTGATCAGGCTGATTTTCCCCAGATCGCCCGGATACTGGAACGCAAATTTGATGTTCAAATTCAGGTGAATAATACCGCCTTAAAAAAAGAGAAGTTTACGGCAAAATTTAAAGCGGAAAGCCTTGAGCAGATTTTAAAATCTTTTAACGAAAGTTATCCTTTTAATTATGATATAAAACAAAATACTGTTGTGATCAACTAAAAAAAGGGAATGCGGCAACATTCCCTTTAGTAAACATAACAGCGATTTAAAACTAAGTTAAACCACTAATTCTACACTTTAAAAGTATGAAAAAATGTATTACGCACAGGTGTCGTAGCTTGCTATGGCCAAAAATGAATCTTTCTATGCGGTTCAGTATTCTTTTTATTTTCGTTGCAATCTTTCAAATACAGGCTAATTCTTATTCTCAGGATGTGAAAATTACACTTCACGAGAAGCAAATAAGCATTCTGGACTTTTTTGAAAAAGTAGAGACTATTACCCCTTATTCGTTTTTGTACCGGGTAGGTGATATTGATCTTAATCGGAGGGTGAATGTATCTGTAGATCAAATTTCTCTGGAGCAGATTTTGAGTAGTTTGTTTACTACAGAAGGGATTATCTACAAGGTACTGGACAAGCAAATTGTTTTTAGTAAAAAAAACGAAACTCTTGTAGAGAAAGAGGTTGTGGAACAACAAACTGTCTCGGGGATAGTAAGTTCTCAAAAAGGGGAGCCATTATTTGGTGTTACTGTACTTATAGAAGGTACACGTCGCGGTGTTTCTACAGATATAGATGGTAAGTACACTATCGTAGCTGAACCCGGTGAAGTACTTGTTTTTAATATGTTGGGTTTTGAAAAAGCTTACCATACGGTAACCGATCAACAGGTGGTAAATATCAGTCTTAAAGAACAAACTTCAGAGCTCGATGAAGTTATGGTGGTTGCCTACGGCGAGACTTCAAAACGTTTTAATACGGGAGCTGTTAATCAGATAAATGCAGAAACGATTGAAGAACAACCTGTAAACAACCCAATTTTAGCCTTACAAGGTGCTGCCCCTGGTCTTTTTATAACTCAGGAAGCAGGTCGCCCGGGCGGAAACGTGACCGTGCGCATCCGCGGAGAAAATTCTATAGGGAGCTCCAATCGTCCCTTATATGTGATTGATGGAATACCCTATAGTGACGAGCCTATGAATCAATTCAGTTATATTGGTTTTCCTACTAAAGGAAACCAGAGCCCACTTAACAGTATCAATCCTGCAGATATTGAAAGTATAAGTATACTTAAAGATGCAGATGCTACTGCGATTTATGGATCTCGTGGAGCAAATGGGGTGATATTGATTACTACCAAACACAATAAACTTTCTGGAAAAGGACTCAGCGTTAATGTAAATGTGCTTACCGGCGTGAAAGAAGTAGGCCATATGATGGATCTATTGAGTACTCCGGAATATCTTGCGCTTAGGAGACAAGCTTTTGAGAATGATGGTGTTGTGCCAGACAATAGTAATGCTCCTGATCTTACCTTATGGGATCAAAATCTGGATATGAATTGGCAGGAACACTTGTTTGGCGGGACGGCCAATTTTGTAAATGCCCAGGCCGGAATCAGTACCGGGACTGCCAGGAACTCATTTTCTTTAAACACATCGTATAACCAGGAGGGAACTATTTACCCGGGAGATTTTTCATATCAGCGCTTTAGTATTCGTTCCCGGTATAGCTATCAATCTCAAGACGATCGCTTTAGGTTGAACCTTCAGGCTAACTATAGTACAGATGATAATAATTCTTTTGGCGGAAATTTTGCCAGCGTTCTTTTGACGCCACCCAACTTCAACCCCTATAATGAAGATGGTTCATTAAACTGGACGATTACAAATCCCATAGCTCCCTTAAATGCTTCTTATGTTAATAAGACTAACACGCTTTTTGCGGATCTTAATCTGGCTTATGAAATTTCAGATTACATAACGGCTAAGGTTTTAGTAGGCTATAACATCAATAATCTTGATCAGCAGAATAAAAACCCTTCAACTTCGCTTAACCCGGCTTATGCCAATTATTCCTGGGGAAGTCCTAATGTACAACAAGGAGATACCAAACGCCAGACGCTTAATATAGAACCACAACTTACTTATAAAAATCAAATAGGAAATGGTGTATTCTCTGCCCTACTGGGGGGCACGCTAATGAAACGTACCCAGGACAATCAAACCATTGATGCAAATAATTACTCGTCAGACTTGTTTTTAGATAATATAGGTGCAGCGGGTAGCTATTCGATATTTGTTTCCAATATAGATTACCGGTATTTATCCGGTTTTTTAAGGCTTAATTATAATTGGAATGATAAATACCTGTTCAATGCCTCTGTAAGACGAGATGGTTCCAGCCGTTTTGGACCTAACAATCAATATGGGAATTTTGCCGCTTTGGGTGCTGCATGGATTTTTTCTGAAGAGAAATTTTTTAAAGATCAGTCGGTGTTAAGTTTTGGTAAATTGAGGGCTAGCTATGGCTCCACCGGTAATGATGGGATAGGGGATTATGGTTATTACCAATTATGGACTGCAACCTCTTCGATAAATAATGAATCTTCAACTGTTTTAACACCTACTGCACTGGCAAACTTAGATTATAGCTGGGAGAAAGTATTGAAGTTTGACGTTGCTTTGGAATTAGGTTTTTTAAAGGATAGAATCCTGCTAAATGCTAATTACTACCGTAATTCAACAAAAGATCAGCTGGTAGGTTTACCGTTGCCCTCACAAACAGGATTTACTTCGGTAAATGCAAACCTTCCGGCATTGATACGTAACAAAGGAGTTGAGCTGTCTTTGAATACCCGAAATATCAATACAGAAACATTTAGCTGGAATACAGATTTTAACATCACTTTTCAAAAGAATGAATTAGTCTCTTTTGATGATCTGGAAGCTTCTACTTATGCCAATACTTATGAAGTTGGATCTTCGATTTTGAGTCAGAAAGGTTATCTAGCTTCGGTTGATCCTGAAACAGGGATGTATACTATTCAAGATTTAAATAATGACGGTCAAATTACTTATGCCGATGACCGCAAGATTCTGGGAGATCGTTTACCTAAGTTTTATGGGGGACTGCAAAACAATTTTACCTATAAAAATTGGAACCTTGGCTTTCTGTTTCAATTTGTAAAACAAGAAGATTACAATTATTTGAACACTGTTTATGATGCAGTAGGTAACAGGTCAAATTTTGAGGAATCGGTTCTTAATTACTGGAAGCAACCGGGTGATCAGGTAAGCGTTCCAAAGCCTTCAACTGCTACCAGCAATGCCTTTTTTAATTCACTAAGCTCCAGCCTCCATTGGGATGATGCCTCTTACATTAAATTACGTAATGTAAATCTATCTTATAGTTTACCCGCAACCTGGGCGAATCAGGTAGGATTGCAGAATGCACGTGTTTATTTTCAGGGGCAAAATTTGCTTACTATAACCTCTTATAAAGGATTGGATCCTGAATCGAAATCGACTTTTGCACCGCCTTTACGTATAGTTTCATTAGGGGTACAGACCAATTTCTAAATCATAAAAAATCATTATGAAAAACAATATATATCTAGCAAGTTGTTTTATGTTAGCCCTTTTAACACTTTTTAGTTGTGAGGCTTATTTAGAACCCGACCTTTCAGACAATCAATTAGCAACCTCAGATGTTTTTGCTTCTGATGCTACTGCTATATCTGCTATAAATGGTGTTTACGGAGACTTTATGTTACGAACTGATCCTATTAATATTTCTAACGGGAGTCTAAGTGTGATGGGAGGACTTTGTGCAGACGAATTGTACGATTTTACACAGACGTATCAATCGTATAATATTAATGAAGTTCCTTTTACTGCTTTTGGCCCGGATTATTATTACTGGTATGATACCTATAATATTATCTATTCGGCAAATGCTATCCTGGAAGGACTTGAAGATGCACCTAATGTTTCTGAAGATCTTAAAGTTCAATTACGCGGAGAGTCATATTTTGTAAGGGCTTTTCTACATTTTTACCTGGTTAATATGTATGGAGGGATACCCTTAATCACCTCTACTGATTATAAGGAAAATGCTTCTAAGGGTAGAGCCTCTGTTGCTGAGGTTTATGAACAGGTAATTACAGATCTTAAAGGTGCTGAGGATCTTTTGACAGATGAATATCCCAGTGATAAAAAATTGCGACCTAATAAATATGTGGTTCAGGCGATGTTGTCTCGCGTTTATTTGTATATGCAAGAATGGAAACTGGCAGAAGATTATGCGACAAAGCTAATCAACGGTCCTTATGCCCTGGAAGATGATGTTGAGCAGGTTTTTGGAATTGATAATCAGGAAACCATCTGGCAACTTATACCTTCAAATACAAATTCTACCGTGGTTAATGAAGGCCGGTGGTTTAATCCCGGGCAAACACCAACTTATGTGCTTACTGAAACTGCTTTGAACGCATTTGATGATGCAGATGCGCGTTTTGAGACCTGGGTAGACACCGTAAGTTATCAAAATGAGCTTTATTATTATCCTGCTAAATATGAACCTTTAGGTGGGTCAATTAATCAATATAGCATTATGTTGCGCTTAGGCGAGCAATATTTGATACGTGCCGAGGCACGGGCAGAGCAGGATATGCCCAATGAGGCTCTGGAAGACCTTAATAAGGTTCGTACCCTCCACGGTAACTTGGATGCGTATGCAAGTGGCATGAACAAAGAAGAAGTACTTGATAAAGTATTTGAGGAGCGCCAGGTAGAGTTTATTGGCGAATGGGGACATCGCTGGTTAGACCTCAAACGAACAGGGAAGGCAGATGCCGTTTTAAGCGCTTTAAAACCGCAAACCTGGGAGTCTACCGATGTACTTTGGCCTATAAACAATAGTGAATTACAATCTAACCCTAAACTAGAACAAAATCCAGGATATAATGATTAATATAATGAAAAGCACGAATAGATTAAGTTTGGTTTGTATTTGTATCGCTGTCTTGACGGCGGTGCAATGTAAAAACCCGGATTCCAACGAAAAATCAGAAGAAAAAGAGCAATTCAAAATTTCAGGAAAGATTAAAAATCAACCAGATGCGATGATTTATCTTGAAGAATTGGATGTTCCTGAAGGAGCTTCACCACTGGTAGACTCTGTACAACTTCAGAATGATCAATTTACTTTTAGCGGGAAAGTTGATTTCCCAAAATGGTATGCCATTAAAACTTCAGATACAACAGAGTGGCCTTTGCGTATTGTTTTGTCTAACGAAGACATTACTATAAATGCGGTAAAAGATTCTTTGTACAAAGCAAAAGTAAACGGAGCCTCAGTTTATGCAGAGTATCAGGATTATTATGACACCTATTTTGAAAAAATTCGAAGTAAAGCAAGACCAATATACCAACTGCTTGATTCGCTTAATCAAGGAGGAAAGCGAGAATTAGTTAAGGATGAGCGGTTGATGATGGATAAAAAGTGGGAAGAAATGAGCAGATTTAGCGATAGTATTACTAAACTTTATGTATCTAATAACCCTGGTAGTCTGGCAGCTCCTATGATTATTTCAGAGCGTTATATTCAATATGCAGATCCAGATAAGGCCGATGAATTGTACCAGTTGCTTGATCCCAAAGCGCAGTCTTCCTTTTATGGTAAAAAACTTTCCAAAGCTCTAGAGGGGTATAAATCGGTTGCAGTAGGCAGTAGAGTTCCTGCTATAAAAAATCAGGTAGACCTTGAAGGAAACAAAATAGGCCTTGAGGATTATAAGGGAAAGTTTGTACTCGTAGATTTTTGGGCAAGTTGGTGCGGTCCCTGTCGTAAAGAAAATCCTAATGTACTAAAGGCTTATAATACCTATCACAGCAAAGGTCTTGAGATTTTAGCAATTTCATTAGATGAAAAGCGTGAACTGTGGGAAAAAGCTATTAAGAAAGATAAGCTTCCATGGAAACATGTTTCTGATTTAAAAGGCTTTAAAAATCAGGCCGCTCAGGATTATATGGTTAGTGCGATACCCCAAAATTTCCTTATCAATCCAGAGGGAGAGATTATTGCTACGAATCTTCGCGAAGAGGGACTTCATGAGAAACTGAAGGAAATATTTACTAATTAAGTCTAAAAATTCAAGCGTTCTGAAAAAAATTAATCCTTACTAATTAATTTAGATGATAGATCGGTTATGTACAGAAAATGGTTCTAGTATAAAACAGGTTGTTTTTAGAAATGGAACAAAGCAACCTGTAACCGTATTCCGTACTAATCAATACTGCAGGTGAGTATTTAAGCGGTATTTAAACGATCCCAAAGCATATGAACCTGATTAGAGGGGGGTAGAAATTATATTCAGGAATTGAAAACAGATTAAAATTAATTTGATGAATATTGAAAGAGGGCTTATATGCTTGTTTAAGCTCTCTTTTTATAAGAGACCCGATATTTGTATTAGGTCAATAATTAAGAGGATGAAGAAAAACATGCAAAAAACTACTATGTCAGAAAATCTGGAGACTTATTTTCAAAGCTTTAGGCGAAATACCATAGGTGTAAATCATGAATTTAAATCGGTTTATGGAATCCAGAACCAATTATACGCTGATTGGATTGCGAGTGGAAGGTTGTATCAACCTATAGAAGAAGTGATTTGTAATAAGATAGGTCCTTTAATGGCCAACACCCATTCTTTTTCGAGTGAGACAGGCAAAGCGTCTACCTACTGCCTATCATGAAGCCAGAGCGATTATAAAGCAACATGTAAATGCAGGAACAGATGATGTCTTGGTTACCACCGGCACCGGAATGACGGGTGCTCTGGCCAGATTGCACCGCATTATGGGGCTTAAAGCTAAGCAGCATTTGTCTGGATCTTTAGAGCGACCGGTTGTTTTTATCAGCCATATGGAGCATCACTCCAATCAGGTGCCCTGGCAAGCTTTAGACGCAGATGTGGTACTTATAGCACCTGATGAAAAATTGCAAATCTCTTTGGAAAACTTAGAGACTCAGCTTAAAAAATACGCGGACCGAAAGGTGAAAATAGGTTCGTTCACCGCATGTTCAAATGTTACCGGGGCTATTGCTCCTTATTATCAATTAGCAGAAATGATGCACGCCTATAATGGGCTTTGCTTTGTTGACTTTGCAGCATCGGCACCTTATGAAGTTATTGATATGCACCCCGAAAATAAAAACCAAAAACTGGACGCTATTTTCTTTTCACCACATAAGTTTTTAGGAGGTCCGGGCACCAGTGGTGTTTTGGTTTATGATAAAAAATTGCATCAAAACATACATCCGGATACGCCCGGTGGTGGGAATGTAAAATGGACGAATCCCTGGAGTGATTATGGGTATCATACCGATCTGGAAACGCGTGAAGATGGAGGAACCCCCGGTATTCTTCAGGTAATTCGTACCGCTTTGTGCCTAAAACTCAAAGAGCTTATGGATCCTAAAATGATGAAGTTGCGTGAAAAGGAATTACTTGATTTGTTTTATGAAGGTGTTGCTGAATTTCCAGAGATTGAAGTGCTGGGAAATCGTGAACAGGATCATATTGGTTGCGTCTCATTTAACGTAAGAGCAATGCATTACAATTTGGTGGTTAGACTACTTAATGATAGATTTGGGATACAGGTACGTGGCGGATGGTCTTGTGCCAGCAGCCTGGCACATTACCTGTTTAAGATTGATAGTGAGCAATCTGAAAAAATGATTCAGGATATTGAGAATCAAAATTTAACTGATAAGCCTGGCTGGGTACGGGTGTCTTTACATCCCATTATGACCAATGCCGAGGTACAGAGCATTATTGAAGCCTTACGGGAAATTATACAGTATGGAAAAGAATGGGCAACAGACTATCAATATAATCCCAAAACTAATGAATTTGATAGCCTACGGCAGGATGATACTGAACTACAGGAAGGTATGAAAGCGATGTTCTTGGGCTTAGCGTAATGTGAAAAATGCTATATGGCTAAATTTTTTCAAATTATATGAAGAAGGAGCCTTCTATCGTTTTTGAAGAGATTGGTGAATAATGGTACACGTTCCTAATCGCAATCTACTTGCTTAAAAAATAAACCTATTAGAATATTAAAATCCCAGCGTTTCCGAGAGTAATTTTTTATATTCTTCTACATCATTCTTGTGTTTTTTCTGTAATCGAAACCACAATAATAGGACAATTGCGAAAGTAAGAGCGGCTAATAAATATATAGAATTTCCACTATTATAGCCTAAAACTATTGCCGCTATAAAACTTAATCCCAAAGAAAGATGTGCTAAAATCACAAATTTCCAAAGAATATTTTGGCCAAAAGAAATATGTACATCTGTTTCATCTTGATTATCTGCTCTGGATAATTTTCCGTTAACCACTAAATTGTTGTGGTAGACTATGTACCATGCGTACAGTAATCGTTTACGAATTTTAAAGGTGATGCGGCTGCTATTATCACTTTTGATATCTATCACAAACCCGTGAACCGATGCAAGGGAAGATTGTAAATTGTTCTTTATCTCAGCAGGGTTGTTTTTGACTTTAAAATTCCAGTTTTTCATAATATCAGTTTTAAAGAACCGGTATAATTATTTAATAAACCAATCTTAATTTATGCTTGAATATAATCATTATTTACCGATGATTTTATTTTTAAAACAATGATGATGGAAATTAGTTATACTATCGTTTTAATTTTTTCCTGTAAAATTTTTTAGACAATTGCGGACTTGTTAGTCGTTATTGTGAGACAGTGTCTAAAGTTATTATTTTGGAAAAGCTTGCGAGTAGGGTTCTTCGAAATTTTCAAATAATCTTTTTAAAACCTTTGCGTTATTTGAGTAATAGTTTGTATGATTTTTTTCTAACAAGTCATAATATTTTTTTAACTCGTTTTTATTTTTTTGAAGAAAAGCTAACGTGCCCTTGTAATACCACCAGAATTGTTCATCATCATTTTCTGATTTACCTTTCATTGATTCTTTGATATAAAATACAGCCTTTTTATATTGATTATCAAAAGCATATACCTGACCAATATGCCAATAGTCCGCATGCTTATTTCTTGTAGAATCAGACATAGAAAGAAATATAAGTTCACTAGCAGCTTCAACGTGTTGACCATGTTTACTTAATTCTCTCCAATCTTCTTCTAAGTAATCATCTGTTTTTGTAGTCCCGGGATTATCTTTATTTATTTTTTGATTTTGACCATAAGTAAATGAGGTTACCAAAATGAATATTAAAATAATCTTATTCATGATATTATATATTATGTTTTCTGATTAGAATTTTGCAAATATCTTTTTTGAAAATTCACAAATAGAGAATTTAAAGTTCACCATCAATTCTTCTTTTTGGTGATTATCCATTGATTTGTTTGAATTAAATATTGCCTTTTGATAATCATTTAAATATCCATAGGTCTAGATACTTTTTTAATTTTGAATGTTTTAGTTTTCACTATTTATTCTCTATTAGTTTTTCTAGATAAGCTACTTTCTCCTTTTCCGCCTGTAACAATCTCTCATAAAGCTTTTTATTTTCTTCAACTGATTCCATTAATTTATCTAGCGGATTGAAAGTACAGTGGTTATTAAAAGTCCCATTACTACTATCCTGAAAACTATTAAAAAAATTTATGGCTAATTCTTCTGAAAAATTCTCAATTGCTTCCTTACTTACTCCTAAAACCTTAGCTACTTTTTCCAACTTTTCAACTTCAATATGCTCACTTTGTTCTAAACTGGATACACTCTGTTGGCTGATCCCTAATTCTGCGGCAAGGTCTTCTTGCTTCATTCCTCGAAGTTCTCTTATTCGGCTTATTTTTCTACCGATATGACTTGTTTTTGTTGCTGTGCTCATAATCTCAAAGATAAACATTCTTTTTAAAAGTTTCGTTTATCACCCTTTGGAGTAAAAATAACTTCTTTATTTTTTTTAGATTATTTTGTTTGGTTGCAGTTGTTTTTTTAAAACTTGAAGTTTCGTAATATCACCATGTTTTCTTTTCTGAATATTAAGACCTAGAATTAGGATAAAAAGAGCGTGGATAATATTCTTTTTCACCATATACTCCTTGGTGTGGCACAAACTAAAAAAGGGATTAAAAGTGAAACTTTAATCCCTTTTCCTGACTTTAAAACTTACTAGAACATATCCCACCATCTTTATAAAGCAGCAGAATAATCAAAAAACAAATAACTGCCAGAACGATTAAAATGATTTCCAGCATGACATAATTTTTACTGGCATCGCTAATTGGTATAATACCCCGATACCGGTTACTATTGGGAAATTCAAAATATTTAAAAAAATTGGTTTTATTTCTTGCGGTTTTTCTGGGTTTTTTAATTACTGAAGTTGTGCTACAACTTCCTGCCATTGTTTAATTTCGGGTATGCCTGGTTTTCGTTTTCCAAAAAACTGAACAATTAATTCGTCATTCTTATCAAAACACTCAATAGAGGTAACAATTCCATCTTCGGTGGGCTTTCTAACCACCCAACAATTAGCGACGCCATCCATATTTAAATGGAGATTAAAATCAGGATCCATTATATTAAACCATTGCTGATGCCATAGCGTTTTATTTATTTTTCCGGTATGAATCTGAATATTCCCAGGATTGCCTACAAAAACCATAATTGGCAATTCCTGCCTGGCAACCTTTTCTAACATGCTAACAATTTTTTCTTTTTCAATTTTATCAGCATAGTAGGCGCTGGGTGCTAATCTTAGCGCCTGGGAACGACTAATATTGTGCTTCTTTAATAATCCAAAAAAATGATGTGTATCTTTTAATTCTTCCCATGATTTTTGGAAACCGGCAAGATCAACTTCATTATCGTTTTTATACCTTGGGGCTTCGGCAAAAACGCTAATCTCTAATTTGGTATTTTGCTCTTCAGACTTATATTTTTCTACCAAAGCTTTATAAGCTTCAACATGACTTTGGGGCGTAAGGTAGATTTTATGAATAGCCATCCCATCTTCTGCAAAAAATTGCAAGCTAAGACGTTCTTTTCCGCGCGCCATTTCAGAAACGGCAAAAGCAAAAGCCCAGTGCATAAAGAAAATCCGCAGGTCGATATCTTCTCCAACAAAAAGTCCGACGGGCGATTTACCTATCGACGGATTTAGATATATTCCTTTTCGTTCGTGTACGCAGCTTTCGTTACGCGTTAGCGCCATAACTTTGCCCAAAGATTCAATTTCCGGTAAAATTTCTTTAGGTTTATTTACTAATCGGGTAACCCCATTGTTGATTTTTGTCGCCAGTAATTCGGCTTCACTTACATTAAGCGCCTGGGCGGCGTTTCGTATTCTTAGTTGAGGTTGCTCTTCTTTAAGAGTTTCCCATCGCTGTTTTAAACTTGTTGTACTCATGGGTTTATATTTTGAATTATTGAAGCTGATTTTTCTTCACCAAAAACAATCATGGGTGTTTTTGCGAGCGGATGCGCCATGACCTTGCAGGGAAAATCGTAAACATCACAAATAGTTTTAGAGGTCAGCACCTCTTTGGGATTACCGTACTTTACCATTTTACCATCTTTAAGTAATACAATACGATCTGCAAATTGGGCGGCAAGATTTAAATCATGCATTACGATGGCAGCCATATTTCCTTTCTTTACAAAGTCTTTTATCACTTCTAAAACTTTATGTTGATAATAAACATCCAGGTTATTTAGGGGCTCGTCCAGTAACATTAATTTCTTTTGGAAATTATTAGTGAGCTGGGCAAATATTCTGGAAAGATGAATGCGTTGCTTTTCCCCTCCCGAAAGTTGATTGTATGATTTGTCCTTAAAATGACTCATTTCTGTAAGCTTTAAACTTTCCGCAACCACTTTTAGATCTGTAATACCCGGCCTACTGACAAAATAAGGATAGCGCCCCATCATGACCACTTCGTTTACCGGTAACGGAATATCCTGTTGATGATGTTGGCTAAATTTAGCCCTTGTTTTTGCCAATCTTGCCGTTGTCCATTTTTTTATGGATTCTTGTTGAAAACGGATTTCTCCGGAATACTTAATTTCTTCGGTTAAGGCTTTAAGCAAAGTACTTTTACCGGCGCCATTGGGACCGATAATCACAAAAAGCTCTCCCGGTTGAATACTAAAGTTAATATCTTCAAGCAGCTTTCTGTTTTTGATGTGGATGTTTAACTGATTTACGGCTAACATTACAATGCTTTTTTAAATTGAAGAAGAATTAAAATAAATACCGGGGCGCCCATAAAAGCAGTAATGATACCTATTGGGATTTCGATGGGCGCTAAAGTGGTTCGGCTAATAATATCTGCTGTTAGCAGTAATACACTGCCAAAAAGTGCTGAGAGTGGTAAAATTAGTCGGTAATCAGATCCTAAAAGCAATCGTAAAATATAAGGAACAATAAGTCCTACAAAGGCAATAGTTCCAGCAAAAGCTACTGAGGTACCCACAACTAATGCCGATAGCCAGATAATTTTAGCATGGTATTGTTTTACGTTAATGCCTAAATGCCTTGCATTTTCTTCTCCTAGCATCATGGCGTTTAAGGCTTTGCCATTACCTAACAGGAGACTCAGGCAAATAAGATTAATGATAAAAAGGATCATCACTTTAGACCAGTTGGCAGCACCAAGGCTCCCAAGTCGCCAAAACGTAAGATCACGTAATTCGTCGTCTTTAGAGATAAAGGTTAAGAATCCCGTCGTAGCTTCGGCCAGGGCTGCAATGGCAACGCCGGCTAAAAGCATAATCACTACCTGTGTTTTTCCATTTTTAAAGGAGATGCTGTATACCAGTATCATGACTAAGAGCGCACCGATAAAAGCAGCAATAGAAATTAAGGAATAATGTAAAATTTCAGGAAGAAAACTTTTAATGGTACTCCCTAACACAATGGCTACAGCGGCAAAGAGAGCAGATCCCGCGGTAATTCCTATAATTCCCGGGGTGGCAAGAGGATTTTTAAACATACCCTGTAATGACGTTCCGGTAACAGCAAGACCTGCGCCCATAATGATTGCTAAAATAGTTCGTGGCATACGTACATCAAAAAATATATAGGCATCGGTGGGGTTTACTGCTACCGTGTCATCAATAATGCTTTTAAATAAAAGCAGAAAATCATTCCAGTTTAACTGGTATACGCCCAAGAGGCTGGAAGCGATGAAAGCGACAACCAACAGGGTAAGACCTAAAGACATATACCATTTAAACTTAGTTTGCATATTGGCTAAGCTCTTTGTTAAGTTGGACTGCGGCTTCTCCTGTTCTGGGGCCAAAGCCTGTTAATAATAAACCATCCATGCTAACTACCTGTCCTTTTTTTACTGCGGTAGAATTGGCTAAACCCGATATTCCTTTTAAACCTTCTATCCCGTTTACACTTTGTAAGCCGCTATCAAAAAATAAGAGTACATCGGGATTGGCCTGTGCAACAGCCTCTGTAGTAAGCGGGCGATAATCATCATACGTATTCATAGCGTTTTCACCACCGGCAAGCTCGATCATTTTTGCCACAGGAGTCTCTTTCCCGGCCACAAGCAAGGTGCCGGCCCCACGCGCATAGACAAACATTACCCTTGGTTTGTTTTTAAATTCCTCTAGAACATCAAGCTTATTTTCGATGTTGTGGGTTATTTTTTCCGGAGCTTCAGTATTAAGATCTTTGGCTACCAAGTTTATCAGGTTTTTAGCACCTTCTACTGAATATTCAGGTTCGTAATAATGAACAGGAACTTCTAAAGTTTTAAGCTGGGAAATAATATCTGCAGATAATTCCTTTTTTACCGCAAATATTTGTGTTGGTTTTTGTTGAAGCAGGGCTTCAATATTTAAGTTCATCACATGGCCAAGATCGGTAGCGTTTTCTTTTAAGTTTTCCGGATACATACTGGTCACATCTACAGCTACCAGTTTATCCTGATACCCTAATTCACTAATAGTTTCACTTAGTGTTCCATTAAGGCTAATAATACGTTCCTGTGATTTTTCTGACTCAGATTCTTGTGATGATTTCGTATCAGATTCGGTGTTTTTACAGCCACCGATGGCGATAACACATAGAAGGATGGACAGTTTAAATAGTTTCATTTATAATTTTTATTAAATCTAAATAAAGCAAATGTAAAATTCATTTTGAAAGAATTCCATTTTCAAATGTTAAATTTATTTTTATTTAGATTGTTTAAAAATAAAAACAATTTTTACTTGTAGTTTTCAATTTCAGCCTTTAAGTTTGCGACTAAGTTTATTTAAACTAAATCTAAATAATGAAATTTTCAGTTTTTATTTGTTTCAGCCTAATTGTTGGGAGCCTTTATTCACAAAGGGATTCGGTAAGGGTTAATGCATTAGATGAAGTGCTGTTATTTGGAAACCAGCATACCATTTCCAGTATCGATAAGGAATTATTCACTGTAAATACTATAAGTGCCCATCAGATTAACCAGGTTGGAGCAAACAATCTTGCCGATATTTTAAATCAGCAATTAAACATCAGCATTACGCCCAATGCCGCAGACGGCCGTTCTACCATAAGTATGTTTGGATTGTCCGGCGATTACGTGAAAATTTTAGTCGATAATGTACCGCTGGTAAGTGATAATGGCTACGGCAATAATATAGACATTACGCAGATCAATCTGGAAGATATTGCCCGTATAGAAATCGCCGAAGGCGCTATGGGAGTTATTTATGGTGATAACGCTGTTGCAGGAGTTATCAATATTATCACCAAAAAATCTACTGCTTCTAAATGGAATATTAGGGTAAGCTTACAGGAGGAAACGGTTGGTGAAGAATATAATTTTGAGGATGAAGGAAGGCATATCCAAAACTTAGCTATTGCACATAATATTTCAGATCACTGGTATGCTTCGGCTAATTTTTCGAGAAACGATTTTAATGGATTCAAAAATAATTACTTCGGGAGGGACTATTTTGGTTTATCGGGAAACAGTGTAGTTAATGACGGTCTTCGAGGTTACGAGTGGAATCCAAAGTTGCAGCATAGTTTAAATGCCATGCTGAAATATGGTAAAATGAACTTCAATTTTTTCTACAAGTTCAATTATTATAACGAAACCCTGGATATTTATAATCATTCGATTAATCCAAGAATTCAGAATGGGGAGTACGATATCACAGCTAACGACGAGCAATTCGTAAGCAATCGATTTAGGCATGAAGCCCAGGCTTTTGGACGTATAAATCAGATAGATTATAATCTTTCACTATCGTATCAAACCCAAACCAGAGACTATGAGAATTATGTGTATGATCTTAGGCAGCAACGTAAACGGAGTACCACTAAAAATACCACTAATCAGGAAAGTGATCTTTGGTTTTCTAAGGGAACGTTTATCAACTTATTGTCTAAATCGACCAATTTTAACCTAACCGCAGGTTACGAAATCACCTATCAGGAGGGATATGATGCCGTGGCCAGCGGAGCCTATTCCAATGATATTGCAGAGCAGGATTTGGGGAATTACGATGTGTTTTCTCAGCTTTCTTTTACCAAAAATAACTGGTCTTTTTATCCAGGCGTTCGCTTAAACAATAATTCTAATTACGGTAGTAAACTTATCTGGTCTACCAGTGCTAATTACAAGCCGGCGAAGAATATAAAACTCCAGGCGGTTATAGGGTCGGCTTATAAAACACCAACTTTCACTAATTTATACTACTATTTTGTAGATGCTAATCATGATGTTCGTGGTAATCCCGATTTGACCCCGGAAGACGGAATTTCTTATCTGATCTCTGCGGAAAAAACTTCAGTCTTCAATAAGCAATTTCAGCTTCAGAATAATCTGAAATTCTTCCATTTTGATATTCAGGATAAAATAGACCTGGCGGTAGTGGGGGATAATTCACAGATGCAATATTTAAATATCAGCGAATATAAAATCCTGGGAGTGTCTACTGAAAACAACTTGAGCTATAAAAATTTTCAAACCAATATTGGATTAAGTTATACCGGGATTTCACAAAGCCTGAAAACCGAAACATCTAATCCAGATGATTATCTGTTCAGTTTAAATGCTACGGCGGCGCTTCGATATTACTGGCCAAAAGCAGAAACACGTTTTTCAGTATTATTAAAATATAACGGCGAGTTACAGCAATATTTTAGAGATAACGATACCAACGAATTTGTAAAGGGAACGCAGGAAGATTACTCGTTAATGGACGCCAGTATCAATAAATATTTTTTTAAGAAACGTTTTGAAGTTACCCTGGGTGCCAGAAATCTATTTAATGTCGTTCGTGTAAACAATTCGGCTATTACCGCTACGGGCGGTCATGATGCGCCAGCAACTTCACTATTGTTTGGGTATGGCCGCTCTTATTTTTTAAAACTTTTATATAACCTTAATATGTAATCCTAATTAATATACCAATGAAAAAGAATATTTTACTTCAATTATTTTGCCTCTCTTTTGTCGTGTTTAGCTGTAGTAGCGATGATGATAATGTGAGTGTTATCGAAATTCCCGCAGTAGAAAGTGCGGTGCTAGATATAGAATCTGGAGGTTCGAATGAACCTAATCAGGTATATATCGATCTAAGTACAGAAAAGACAACTGTAGTTCGTCGTGATAGCTGGGAACTTGGTTTTATAAGTACTGAAAACCGGGTGGTTTTAAATTCGTCAATCTTGGTTTCGGCCGCAAAACTAGAGGGGATTTACGATATCGATGCGGTGAATAACGATACTTCGTTAGCAACTCCAATGAATTTAAAGTCTTTTAATACTGATACTTTTCAAGCTGATGAGGTAACTGTAACTAACGTTGGCGAATTGCTGGCCGGTTTACCAGTTGAATATTCGATGTATGGAGATATTGAGAATGGTATTTCTTTTACCGATAGTAGTACAGGAGATTTAGATGAAACTGCCATAGGCGATATTGTAACTGCTGAAGACGAAGCCGAGGTTTTCGTGGTTTCCCTTGGAGCTGAAATCCCACCTGCCTCTGAAGATGGTTCTTTAAATCACACTGGTGAAGATCGTGGTTTTTATAAAATCAAGGTTTTTATGAATAACAACGATTATGTACTGCAATATGCTCCGTTAGGTTCAGATACACACGAAGAAGTGGTAATTACCAAAGACGTGGCTTATAATTTTACTGCTTTTAGCTTGGAAAACGGCACTGAAGTTGGTGTAGAGCCTGGAGTAGGTAATTGGGATCTTAATTATACCAGTGTATATTCTTACTACGGAAATTCAACTGGATTTGTAGCTGGCACAACTTATTCCGATTATATGGTACATAATATTCATAACGGAGTAGGAGTTTATATGGTGCTTACTGAAGAACCTGGTGAAGGAGAAGGTGCTGCTCCCGTGCCAACCGGCCAACCCTCTTACAATGAATTTAGTTTAGATGATGTTAAAGAAAGCCAGCTGGTTTACGATGATCGCACGGTAATTGGCAGTGAGTGGCGTAGTACACGTCCCGCCAGTTTAAAATCAGATCGTTACTATATTATAAAGGATACCGATGGTAACTTTTACAAGCTAAAATTTACCGCGTTGCTCAATGAACAAGGGGAACGCGGTTATCCTCAGATCGTCTACGATCTTTTATAAGGAGTGTTGTTTTAATTAGTCTTAATCCCTGTTTTTTAAGCAGGGATTTTCTATTCGATTATCGAGCCATGTGCATTCCTAATCGCAGGATTTTATTTATTTTAATAGTACAATTTTTAGTATGAAAAACTTTTTTACCACCGTATTAATACTTTTTATCATTTGCAGTCTTAAAGCACAGCAATTAAAAGCCTATGCGATTTATGATGCTGAAGGAAATGAAGTTTCCTTTCAAAAAATGAGCGATAGTTTATCGAATTATGAGGTGGTACTTTTTGGGGAATTTCATGATCATCCTGTGGTCCATTGGCTTCAGAAGAAACTTACTGAAAAATTATATGCTAAAAACCCGAATCTGGTCTTGGGAGCAGAAATGTTTGAAGCCGATAATCAATTGATTCTGGATGAATACCTTCAGGATAAGATTCCGCAGAACCGTTTTGAAGAAGAAATGCGGCTGTGGAATAACTATAAAACTGATTATAAGCCTTTAATTGAATTTGCCAAAACCAACAATTTACAGTTTGTGGCTACCAACGTGCCAAGACGTTATGCATCGGTAGTTTCAAAATATGGACTGGATACCTTAAAAACCTATGCAAAAGAAGCACAATCTTACTTTGCAAAACTCCCCATAACAGTAGATACGATTACTCCCGGTTATGCTGAAATGTTTGGAATGATGAGCGCTCACGGAATGGAGGCTGACGCGATGAAGTTCGTAGAAGCACAAGCGATTAAAGATGCTACTATGGCTGAAAAGATCATTGATTATTTACCCAAAAATGGTATTTTTTTACATTACAATGGCGATTATCATAGCAAAAGTTTTGGTGGTATTTACTGGTATTTAAAAGCAATGCAACCTGATTTAAAAATCGCGGTGATTAGTGCAGAGCAAAGTGACAACGAATCTTTAGAATTTGTAGCAGAAAAAGCAAGCACCGGTAATTTTATACTTTTTGTTCCTGAAGATTTTACACGAACCTATTAATTGGGAAATTCCCTATTTACATAAATAATTTATCGATTTTTAAATTTTGGAGTTATTCTTGTTTTGAAAAACTTCAAAAATACTCTTATGAAATTTTTCAAACTACTCTCGTTTTTAGCTTTTTTCGGATTTTCTTTACTTACCAGCGCTCAGGAAACGGATTCTTTGGCAATTTCATCTGAAATTTCGAATCATAGGGCTATTCATAAAGATTATCTAAGCATAGTTTATGGTCCGTACAGCCTAAAGTCTAATATGGCTTATGTTTCTTTAAATGGAGAAGATTACCAGAAAATCAAACTAAAGCGATCAAAACTTTTTAATCGGTATGATTATAATGGATTATTAAAACTCCTCAAGAAATATAATTCGCAGGGATGGGAACTTGTTGGCAAGGATTTTGAATTTAAAGAGGAAAGCGGAGCTCGTGTCTTTATAATGATGACAAGGGATAGTGAAGAAAAAAAACTGTCAAAAAATGATTAAAGCTTAAAATTAAGTGAAATAACAAGCTGTTAACAAAATTAGTGATACACGATGTATATTTTTGAATCATCTATTTGTATTAAAACTAAACAGTTACAAAAAATTCCGGGAAGTCTATCCCAAATCTGATTTTCCGGATATTAATTTCTGAATACACACAGAAATTTATAATTGATTTTAAGTGAGAGAGAGTGAGAAAAGGGCTGATCAACGCTGGTTGACGGCCTTTTCTTTTTTATACTAATTTAAGTTTTCCTTTAAAATTGCGTGAAATAACAGCCCATTAACACCCCTTCCGGTAGTGGCTTCCTAATTTTGTTAAAACCAAAAAATAAAATTATGAAGACGAAAAAGAAATTAAACTTTGGTTTCCTGACGCTATTAACACTATTTGTTTTTAGCACAGTTCACCTGAACGCACAGACCGAAAAGCAAAAGGATTTAATCGACGATGCTACAGCATCTAAAGCTATTTTTGTTAAAGAAGAACCCGAAATGAGCGCGCTTTTTGAAAAAGCAGCTGGCTATGTGATTTTTCCAAATGTTGGGGAAGGGGCTTATATTTTGGGTGGAGCCGCAGGAAACGGAGTACTTTTTGAAAATGGGCAGGTAGCTGGTTTTTCAGAGTTAAAACAATTAGATATCGGTTTGCAGATAGGAGGGCAGGCCTATAGACAGGCTATTTTATTTCAAACAGCATCTGAATTAGCAAAATTTAAAAAAGGAAATTATAAGCTATCCGGTAAAGCTTCTGCAGTAATTCTTAAAAAAGGAAAGGCTAAAAGTATAAGCTTTAAAGATGGTAGAGCTATTGTAACTATGCCTAAAGCCGGTGCAATGATCGATATTGCTGTAGGCGGACAAAAGTTTGAATATCAGGATTGGAGTAAATAATCCAGATAAAATATATTCATCTTTTTTAAGGTCGGTTAAATTTATTACCGACCTTTTCTTTTTTAGAAAATTGAAAAAGATAAAATGCGTATTGATGATCTGTAATGATAAGCCTAATGCCTGTGTACGTGATAATAATCAGGATTGGGTCTGTAAATATAAAATAAACTTCTAATTAAAGCCTCATGGAATTGTCTTGAGGTAGTTTTACTGGTATGAAAATAAAAGCAATCATTTTTGATGTAAACGAAACCCTGTTGGATATGCAAAAGCTAGAAGATGAGATCAACGCCGGATTAGGAAATTCCCTTGGATTTCAGATTTGGTTTAGTAAACTGCTACATTATTCTCTGGTCGAGAACGAGATAGGTTCTCATCATGATTTCTCTAAGGTGGCCTTCGCGACATTGAAAATGGCTGCCAGTTATTTTGGAAAAGAATTTTCTGAAAAAGAGATACAATCCCTATTGCGGCTGGTAAAAGAATTACCGGCCTACCCTGAGGTAGGGATGGTACTGAAAGCATTAAAAGAGGATTATCATTTAATTGCGTTAACCAACGGAAATCAGGAGACTGCTGAAGCGCAACTGAAATATGCTAAAATTGACGAATATTTTAATGGTATATATTCGGTAGATGTAGTGGGTAAATTTAAACCCCACCCAAGTACTTATCAAAAAGTCTTAAAGGATTATAAGCTTAAGGCTCAGGAAGCGATAATGGTCGCTGCTCACGGTTGGGATATTGCTGGTGCCCAGAATGCAGGTTTAAAAACGGTCTTTGTAGCAAGAAAAGGAAAAAGTTTATATCCTTTGGTAAACACGGCAGATGGTCTTGTAAAAGATTTAAAAGGTCTAATGGAAACGCTCTAAAAAAATTCCTGAAATTCTACAATTTCAGGCAAATTTCTAATTTTTTAAACCACTCAGCAGGTGCAGAAATTCTTTTTGAAGGGTTTGTGTTTTATCTTTAGCATACCAGGTGTGCAATTCTTTTTCAAGGGCTTCAAAATCTCTTCCGGCTGGGTTTTCTTTCCAGTCGAGTACCAGGTCATGTGCCGGTTTAGGTCTTGGTCCCCAGGAAAACAGCTCCACTCCTTTTTCAGAAAAAGCGATAAGTTTTGGTATCGATTTGCTTCCGTTAGTATGGTATTTCTCGATTAATTCAGGATTTTCATCTCTAAGGACGATCCTTAATTCAATTTTGTCTCCGGCAGTAGCAATTTCGCCAATTACCGGTAAATTTTGTGCGCTATCTCCACACCATGCTTCGGTAATGACATACCAAACCTGTGGCTTTTTAAGGCCGGTTACCAGGTTTTCCAATTCAGGAATCAGTTTTGTTGTTTTATTAAGCCTTTTCATTCGGCTTAAATTCAGCTCGGTAAATTGGATAAGATTTTCGGTTTGTTTTTCGCCGGAAGTCTGCTTATTATTTACCAGCTGTACCATCCATTCGTAAAATTCGATATAACTAAATACCGGCTTTTTTACATTCATTTAAAAAGTTTTTAGAAGTTAAATCCTAGTGAGAACATTACTCTATTCCCATCTTCACTATGATATAGCCCTAAATTTCCAGAAAGTGCATTAAATCCGTTTATAAAGATGGAACCCCCAAAGTCATTATGCCAAATATCAGAATTGTCGTCTTCCTCCCAAACGCGACCGTAATCAAAACCTAAAGTCACTCCCATTCTTACAGGGATAAAATTAGTTCTGAATTTAGCGAGACCTACTCTTAAATCAGTACTTTGATAAAAAGAGGTTTTACCATTAAAACGCTCATTTCTATATCCTCTTAAGCTATGATTACCACCTAAAGTTGCTCCATGATAAAATTCGTAATTATCGCCAAAAATCATGTGGCTTCCAATCTTAGTGGCAAGCACGGCAATTCCACTTTCGTGTAAAGGATAATCTATAGATACAGATGGTTTCAAATACACAAATTCGTTGTTGAATTCGTCGATGTTTGTTTTATAACCTGTCGCCAGATCAAACTGAAGTCCCCGTCTTGGGAACGCAAGCTCGTTTCCTTTGTTTTTATACTGAAAAGCTAATTCACCACCAGCATAGATCTGGTTTTCGAAAATATCATCATTACTATTAAAAAATTCACCGGTAGCTTCGTTGGCTTTGTAATCTACTTCATGAGATTCAATCATAGGTTTGATTTCAAAATTAATTCCGCTTCCATTTCGATAGATTAAAGAAGGAGCAAAGTTCCACTGGGCAATCCCCACACGGTTATAATCTCTGTCTACCGCATCGTCATCATAAGAGGTTTCGTTACCAAAACCAAAGAAGTTAATAGCATAATTAGGACTTGTAAAACCGGCTTCTATCCCAAAATTCCAGTTATGAAAAATATGGGCAAACTCTCCAGAATACGTAAACTCGAATCCATTAGTTGCCGAAAAGTAAGCTGCACCAAATTTGTGTTGCGATTGAAAAGGATTATTCGCTAGGCCATAAGTGGTATAAGTATCGGAAATACCCACCTTAAATCCGGCATCCGGATCCCATCCAATGGCGGGGAATATGGTGTTGGTACTGTATTTGCGTTTATCCGGATTGTAGTTATTGATGTCGTAATCATCAACCAACCATTTACTACTATTCCCTTTTATAGTATTGTTTTTATTCTTGTAATCGTAAAGTTTTGCATTCCGGTTATTTTCAAAATCATAAGTGTCGTTATTTTCTCCCCCTATAATTTTAAGTTTAATGTAATGATCGCCTTCTCCTTCGATTTTAAAATCGTCTTTACCGTCTAGACCATAAATCCAGATCTCTTTGGTAAGTTTTTTATCGTAAGTATGTTCGTAGACCACTTCCCCTTCAGTTTCGATCGAAAGGCTTGTTTTACCATCCGGTTTTCTGGTGATCAGGAATTTATCATCCTCCTCGGTTCCGGTGATGATCTGAAAGCGATTTACATATTCATAATAATCTTTTGCAGGTTCTAAAAGATTATCCCTGCGCTCTTTTAATGCTTTTTTAATATCGTCTATCGACTGATCCTGTACTTCTTCCGGTAAGGTTTTGAAAGCATCTTCAATGACCTGATCTGTAAGTTGATTTTGTATAAACGTCACCTGTTTTTCCCATTCTTCCCAGGTAATATCTTTTAAAAATGCCTGATCTAAGGAATAGCCGTCAAAATTTAGCCACTTTACGTTTTTAACCCCACCTTCGAAATCCTGCATTTTTCTAAAATCGGTAATCGCCAGTCTCAGTAACTTGATAATTAAACCATCATATCTTGGGAATGCCTGGTCGCGGTCACGTCTTATAGGCTTATAAAGTTTAGAGCCATCTTCCTGTTCAAATTCAGAGAAACGCCATTGATCGTTATGACGATCCCAATCACCAATAAGCATATCGGTAAGACGTGCCTTTACCCAAGCCGATTGATCTACCTGGTACTCTTTAGAATCTCTCATATCCAGCAATAAATCGGTACTGGAAATGATATCATCTGGATTTCCGAACTTAGGATTGTCTTTGTTTTCATCGCCAGCATGAACTTCTAGCATATAAAGTTTATCCCCGTAATCTTCGTTAAAGATATTCAGATTTTTTTGCTTGGGCAGGTAATAAATTTTTGGCTCGGCATTATAGATGTTAAGGGTGTCGAGTATGGTGTTTAACGCAAAAGGAGCATATGGATGTGCAGTAGTATAAAAATCCTGTACTATTCTTTCTGCAACGGTATTTTGCATATAATCTTCTACGTAGTGATTTTTTATGGCCGATTGGATAAATCTAACCGCACTTTTTCTTAGTTCCCTTAAGGTGTATTCGTGATCCTTATCATCTTTTATACGGATAGACCTGGATTGATGTCCACCGCCTTCAGAGATGGCTACGGGATTTCCTTCTAGTTTGGTTAAATCAAGTACCGGAGCTTCGATTTCTTTACTGTAAACATCGCGGTAATGTGTTCCCCAAAAGAAATTATATAAACCGCTTTTAGATGTTTCCTCATCGGTATAAATAGAGGCCTTTTTTGTTGCCGGCCAGTTGCTGATATCGTGGTAAGAAACTTCGTCTAAGGTTGTTTGCTCTCTTTTAATCGTTGTGCTGAATAATTTTTCAGGAGTTCCGTTTTCAACGGAATAAAATTCAACTTCAGAGCTATTATCGTCATACACCGTAAGTCTGGCGAAACCATGATCACTGGACGCAAACTGTCCGTCCTCTTCATCTGCTCTGGCTTTTTTGGTTTTTTTACCTGCAGTTCCACTAATAATTTGTGGAATTCCGTCATCTGATAAATATTGCAAATTTTGATCGCTGGCAGAAACAAAAATCACATCTGGGAACATACTGGCCAGGGTTTCTAAAGTACCTCTTAATTGCTTGCGTTGCTGGCTATAGTAATCTTCTTTTTTAAAGCCACCTGTTTTTTCAAAAAATCCCTGTTTTGTATTACTCAATACGGGATGGTGGATCGCAACGATCACCGTTTTATTCTGCTCATCCTTAAGATCGTCTTTAAATTTGGTAAAAAAATCGTCACGAGTTTTAAGATCACATTTATTGTTAATATATAAATGATTATCCCAATCCTCTAAAAACCATTGAGAATCTACCATTAGCAATTCGATATTCTCTGTGTCCAGATCTTCAATCTCCCTCACGCAACCATCATTTGGCCAAAATTCCGCTTTACTATTATCCTGGATAAACGATTCCATATCGTCTATATTCTCATGTCCGTTTTTATTCCACTCATTTTTACCTGGGGTGTAGATCACACGTCCATTAAAATTCTCCATGGGTTCCATAAGGCTTTTTCGAAGTAATGCTTCTGCCTTTTCTCGATCTTTCTTTTTTGGAGGAAAGCCTTGTTTAGAGGTAATATTCCCTATGGCCACGAAGGTGGCTTTTTCATCCTTCTGGGACATTTCGTTTATAGCTGAAAGTACCTGTTTGGTGTAATCAGATTCATCGACCCCGGTATTTCCTGTAAAATAAAAAGTTTGTGATACTTTTCTACCAGATTGCTGCCCGTAAAAATGCGTAGTGCTTATAGCTAGTATAAAGCAAAAAGCGAAGAATATTTTTTTAAAGCTATATGCAGATTGTTGAAGTAGAAATCTATTTATCATGTATTTTCTGTTATGTTGAAATGACCAAATGCGCTTGGGCGACGTGAAATTTCAAAAAAAATCAGAGATGTAAATAAATTTTAACTATCTATAACACTTTTATTTGAACAAGCCTAAAAATTTTCATAAAAACCAATCGACATTACCTGAGCTTAGTTAAGGTTGCGTTTTTGGATAAAGAATTTTTTGAGCAGCTGGCTGCATTCGTTGGCCATTATTCCCTGGGAAACTTCTGTTTTAGGATGCAGTTGCACTCCAAATTTTTGATATCCCCGGTGATCGTCTTTGGCCGCAAAGACCAATCGGGAAAGCTGGCTCCAATATAAAGCTCCGGCACACATCTGGCAGGGCTCTAGAGTAACATACATAGTGCAGCCTTTTAAATATTTACCTCCTAAAAAACTGGCTGCCGCGGTAATGGACTGCATTTCTGCATGGGCCGTTACATCGTTTAAAGTTTCGGTAAGGTTGTGCCCACGGGCGATAATACGGTTTTTAATAACCACTACTACACCTACAGGAATTTCTCCTTTTTCAAAAGCAATTTGAGCCTCTTCAAAGGCTTTCTTCATAAAGTAGGTATCATCAAAAGGTGTAAGCACAGCGTAAATTTTTAGCAAGATAAAAAAGGAAGTGATAATTATTAAAAATAGTTTAAGGATAAAACTAAATTTGTCTTGATTATGGAATATCAGATTTTAAATAACATAGAAGGGCCGGAAAATTTAAAAGCTTTGTCTTTACAGGAATTACAGCTTTTGGCTAAAGAATTACGACAGTACATCATAGCGGTTGTTGCGGTAAAAGAAGGGCATTTAGGAGCCAGTTTGGGCGTGGTAGAACTCACTATTGCCCTTCATTTTGTATTTGATACTCCCAGGGATCTCCTGGTTTGGGATGTAGGACACCAGGCTTACGGGCATAAAATCTTAACAGGCAGACGCAAAAAATTTCATACCAATCGGCAATTAGGAGGGATAAGCGGCTTTCCTAAACGAGAAGAAAGCGTTTATGATGCTTTTGGAGTTGGGCATTCGTCCACTTCCATTTCAGCAGCACTGGGTATGGCGCTGGCTTCAAGATTAAAAGGGGATTTGGATAAACAGCATATTGCGGTTATTGGTGATGCTTCTATTGCAAGCGGGATGGCTTTTGAAGGTTTAAACCATGCCGGGGTGACCAATGCCAATTTACTGGTAATACTCAATGATAATGCTATTGGGATCGACCCCAGTGTAGGAGCCTTAAAAGAATATCTTACCAAAGCTAAAGTGGGCTATAAGCCCAAAGAAAGCAATATTATCGAGGCGCTTAATTTTCGCTATTTTGGCCCTATAGATGGTCACGATTTAGAAGGATTATTATCTATTCTGAAAGAACTAAATGAGATAAAAGGACCAAAGTTTCTACATGTTATTACTAAAAAAGGAAAGGGATTAAAGAAGGCGGAAGAAGACCAGGTAAAATATCATGCGCCCGGAAAGTTTAAACCAGAAACCGGGGAATTACTTCCAAAAAGTGCCGAAGGCCTACCTTTAAAATATCAGGATGTCTTTGGTTTAACTCTGGTAGAATTAGCAGAAAAAAATAAGAGTATTGTTGGAATTACACCGGCGATGCCAACCGGAAGTTCGCTTAAGTATATGATGGAAGCTTTCCCAGAAAGAGCCTTTGATGTAGGAATAGCAGAGCAGCATGCGGTGACCCTGGCGGCAGGTATGGCAACACAGGGAGCCATTGTTTTTTGCAATATTTATTCTACTTTTTTACAACGAGCGTACGATCAGGTAATTCATGATGTCGCTTTGCAAAACCTACCCGTAATTTTTTGTTTGGATCGAGCCGGTTTGGTAGGGGAAGATGGAGCTACACATCATGGCCTTTTTGATTTGGTATATTTACGTGCTATTCCCAATATGATTGTGGTCGCACCGGCAGACGAGATTGAACTTAGGCAATTGTTATATACCGCTCAATTAGGTTTAACACATCCCATGGCTATACGTTATCCAAGAGGAAGAGGGGTAAATGTAAATTGGCAGCTGCCTTTTAAAGCTTTGGAAATTGGTAAGGCAGTTTGTGAAAAGGAAGGTGAGAACCTTGCTGTCCTGGTTGTAGGCTCGATTATAAGGAATGCGAAATTAGCATTACAGGAGTTTAGCGAAGAGATTGGATTATACAATATGAGGTTTGTTAAGCCTTTGGATAGAATGATGCTGCATCAGGTGTTCAAAAAATATAAAACGATTCTAACTATAGAAGATGGTGTGATAAGCGGAGGTTTTGGAAGTGCGATATTAGAATTTGCAGCAGCAAATGATTATAGTTTGAAAATAAAGTGTTTGGGGATTCCAGACGCCTTTATTGAACATGGTGAGATCGGCGAATTACAAGAAATTGCCGGAATTGACGTTAAAACTATAATTAACGAGCTGAAATCTCTGTTATAAATTTTAATTTTGCGAACCCGAATAATCTAAATAACCAATGCAAGTGCGATTAATCATTAGTTTAATTTGTATTTCATTCTATCTAGGTATTTCTTCTTTATCCATGTGTGCACAAAATCAAACGGCGCAAGACACCACACAGACGCCTCAAGATTCTGCAGATGTCGAGCCGGTAATCATATACTGGTCTGAAAAAAATGCTGTTGGAGTGAATTTAAGTGAAGTAGCTTTTGTAAACTGGAATGCAGGGGGAAATAACTCCATTTCTGCCTTATTTCATGGACAGTTTGAAAGAAATTACAAGAAAAAGTTAACCAGCTGGAAAAATTACCTGTCCTTAAGATATGGACTAAACTCCCAGGAGGGACAGGAACTTAGAAAAACCGACGATCAAATTCAGTTTAAGACTACTTTTGGTTATCGTAAAGATTCGGTGTCTAACTGGTATTATTCCGGTAATATTGATTTTAGGACCCAATTTGCCAATGGTTATAAGTATCCTAATACCGATGCCGCAATCTCTAAATTCATGGCTCCGGGATATCTTTTGATAGGTGTGGGTACGCAGTTTTCGCATCCAGATGAAAACTTTAATGCGTATATCTCTCCGGTTACCGAAAAATCTACTTTTGTACTCGATCAGCGTTTAGCCAATGAAGGAGCTTTTGGGGTAGACCCGGCAGAATATGATGAGTTGGGGAATTTAATTGATGAGGGTAATAAAGTACGTTCAGAATTTGGTTTTCTGGTGACCAGTGATTTTAAGAAACAGGTGTTTCCCAATGTGAATATGAATACGCAAATAAGCTTATATTCAGATTATCTTCGGGATTTTGGAAATATTGATGTAGACTGGCAATTGGCGTTTGATATGAAGGTAAACGATTTTATAAAAGCCAATATAGGCTCTCATCTTCTTTATGATAATGATGTAAAATATAAAGAAGATACTAATGGCGATGGGAATCTGGAAACCTTAGGAGCCAGGGTACAGTGGAAACAGCTTTTAGGGGTTGGTTTTACCTATGTTTTTTAGGTTAAACTCTTTTTGGAATTAAACAGCTAAGCAAATAGGTTCATGTATTTCCCTAAAGTGTGAAGATATTGAAATATTAAAAACCGGAACCCTGATATCTTTTGAAAGAAGACACCGTAAATCCATCAGTAAGTGATGCGGTATACGAACAAATTTGAATAAGTTTTTGGTATACAGAAGTTTCTGCATTTAAATTTTTAAGCTTTGGTACAGACTTTAAGACCAGATCGTTAAAATTCGAATCTAAATCCTGGGTTGCTGGTAAAAATGCATTGGTATAGGTGTCTAATAAAGTTTCCAGCATTTTATACCCGGCAATTTCTTTATTGATTACCTCTTCGCTTTGGTAAATTTTCTCAATGCTTATTTTGATAATATCTTTAATCTGTGCTTCGTATTTGCTTTTGTCGAATAAAGCCTGATGGAACTCTCCTGCAAGAATAGCTTCTTCGTTTACCAGGAAGATTTCAGCAGCTTCGCGAATCAAGGTGTTAATCGCTAAAGATCGCAGATATCTTAAGCGATCTGCCGTACTTTGTAAAGAATTGTATTTAGGTGTGGATATCGTGTCTTTTACCAGTTTAATTAAATATTCTAATGCATAATCCTCGTCGATCAAACCCAGATTAATACCGTCCTCGAAGTCGATAATTGTATAACAAATATCATCTGCAGCTTCTACTAGAAATGCTAGAGGATGTCTTGAAAAACTAATGTCATTTTTGTTTCCAGTTTTGATTAGGCCAAGTTCTTCTGCCACATCAAGCATGGTGTCTTTTTCACTTTGGAAAAAGCCGAATTTCTTATCGGCAATATTTTTTGTGGGTTTGTGCGGTAAGGATTCCTTAGGATATTTCATAAAAGCACCAAGGGTGGCATAACTTATTCTTAAACCACCGGGAGTACCGGGACGATCCTGGGTAAGAATTTTAAAACCATTGGCATTTCCTTCAAATTTTACTAAATCCTGATATTCTTTTTCGCTAAGTTGGGATTGGAATCTTTTGCCGTTTCCATTTAAAAAATATTCGCCTATGGCTTTTTCTCCGGAATGTCCAAAGGGAGGATTTCCGATATCATGCGCTAAAGCGGCTGCGGCAACGATTGCTCCAAAATCATTCATCTGGTAGCCATGAATAGTGCTAAGATGAGGGTGTTTTTCCAGGATCTTTTTTCCCGTTAGGCGGCCTAGGGATCGGCCCACTACAGAAACTTCCAGACTATGGGTTAAACGCGTATGTACAAAATCTGTTTTAGAAAGTGGGATTACCTGTGTCTTATCCTGTAAACTCCTAAAGGCTGAAGAAAAAATAATACGATCGTAATCTACCTCGAAACCTAAACGGGTTTCATCTTGTTCTTTACGTAATCTTTTATTGGTATCGCCAGATCTTTTTAGTGATAATAGTTGTTCCCAGTTCATGATTTTTATTTAGCGTTAGGGATAGAGCAGTTTGTTTGAGCTCTTGCAAGATGGTACATCCTTGCAAAGCGAGCAGCGAAAGCCCGGCCGAAGGCAACGCCCTACTTATAGTTTTTTAGCTACTTTTTCCAGTTCGGCATACCAGTCTTCACCAAATTTTCTAATAAGTGCTTCTTTAGTGAATTTATATATAGGTACACCTAATTCTTCGCCAAGGCTACAGGCATCATCGCAAATATGCCATTGATGGTAGTTGACGGCAGAAAACTCTGAATAATCCTGAACGCGTACCGGATAAAGATGGCATGAAACCGGTTTTTTCCAATCGATTTCTCCCTGATTATAGGCCTCCTCTATTCCGCAAAGAGCGGTTCCTTTATCATCGAAGGTGACATACGCACAATCGGCACCATCGATAAGCGGGGTTTCGATCTCACCAAAATCGTTCGTGATATACCGTCCCTGTGCTTCTATGGCCTCGATTCCTTTTTGCCTTAGAAATGGTTTAACTTTTGGATAAATGCTATCCATGATCTCTTTCTCATACTCTTCTATGGGAGCACCGGCATCGCCATCTACACAGCATGCCCCTTTACAGGCAGAAAGATTACAAACAAATTCTTTTTTTAGAATTTCTTCTGAAACTATGGTTTTACCTAACTGAAACATACGGCAAAGATAATTTTAAGATTGATTTTATAAAGAAAAGTGCTTTATTATTTGATGAATCATCGAGATTTGAATAGCACGGTTCCTGTTTTACCCAGTAATCGGGATTAAATGCTCATGTCCTTAGTTGTCGAGATCGGTAGGTCACGAACTAAAATAAATTTGTAACAAATACCTCGTTTTACTGTGATAGTTTACGTTAAAAAGGTTTCCTTTTTGTGAACGGTCTACTTCATTTATACAGCCTGGCAACGTTTGGATATTATTTTTTGATCTTAAATATATTGCGAATTGGCCTTTTTTGCGCTGCAAAGAGCATCCTGCAAAATTATAAAAGCTATTTCGGTTCCTGCCTCGAAAGCTTTTCCTAAGTTCTTAATTGTTTAGAAATATTTAAAGTTGAAATGAACTAAAATCATTATGAAAATTTACTTTTGCAAAAAATTTTGAGCTATGTTTAATTTGTTCGACCTCAGGGAGGTGTTTACGGTAGGGATGGTTTTATTTGCGGTAATCGATATTATTGGAAGTATTCCTATTGTATTGGATTTACGTAAAAAAGTTGGGCATATACAAAGTGAAAAAGCCTCTTTGGTGGCTGGTTTGCTAATGATTGCTTTTTTGTTTTTAGGGAAAGAGATTTTAAACCTTATTGGTATCGATGTAAATTCTTTTGCGGTGGCCGGTTCGTTTATTTTATTTTTTCTGGCTTTAGAGATGATCCTGGGGATTAGTTTGTATAAAGATGATGCGCCAGAATCTGCTTCTGTAGTGCCTTTGGCCTTTCCTTTAATTGCCGGGGCAGGGACGATGACTTCACTTTTATCGTTAAGGGCAGAATATGAAACCATAAATATCATTGTGGCTATCATAATCAATATTATCTTTGTATATGTTGTTTTAAAATCTTCAGGTAAAATAGAAAAGGTTTTAGGATCGCAGGGTATAAATGTTATCCGGAAGATATTTGGCGTTATTTTACTGGCAATCGCCGTTAAACTTTTTGCCGCAAACATTCAGAGTTTATTTTCATGACAAAGTATTTAATCTACACGATCATCTTTTTAGGAATAGTTGTTATTGGTTTTAATGTGACGATATTAGATTTTAATCGTCTAATGGAAGACGAAAGCGGAACAGCGTTGATTGCTATTGTGGCCAGTCTTTGCGTGATCGTTTTAATGGGAATCCTTTTAGTATCCAGAGCAATCGCAAAAAAACATAATCAATAATTATGGAATATGATCTTTTAATTGTTGGCGGAGGAGCGGCAGGCATGTCCTGTGCATTAGTCGTTGGATCGGGTTTAGAAAAAGAATTTGCTAAGGATAAGAAGGTAGGGATCTTAATGCATCAAAAAACCTCTGATCTGCAAAACGCCCTTTTTAATAATGTACTTGGATTACCACCGGCAACTAAAGGTATAGACATACTTAAACAAGGACCTGAACAATTAGAAGAATTATATCCAAAAGTAACACAGTTAACAGGAGAGAAACTTCAGCACATTAGCAAAAATGAAAATGGAGTTTTTGAGCTTAAAACCAATAAGGATAATTACTTAGCCAAAAAGGTAGTGATCGCTATTGGCTATTCCGATAATTTTAGAATAGGCGGAGTAGATGAATATGTTATTCCGCACAAAAAGGCCAAAGCTTCTAAAAATCGTGTGCAATTAATCAATGAAGACCACCTGGTGGTTCCTAATTTATATGTGGCCGGTTCTCTTGCCGGTTGGCGAAGCCAGTTCTCTATCGCCTGTGGTAGTGGCGCTGCCGTAGCAACAGATATCCTTACCGATTGGAACGATGGGGAGCATACTAAAGTTCACGACAAATTATCCTAAAAGGAAACAACTAATTGCAGGAACTACAGAGCTAATCATCAAGATGATAAAAAAACGATGCACGCTTCGGTAAACTAAAGCTCTTTTTAATTTCTCAGTAAAAACTTTATCCGGATGAGAAGCGATATGTTTTATGATTGTTTTTTTGGGAACATAGGAAGAGGTTACAATGATCTCCTTTTGAAGTAGCAATAATGCACTATTATCCAGCAGCCTGAAACTTACGGCAATCACAAAGAATAATAAGGGGAGGAAAATACAATAACTATCAGATAAATCTTCCGGAACCATTAATCTTTAAAATTATGCTTTTTTTTAGATAATTCCAGTACTTTCTCAATTACAGGATCTCCTTCATTTTTTAATTGTTGAAAGTAAGTGGAACCGAACAGTTGTTGTGCCATCACGGCTTTTAAATACTGTTTCATGAGCGGCTTATATTCGGTAAGGCGAATGTTTAACTTTTCACTTTTTCCAAAGGCAATAAGTCTATCGATGACTTCATCGGTAATTTCCACTTCATTCTCAAATTCTCTTTTGGAAAGTGAGTTATAGTAGGATCGTTTTCGTTCTAATTCCTGAAAAACAAATCGGCTTAAAAAACCGCGATTTAGTAAAATGCGAATGTGCTCATGTTCAATTTCTATATCTTTAGGGATAAATACATCAGGGATAATTCCGCCTCCGCCGTATACCACTTTTCCACCCGGGGTAACATATTTTAAAGAGTCGTCTACTTTTATGCTATCTACGCTTTTAAGTTCGCCGTTTTCATAGCGGCGCTCATAATCTCTAAAATAATTATCGTTTCCGTTTTCGTAAGGTTTTTGTATAGAACGGCCGGTTGGGGTATAATACCTGGCAATAGTTAATCGTACCGCACTGCCGTCGCCAAGATCCATTTCCCGCTGTACCAATCCTTTACCGTAGGATCGTCTTCCGATAATAGTGCCCACATCGTTATCCTGTAAAGCGCCTGCTACCACTTCGCTTGCCGAAGCCGAATTTTCATTAATTAAAACATATACGTGTCCATCCTCAAAGTCGCCTTTACGATTGGCAAAAGTTTTTTCTATAGCACCGCTTTTGTTTTTAGTGAAAAGAATAAGCTTATCGTCTTTTAAGAACTCATCGGCAATATTAATGGCTTCTGCTAAATATCCGCCTGGATTGTCGCGAAGATCCAGTGCAATCTCTTTAGCGCCCATTAGCTTTAAAGCCTTTATAGCAGCATCAAACTCCTCATAGGTCGATTCTGCAAAACGATTTATTTTAATGTAGCCTACGGTTTTGTTAAGCATATAAACCGCTTCCACACTTTTTATAGGCACATGATCGCGCTTTACATTAAAACTAAGAAGATCGTCCTGTCCGGGGCGTTTTACTTTAAGTTCTACATTACTGCCCTGTCGTCCTTTTAAAAAATGGGTTAAGGAATCGCTGCTTACACCCAGATTGAATAATGCTTTGTCGTTTGCATATAAAATACGGTCACCACCTCGGATACCAATCTTTTCACTTGGTCCGCCTTCTAGTGGTTGGATAACCATAATGGTGTCTTCCACCGAATAGAAACTAACACCAATACCCACAAAATCACCTTTCATGTTTTGAGAAACATTGTCATATTCCTGTTCCGGGATATATACCGAATGGGGATCCAGGCCTTTTAATATTGTATTTACGGTAACATCAACAATACTATCTGTATTTACATTATCAACGTATTCATAATCGATATAGTCGATTAGGCGGTTTAACTTTTCTTTTTTTGGATTAGATGAAAATAACTGATCTGAAGAAGAGTAATTTATTTTACCTCCCATAAATACGCCAATAGCACAGGCTATTCCTAAAAGGAGTGGGGTATATATGTTTTTTTTATTTTTCAATCGTCTAATTGCGTTATCTGAATTAAATCGACTCCGGCTTTTTTAAGAAAATCGAGACCGCTATTATCTTTATAATCTACACAATATACCAGTCTGGTAATTCCGGCCTGGTGTATTAATTTGCTACATTCCTTACAAGGCGACATGGTTATATATAATGTAGCTCCCTGGCAGGATTGAGTAGATGCGGCAACTTTTAAGATCGCATTCGCTTCGGCATGTAAAACATACCATTTGGTATAGCCTTCTTCATCTTCACAAAAATTCTCAAATCCGCTGGGGGTACCATTGTAGCCATCAGAAATAATCATTCTATCTTTAACAATAACTGCACCAACCTGTTTTCTTTTGCAATGGGAAAGTTTGCTCCACTCCCTTGCTATTCTTAAATAGGCTTTGTCGTATTTAAGTTGTTTTTCTTTTTGCATGTGTTATGAAAGGAGATTTATTAAATCTCATATTCTTATAATGTAAGAATCGCTAAATTATTGTAAGCTACAGGTTAAACCAATTTTAACGCGTTAAAGTTAATTAAATGGCATTAAAATTATCCCTAAGTATAGGCAGAATAATCCCTATAACCAGTGCAGAGACGACCAGCACCCAATCACGTTTAGAGACCTGAAAGAAATTTTGCGTGATAAACGCCAGGATTAAGACCGATAAAACAATGATTGCCTGTGCACATTCTATCCCTAAAGCAAATTCTAAAAGCGGGAAGATCTTTGAGGAAAAACCGCTGCTTAGCATTTTAAAATACGTAGAAAAACCAAGGCCGTGAATCACCCCAAAAAAAGCAGTGGTAAAATACAGCAATGTTGGGTTGCCTGATTTTTCTTTATTGCTAGCGGTAAAAATATTGTAAATGGCAGTAATCATGATTGATACCGGAATTAAAAATTCTACCCAGGCGGTGTCTACAATTACAATTTCGTAAGTAGATAAAAATAAGGCAAAGGTGTGACCAATGGTGAAAATGGTCACCAGCCATAGTACCCTTTTCCATGAGGTAAAGGTATATGAGGCTACCAGGGCGATTAAAAATAGAATATGGTCGTATGCATTCCAATCCAGAACATGCTCCAAACCTAATTTAAGATATAACCAAAACTGCGACATAAGGGAAAAAGGCTAACGTTGCCGAATGTACGACTTCTTAATAAAATCACAAAAGCTAATGCTGTAAACCATGGGTTTATTTGGATTTTTGGGTTAATTAGATATCGAAAATAGATGTTTTTCGATCCCATAGTTATAAATGAACTTTAAATTCTAAAATACCTTAGGGTTAATGCAGTCCAAACGTCTCTCAAAGTTTTGATTTATAAAATTATAGGTTGTTGTTTTTTTAAAATAAGTCTGATTGAATTATAAATAATTAAGAAAGCTTATTATTTTTGGATTTTATATTAAATAAGTCTAAATAAATTATTGGTCTTGCATTAATTAATGGAATGGGTAAAATAATAATGGAAATTCAATGAAGAAAAAGAAAAATTACAGTTTACGCGCATTTATAAATGATGTTCATTTGTGGTTAGGATTAGGCAGCGGGATCATTTTATTTTTGGTTTGTTTTAGCGGAACCATACTTACTTTTGAAGACGAAATAAAAGATCTTTTTGCCGAAGATTTTACGGTTGAAGGCGGAGATGAAAAATTATCGATAGAACAGTTAATTTCGGTATTAGAAAGTGAAGGGATGGTAAGTTCGGTTACCGTACCGGCTAAAGACGGCGAAGCTTACGAGTTTAATGTAAAAGAATCCCCTGAACAACGCCGCGGAACCACCTATTATGTAAATCCTTATTCTGCCGAATTCAGTAAAAAACGTGAATCTTCTTTAGATGGCTTTTTCTTTTCTATGTTTAAATTACATCGATGGTTACTGTTAGATTCTTCGATTGGGCGGCCTATTGTTGGTGTTGCTACAATTATCTTTTTAATATTATCGATCACTGGGATCGTGCTTTGGTTTCCAAAGAAAAAAATCAACTGGAAAACTTTAAAACCCGGCTTTAAAATTAAATTTTCGGCCAGATGGAAACGTATTAACCACGATTTACATAATACCTTAGGATTTTATGCCTGTATCTTTTTAGTTATTATGTCGCTTACCGGTTTGTGTTGGTCGTTCCAATGGTATCGTGATTTAGGGAGCGAGGTAATGGGCGCTCAAATTTTTGGTGGGCGTGGAGGCCCACGTGTAGAAAGTGAGGCACAAATTGATGAAGATGAAATGATATCAATTGCTGCGGTAGAAAAAATCACCGCACAGGAACTAAATTATGAAGGCAAAACATCAATTAGTTTTCCTTCTGGGGACAAGGGTGTTTATAGCATTAGAAAATATGAATCGGCTAAACTTTCACCACTTATTGCCGACAATCTAATTGTAGATCGAGATGGGAAGGTGCTTAAAAAGGAAGTTTTTAATGATAAACCTATTAATCTAAGAATAGCTTCTTTAATTAAACCTTTGCATACAGGAAGTATTTATGGAGGTTTCTCTAAGCTCCTTTATTTTTTAGCCTGTTTGATTGCAACGAGTCTCCCTATTACTGGAACCTTTATCTGGATTCATAAAATGAAAAAGAAACCAAAGAAAGAATAAAGCTTAATTTGTTATTATTGAAGGAATTTTTAGCCTTTTTTCTCTATTGTTTTGAAAGATTTTTCCCGGTTATAAAGCAAGGGATTTTGTTGATTTTACCGTCTTTTTCCTAACGCTTAGAAGGTTTGAAAGTTGTTTCTTACAAATGTTTGAAAATGGAATTGGTATCAAACCTGCTTCATGTTGGTAAACACTAAATATAAAACTAGTTAGGCCGGTTCTTATTAAGAATTATAAGGTATAATGTAGAATTTCTTTGATATTCGATAAAATTGAAGCTTGTTTTTTTGGAGTTGATATATTTCTTATTTTTAAAAATATGTTAAAACTATAATTTAAAAAATGAAAGACCCTAACACAGCTCCGCTTTTTTACGTGGATAATTTACAGAAAATCGAAGGCGATAATCAGTACACGGTAGATTTACATTTACCTCAAAATTTTAGCTACGACCATTATAAAGTAGTTGGTAATAGTCCCGCGATTCATGATATTCTAAAAATTGAAATCTATTTAAGAGGGGATAAAAATATTACTCCCAGTGATGTGATTGTAGTAAAGACGATAGACTTAGACTTAGCTGACTACAACTTTAGATATTTAAAACTTAAAATTATATGGAAGCTAGCGGTAGGACTAGGTGGCGGTGTTGGTGATCCTGAAGACGAAGAAACTGTAGGAGAAAGTGTTCTAGCAGGTGTGGGATAATGAAAAAACTACTGGCTTTTTGTGGAGTTGTATTTTTTGGGCTGGTGTCTTGCTATGCACAGCAAGAGTTGTTGGATAAAGCGGAAGCTTCTAAAGAAGCGGATAATTACCAAATATCTTTGGATCTTCTTGCAGAAGTTGACACCATTAAATTGTCTGTTCCGCAAAAAGCCAGGTTTTACTATTTACAAGCTTCTAATTTTAAATTCAGAAGAGAAGATTCAGAAGCCTATCCTTTATTATTAAAAGCCAAAAAACTATACACTGCAATAGATAGTTTAGATAAGGTAGCAACGATAAATCTTGAGTTATTTCAGGTAGTAAAAAATATTGGGAGTGATCAATTACAGTATAAAGAATACATTGATGAGTATCTAGCGTATCATCTCTCACAAAATAATCCCAAAAATCTACGGAAAGCCTATATACGGATAGCTGTTAATTTTGCCAGAAAAAGTACTGTAGATAGTTCCTTTAAATACTTTAGAAAAGGGCTAAGATTAATAAAGATAGATCAGGACACCTTGGCCGAAGCCAATATGTTGAATAATTTTGGAGTATTACATAATGAATTTACATCGTACAAAGATTCAGCTTTATATTATTTCGAGCGTTCAAAAGTTTTATATAAAACAATAAATGAATTAGATAAGATTCGATTAAGCTATCTAAATACGGCTAGTGCTTATAAAAAATTAGGCGAGTATGATCAAGCGATTGAAAATTATCAAAAAGCAGATTCGCTTTTAGGTAAAGAATACAGTAAAGAACGTAAGCGTTTTTTATATGATCTCATGGCCAAAACTTATGAGCTTGCCGAGAAACCGGCAAAAGCTCTGGAGTATTACAAATTAACTCAGGCCTATCAGGATAGTTTAAACCTGCAAGAGCAGGAAAAGGCGATTTTCGACATCCAAACCAAATATGAGGTTCAGAAAAAAGAAAATGAAAACCTGCAATTAAAGCAATCTCGATTTTGGCTAATTTCAGGAGTTATTCTTTTGGTGTTGTTGCTTATTGCTACCTATTTGGTGTATCGTAACCGTATTGCCAAAAAGCAATTGGAAGTTAAGCAGTCGGCTTTAGAGAAAAACGAATTAGAAAAGCAGCTTAAGGATCAGGAGCTTGCAGGCTTAGATGCGATGATCGAGGGGCAGGAAAAAGAGCGCCAGCGTATTGCCAACGATCTTCATGATAATTTAGGAGGATTGCTGGCTACCTTAAAACTGCATTTTCAGAATTTAAAAACCAAGACCGATCGTCTTCGCGACGAGCAGGACGAGTTGTTTAAGACTACCAATTCCCTCTTAGATGAAACCTATCAACAGGTTAGAAATTATGCACATCAACGAAATGCGGGCCTGAAAACCAGTGAAGGTTTGGTGCCTTCGATAAGCAATTTTGCTTCAAAAGTATCTGTAGGGAATAATCTTGTGGTTCAGGTAGAAGCGCATGATATGTATGAGCGCTTAGAAAATAGTGTAGAAATCACGATTTTCAGGATCGTACAGGAATTAATTACCAATGTGATCAAACACGCTGAAGCTTCAGAAATTATTGTTCATCTTACTTCTTTTGAAGATCATATCAATATAATGGTAGAGGATAACGGTAAAGGTTTTGATCCTTCTATTATAAAAGATAACGACGGGATGGGATTGGCTTCGATTATAAAAAGGGTAGAACATCTTGGTGGTAATGTAGATATAGATAGCCATTCAGGTAGTGGTACTACGGTCATTTTAAATATTCCCAAGTCATGATTAGAGTGGTAGTTGCCGAAGATCATTTAGCCGTAGCCGATGGGATTTTGGCTTATTTCAAATATCACGATAGTATATCGATTATCGGTCACGCCAAAAATGGCGAAGATCTAGTAAAACTGGTAGAAAAAAATATTCCTGATGTTGTACTAACCGATGTGAAGATGCCGGTGATGGACGGAATTGAAGCGGCAAAACTGATAAAAGCCAAATTCGACAGGATTGGGATTATTGCCTTTAGCATGTTTGATCAGGACGAGGCGGTAGATTTAATGTTGCAGGCCGGTGCCACCGGATACTTGCTAAAAAATTCTCCCCTTTCTGAAATGGAAAAAGCAATATTAAAGGTTTCTGAAGGAAATTTATATTACGATCCCAATTTAAGTCTTGCTACTGAAAACACACCCAGCGAAAATACCGGGATTCTTACTAAACGCCAGATTGAAATTTTAAAACTGGTAGGTAAAGGTAAAACCAATCAGGAAATAGCGGATGCTTTATTTATCGGAAAAACCACGGTAGAAACTCATCGTAAAAACATGATTAGAAAACTCGGTTTGCATGGTCCGGGAGAATTGCTGCGCTACGCGTTACAGCGCAAATACGATTTTTAAAATATCCCCTCGCATGGGTATGGTGTTACACAGTTTTATAAGATATTTTTGAAGTAATAATTCATTTTGCTGGTGGTTCTTAATCCAATTTAATGAAGTATTTCGTTCAATTCCCTTTATAGGGGGCAAGTTCTAAAAACTGGCTGGGAAACTTTATTTGTTTTCTACTTCTCAGCGAAGTTAATGAACGTATTCTCGATTTCATTTATGAAATTATACTCCCGATGTAAAGTCGGGAGTTTTTTGTTTTCAGTATTTAGATATGGTAAACAACCTATTCTGAATCACTTACTTCTTTTAGGGTTGTAAATATTTATAAAGCTTCATATTAAGGTAATATAGCTAACAATTACTGAAGCTAAATTTTACATTTAGATGAATTGCAGCTAACAGTTTTCTAAGGTTTTTTCTGTTCTTTTGAGATTGATTCGGGTTTGGTGAAATACATCCAAATTTATGTTAGCTTAAAGAGTTTCTCTTTAAGAAAATAACGAGACAGGTTTTGTAAACCTGTTCATTCCTTTTGTTTCTTAAATCCACCTCTATCCCGAGGTGGATTTTTAATCCTTTAGGGGTAATGATCTCTTTTTTAAATCAAGAATACTAACGAAGATTTTTTGATTCAAATCTCGAAAGCTTTTTCCGAAGTTCTTAATTTGCTTTAAATGTAGAGAGATAATTTTCTTTAATGCTTAATGCGTTTAAATTTAGTAAGAAGAATATGTCAACTGAAATCTGATTTTTGTAAAAAAAAAGCAATTGATGTCAAATAATTTTTTAATTTTGCCGTCCAATTGCCTTGGTGGCGGAATTGGTAGACGCGCTGGATTCAAAATCCAGTTCTTTCGAGAGTGTGGGTTCGATTCCCACCCAAGGTACAAGGGAAAGCTGAGATAAATGTCTCAGCTTTTTTATTTTCAGGTATAACATAGGTACAACATTTCCTTATATTTTATAAAATTATATTTTTGATTTAAAAAGGTATGATTTGATGCTGAGCAAAGATTAATAGAAACTAGTAATTATCTGTAAGGCTATTGTAGAGGGGCGGTATCCGCCGCATGCCATAAACTTTCTTTTACTAATGATGAATTACTAGCCAAGCTCATCTACCTGTCTACATGAAAAATTGAGAAGGAATGGAATGCTATATGAAAAAATTGTACTCTTTTCCACAATTTATGGTCAATATCGTTAGTTATAAATCTAATTCCTCTGGGGCTAGCCCCAGAGGAATTGAACAAAGTTTATTTTACAGATCCATTGCCTCTTTTTTTTATTTTACTAATAGCTTTATTGATATCCCGATGTACATGAGTAGCATCATAGTGGCGGTTCAACTTATTTTCTAAAAATGGAATATCCTCTAATTCTCCAATTTTACCTAATGCTTCTGGAGTTACTCTATAATTATGATCAAAACCTTCTCTCAAAATTTCTCTAGCTTGATCTTTTGGAAACATTTTTATTATTGCTAGCGGAAGAATTCCTATTTCGGAGTAGCTATAGGTTTTGGATAAATATATAGATTTAACCCAATCGTTAATATTCAAAGGTGGGTTTTTAACAATCGCTGAACAAATTCGCCAACGATCCGCTGTATCAGCTTCGTTAAATATTGGAATTATAATGCTACCATCATATTTAATATCAGTTTTAGCAATCAATAATAGACCACCTGTTTTATATTCTATTTTAGGTAGCCATTTTTTTATAATTTCAATATATGTTTCTAAGTCATAATTTCCATTTTTTAAAACTTTTATGTAATCATTATTATTCCCATATTTCTTAATATCAGGATAGCCTGCTCGACTTAATTCCTCATACATTGCCTTAAAATTTTTAAATGTCGAGGTTGATTCATTTTTTTCGCTCATATTCAATAAGTTTACCTAGTGTATCTAACGATTTTCAATAAAGAAGAACTATTAATTGCTTCTTGCAGTGGCTTAGATATATTTACGCCATTCGGAACATATAAATTAAATTTAATTTGATGTTGGTTTGCATACGTAATAAAATCTTGTAATTGTTTTGTATAGCTAACAGTTCGGTTTAGAGCATAATGTTTTACCTCTCCAATTTGTTGCACAACATCAAACTCATCAACTATCATTTCATCTGGGATTCGGTAATTTGCTGTTTTATTTAGTGATTCAATATGTTCAGTATTTTGTTTAATATTATTAAGTTTCAAGCCTTCTTGACCTTTATCATAAGGTTTTAAAGATGATACAGGAGCTATTTGAGGTCTTCCTAATACATCTCCATTCTAAAAATTACGACCGTTCAGAGCAGCTATTCCTCCATTCACTATTCCCCCAGTAACACCACCGATTGCTATGCCCGTAATATACTGCTTTGGAGTCATTAATGGATCACCAAAATATAAGTGATTTCCTAAATTTTGGACTGGAGAAGCAAAAGCCGTACCAGCAAGGCCTCCAGCTCCTCCAGCTAAAAATCCTCCCACTCCTCCTGCAGCACCTCCTGCCATTGTAAAAGCACCTCCACCAGTTGTCGCTCCAATAGCTCCTGTTACAGTACCTATACCAAATGCTACAAAACCATCTTTCCAATTATGAATTTTCCCTTGAACGGCTTTCACAGCCAGATTAACTAATCCACCAACGACTGCTCCGATTACTATATGCCAGAATTCACCATTTACATCTATATAGATTAGAGGATTATTAAGTACATAGGAATATCGGTTAAAATTTAGGGGATTGGATGGATCCTGCACATAATTATCGGGACTTAAGAACCGGTGGAGCATGGCATCATATAAACGCCCGTTCATATGAATGATCCCTACCCCCAGTAAGTGCTCGTGTCCGGTATACCCCCGGTCCAATATGTTAAAACTGGTAAGGTTGTTGTTATTGCCATCAGTAAGTTTTACAATTTTTCCCCAGGCATCAAAATGTCGCTTTTCCTTAAAATTACCATTGCTATCGGTGATCGATAAGATACTTCCCAGATAATCCCTGTGCAGGTAAAAATAATTGGAGACCGTACTGCTTCCTTTTTCTTCATGGAATATTAAAGGGGCGGAATAGGCATCACCACCAATATAGGTCACAAAGGTGGTTTTGTTCGATTGGGAATCAAATTTAACCTCCATTTTACCATTGGCCGAATAATGCTTTTGATAGCGCCTTTGGTTTTTATTACTCTGTGTCCCTCCTGGAGTTACTACTTTTATTCGGACACAAAATTTAAGACCGTTTTTTACTAAACAAATATCTTAGAACCATGAAAAAACCATATTACAATCCGGAATTAAAGGAGCAAGCAGTTCGTTTAAGTTACCAGCGCGAGAATATAAAAGAATTAGCAGATGAACTAGGCATAGAAGTCCAAAGGATCTACAAATGGCGCAAGGCAGCTAAAACAGCTACATTGCCTAAGCCTGAAAAACCAATAACCGATCATACTTTAGCGCTTGAAAGAATTCGCAATGCTCTTAAAGAAAAGGAACTTGAACTTGAAATATTAAAAAAGGCCGTGCACATCTTCTCCAATAGTGATGGGAAATCTATGGATTTATATCCGATAGAGAGGCTGTGCAGGTTTTTAAAATAAGTAGGAGTAGTTTTTATAGGTGGTACACAGCTGGCCCTTCAAAGCGAGCATTGGAACATAGCCTTACAGATTTAATAAAAAAGGAACTTGACCTGAGTAAACAGCGTTATGGCGCTACACGAATAGCAGAAAAACTTAAACGTGAAGGTTACTGTATATCCAGATGTAGAGTGACTAAAATTATGAGAGCGAACCATTGGGTAAGCAAACACAAATGGAAGTTTAATTAAGGCTATCACAGATTCCAAACTCCAAAAGAAAGTGCAAGTTCTAACCAACACTGCTGAAAAATTCAATTTAAGTGAAAGATCTATTTATTCGATCATTAGAAAAATGAAATAAAAAAGACGCCGATTAAAGCGTCTTTCAAATGAAGTCCTGTTTTAAGGGGTTAAAGCGAAACTGATATTAATTCTTGTCCTAATTCGTGAATAGCGTTTTCTATAATCTTTGCTCTCTCTTCTGAAGCATTAGCTTTACCAGAAGCATATTGACGCATCAAAGATTCATTTATTCCTGCCTTTTTGGCTATGGATGATATTTTTAATTCAGGTAATAACTTAAATAATGAAGGGATGTTCATTACATATTCTACACGTTCTATCGATTTTACTTCATCGATCCAATCTTCATCTAAATCTTCAGCTATCTCTAAATAATCATTAAATGCTGAAGTAAAACTTTCTTTTAACTCTTCTAAAGAATTTCCGTAAGCAGTTACTCCTCCAGGGAGATTTTGGGTACTACCCCAATAAGTTCCATCGTCTGCCTTCTCGACGAAAACTCGAATTACTTCTTGTGCCATTGTTTTGTTTTTGTACGATCTACCTGCTATTCTTTGATAGAAAAGACGGGGGAGGGTGGTTAGTCCAACCCCGCCTGTTTTAAAATCGACTTTACCGTTCCTATAGGTACATCTTTTTTTGGATGTGGTATTGTAACGATCCCCCTTTTTGAAGGATGCTTGAAATGATGGTGACTTCCTTTTGTTCGAACTTTGTACCAACCATCGCTTTCAACCAGCCTTATCAAAGAACTAGACTTCATAATACAAAGATATAACATTTTAGTTATATAACAATATTGTTATATATTTTTTATACTGTGATATAAATTAATATAAAAAAAGCCACCGCAAAACCGATGGCTCTCAAAAGGTAAAAAAGTTTAATGCATCAAAATTAGAGTGTACTCAACGATAAAGATTTATCTATCGTATTTCCATTTATTACACGAAAAAAGCCACTTTTGAGTAGTGGCTTTTCCGATTTAACCCAATAAATTTAAAATGTTTTAATCCTTAGTAAGGATACATGAATTAACTGTATAAGGGCTGATTTTATAAACTGACTTCGACAATTTAAACCGTAGCTATAGGTGTTTACTGTCAGCTTCCGGAGCTCTCGGTTTTTCTACTTGCTCTCCATTCAGCGAATTTTGCTGCTGTTTCTAACCGTAGCAACAATAAATGTATTTCGCATATAACGCAAAAAAACTGCTCGTAGTCAATGGCTTTTATAATTGATAAGAATTTATATCCTTACCTATATAGTTAAACAAAAAACTCACTGTTCTTTGCGGCTCTTAAAACATGAAAATTTCATAATTATCTTTTTTTAGGTAATAGGTTTCCTAATGTACTGGTGCTATATAAGGAGACCCATGCACTCCATAATGTCTACTTAAATGCTTTTCTGCTTATCTATTTGAGTTCATTTTCTCATTCAGACTGTAATGAGTTCTTTTTTAGTAAAACGTTTTATATTGCATTTATCTTTCGTAAATTTACTTACTTTTCGAAGCTGGGAATCCTATTACTTATCATCAAAAAAATGAAAAAGAAGCAAAGAGTATCCATTAAAGATATTTCAAAAGAGTTGGGGATCTCAATTACTACAATCTCTTTTATTATTAACAAAAAAGCCAAGAACCGAATTAGTGATGAAGTAATAAAAAAGGTTGAAGATTACATTGAGAAAGTTGGCTATGAGCCAAATACTTCTGCTCAGACCCTCCGAACGGGGAAAACCAAAACTATAGTATTTATGGCAGAGGATATTTCTGACCCCTTTTTTTCAGCTGTAGCCAAGGAAATGGAAGAAATTGCCTATAAAAATGGATATAAGATCATTTACTGTAGTACCGAAAACAATAAGGATAGAGCCGCTGAACTCATTTCTTTATTTCAAAATAGACAGGTCGATGCTTTTATAATTACTCCTCCCGAAAATTTCGAAAAAGAAATACAGGAATTAATTACTCAAAAAAATGAGGTTATCATGCTTTTTGACCGCCGTTATACTTCTACAGAGCATAATTATGTAATACTTGATAATTTTAATGGAGCTAAAATGGCAGTTAACAAGTTAATTTCATCAGGATGCAAAAATATTGCTTACGTAGGATTGAAATCAGATTTCAGCTGTATGAGTGAGCGGCTTGAAGGGTACAAAGACGCCATCAAAGATCACCAATCCCAGCCAATTTCATTGCTTCTTCCATTTAAAGATGTTAAAACAAAAGCAGGTCGTATCCAATTTGAAAAATTCATCAATAAACATACAGCTGTCGATGGTATCCTGTTTGCCACCAATGGTTTAGCTATTAATGGACTAAAAGGATTAAAAGAATTACATAAGAATATACCTGATGAGTTAGCTGTAATCACATTTGACGACAGAGATTTATTTGAACTACACACCCCTTCCATTAGTGTTTTATCACAACCTGTACCTGCCATGGCAACCGAGTTAATCAAGGGTACACTCGAACTTCTAAGGGCGAAAAACGATAAAAACGAAATTTTTCAAAAAATTCTTCCCGGAAATTTAATCACCAGAGATTCCTGTAAATTAACTATTTACGATAAAAAATAGCTTTTTGTAGGGTGTGAAATTTTAAAATTATCCTTACAAATTAATATTATGTAAAACGTTTTACTAAATTTGATTATATTAGTACTGTATTTTTTTAATTCATCATGTAAAACGTTTTACTATATCGTTGTAGATGCCAAAATGATAAAATTACAATTGGAAACTTATGGGATGGTCATTTCTATGGGAGCATTTTTATAGGCCTAACATGAGTACTATTAGGTTTTAATTCCTCAGAAGGAATTGAATCAAAGGAAATAGATTCCGAGAGCGAATTCGGATAATAATCGCAGTTCTTATATTAATCTTTGAATACTTAATTATGATAACACAAAAAAGCGTTTCCTGCCTCTTATTCGTATGGGCGATCTGTGCGGGAAGTATAGCTTACTCACAAACAATTACAGGTACTGTAAAAGATGCTCGTGGTCCATTGCCTGGGGTTTCTATCAGTGAAAAAGGTACTGAAAATGGTACCGTTTCAGACTTTGACGGGAAATACGAAATCGATGTTTCTAGTCAAGATGTAACTCTTGTATTCTCTTATTTAGGCTATGTGACTAGGGAGATACCGTGGAATGGTGAAAATAACGTAGAAGTGGTACTGCAGGAAAGTACAGAGCAGCTCGATGAACTGGTTATAGTAGGTTATCAATCCCAAAAAGAGTCAACCATCACTGGGGCCGTATCATCTGTTAATGTCAAACAATTAGAATCCCGCAGAGTTCCGGGCGTAACTCAGGCATTACAGGGGCAGGTTGCGGGAGTAAATATTACTCAAAGTACGGGTGCCCCGGGCGAAGAAGTGGAAGTCCGAATACGGGGTAACGGAACGATAGGCAATAATAATCCCTTATATATTATTGACGGTGTTCCCAGTAGAGAAATCTCTTTCCTAAATCCTTCCGATATAAAGTCTATGTCGGTCTTAAAAGATGCGGCAGCTGCCTCCATTTACGGTTCAAGGGCTGCTGGTGGAGTTATTGTTATAGAAACCAAAAGTGGTTCTGATCGCAGCGGTTTTCAAATAGATTATTTCGGAGGCTTGCAAAAAGTCACCAATTTGCCTAATATGCTTAATGCGGATCAATACCTAAATACCGTGACCACTGCCTGGAATAATGCGGGCTATTCCGGAACCAATCCCTATCTCGCCGATGCTGGTAGATCCGATTTCGCTGACGTAGACTATTTAGATGAACTATTTGAATTGGGAAAAACAAATAGTGTACAACTCTCCACATCCGGAGGTAATGAAAAAACAAATTTCTTCTTAAGTGCTGGATATTACGGGCAAGACGGAATTGTAGTCTACGACAATGATAAATTTAACCGTCTAAACCTGCGTAGCAATATAAATTCCAATGTCACCAATCGCATTAAAGTGGGGGCGAATGTTCAAATATCATATGAACAGCAGGATAAAATTTCTTCGAAAGGGGATGCACCAGGAATCATACGTCATGCTTTTCTGCGCCCTCCCATTATACCGGTTTATAAAAATCCTTCAGATCCTACATATTCAGAAGAAGACCCTTTTACAGACTTGCCTTTTTATGTTGATCCTGATAATTTTGAAAGCAATAAATATGAATATTCTCAAAACCCTATAGCGCTTGCCTATTTTACCGATAACACGACTAGAACTTTTAAAACGTTTGGAAATTTATTCGCTGAATATCAGATCCTGTCAGATAACTCCTTGAAATTCAAAACAAATTTCGGAGCAGATATAAACTTTGGTCATCAAAAGGCTTTTAATCCTAATTATGGAGATGACGATGGTCAGGGGGCAGAAATTGATAGCGGTCTGGGACGCCAAAATCGTCCTACCAATCTATCTGAATCCAGGTATGAAGACATGACCTTTACATGGAATAATAGCTTTATGTACAATAAAGAAATTGGAGACCATGATATAAATGCACTGGCTGGAATTGAATTTATAAAAAATAATTCTTCCGGAATAAATGCTTCAAGACAACGATTTGATTATACCGAACCTAATTTCAGATATCTCGACTTTGGGGGGACCGATCGGGACATATGGAATGGGGGGCTGGCCGAAGAATGGGCGTTATTCTCCTATTTTGGTTCTGCTACCTATTCCTACCAGGATAAATATTTAATCACTGCTAATCTTCGAGCCGATGCTTCTTCGAGGTTTTCAAAAGATAATCGCTGGGGATACTTCCCTTCGATTTCAGCGGGTTGGACTATTTCGAAGGAAAACTTTATGGATAATTTAGATTGGTTGAACCAACTGAAGTTGCGAGCCAGTTGGGGGCAGCTTGGAAATCAGGAGATACCCAATTACGCCTATTTAACCTTATACCGAAGAGATGCCGATCGTTACCTGATTAGTCGTTACGGGAATCCTGATTTAAAGTGGGAAACTACAGCACAAGTGAACATAGGGATCGATTTTGGATTGTATAGTAACAAACTCTCTGGAAGTATTGATTATTTCGAGAAGACTACTTCGGATATACTCCTTCCAATTTCTCTCCCCAAGTTTGTAGGTGATGTTTCGGCCACTTATCTTAATTCAGGCGAGGTGCAGAATTCCGGGCTGGAATTTGGATTATCTTACAGGAATTATGAGAATCCTTTAAAATTTCAAATTAGTGGGAATTTGTCCACACTAAAGAATGTGGTGAATTCCTTGCACCCTAACTTACCTTATCTTACAGGGAATGTCACCAGAACCCAGGAGGGCCATCCGCTAAATGCATATTATGGTTTTGTTCAAGAGGGGATTTACCAAAATCAGACGGAAGTTTCTGAACATCTATATGGAACTAATAATCCGCCACAACAACCGGGGGATATTAAATTTAAAGATTTAGATGGAAACGGAGTAATAAATGACAATGATCGTGATTTTATAGGAAATCCAAATCCAAAATTATCGTATGGTCTGAATGTTTCCATGAATTACATGAGTTTTGATTTTAATTTTCTTTTTCAGGGGGTTGAGGGTGTTGACCGCTATAATGATTTAAAGAAAATTATCGATTATGATACCAGGCCATTCAATTATACGGATCGTGTACTGGGCGCCTGGGATGGGGAAGGTTCAACCAATACAATACCCAGAGTAAGTTTTACCGATAATGGAAGCAGTAGAGTCTCTGATATCTTTGTGGAGGATGCTTCCTATCTAAGACTTAAGAATGTAGAGCTGGGATATACTTTTGATGTGGAAAAAGTGGGGAATTTCAGAATATATACCTCCGGTCAGAACTTACTTACTTTTACCGATTATTCCGGTTTAGATCCTGAATCTACCGATTTAATCGATTTCGGAACATATCCGCAATCATTAACCATATTGTTTGGAGTTCATGCAAACTTCTAAATGTCTAAAGATTTCAATTATGAAAAAATCAATATTAAAATTTCTTATAGTGGTATGTTTTATAGCGTTTTCAGGCTGTGATTCCTACCTGGATGAAGATCCTATCGGTTTAATTACCAAGGATCGAATAGACACCGAGCCAACCGCTGCTTCTATTATCTCCTCGGTTAACTCAACTTATCAATTACTCTCCAGAACTCTCAATGTTATTGGACAATGGAATTGGGATCAGGGGACCATTACCAGAAATGATTTCTTACTTCAGGATATCGCTTCGGGCGATATGCAAAAGAAATGGAATCCTGATGGTGACCAGGCATGGATGGATGAAGTTGCGGCATTTAATTTTACTTCTATGAATCCCGGTTTCAATGGAATCTGGAGTTATGATTATGAAGGGATCTCACGCGCAAATCAGGCAATAACTACGCTTAATAACTCAGAGGTCATGTCTTCCGTTGATATGGATGGAGCTACAAAAGATCGCTTGTTGGGAGAAGTATATTTCTTGAGAGCCTTCTATTATTTTGACCTGGTCAACAATTTTGGAGGTGTGCCTTTGCTTACAGAGCCTTTACAGGATTTTTCAGATGCTTACCAGGTAGCCAAACGCAGTACGCAACAGGAGATTTGGGCTCAAATAACTGCAGATCTTCAGGAATCGGTTTCCTTACTGGCCGAACAAAAATATTCCAGCAATGCTGAACCTTGGAGGGTTTCTATCGGAGCGGCAATTGCCATGCAGGCAAAGGTGAATTTGTTTCAGCAAAATTGGAATGAAGTGATTAATAAAGTGAATCAATTGCAGGGGTATAACTTTTATTCTCTGGATAATAATTATTTTGATCCTTTCGATGTAAACAAAGAGTACCAGGAAAATGAAGTAATTTTCTCATATGATCATGTTTCAGGACTCACCCCCTCAAAAGGGAATGGTCTTTCAGCATTAATGGGCTGGGGGTTTTTGGCACCAACCCAGAACTTTGTAGATGCATTTGAAGAAAATGATCCAAGACTGGAATATACGGTTCAGGTAGCCCAGCAACAACAACATAAACTACTGGGGACTACCGATGGAAGATATAAGGGCAATGAAGATTCTCCGGGAAATAAAGTATATATCCGTTATGCTGACGTGCTGCTGTGGAAAGCCGAAGCATTCATTGAGAACGGAGAGATAGAGAAAGGTTTGGCAATTATCGATCAGATTCGTACCCGAGCACGTAATACTCCAAAGATTGATGGCAGCGCTACCCCTTCCAATGCATTGCCTAATTATGCCGGCACAGGGGTTTCCAAGGCCGAAGCTCTACAGATTTTGCGTCATGAAAGACGGGTGGAGTTGGGCTTTGAATCACAAAGATTTAATGATCTAAAACGTTGGGGTATTGCGGAGGATGTATTGACCAACCTGGGAAAAAATTACCAAAGTTATAACAGCCTTTATCCTATTCCACAAGGAGAAATAGATCGTTCTGGAGGACAGATAGAACAAAATCCCGGATACTAATCAATAAAAAATGTGTAATCAATGATAAATTTTAAATTAAAGTATATGGCGCTATGCCTAATAGGTATAGCCACCGCATGTCATACGGATACTAAAAAAGGTGAATCCGTTAAAGAGCGTAACAAAGTAAGCACTGCCGAAGCGTCATGGATGATAGGACCTTTTGAGCGTCCACAAAATGCGCAGCCCATCATACAACGGGATACTATGGCTACTTTTAATGACCCGATGAGCGGGCAAGAAGTAGTCTGGCAGTCCATGGCTACTTTCAATCCTGCTGCCATTGTAAAAGATGGAAAAATAAATGTTTTGTACAGGGCGGAGCAGGACCGACATACCGATACCATTGGAGGACATACCTCTAGAATCGGATTGGCCACTTCAGAAGATGGAAGCATCTATAAAAGAGAAGATGAGCCTATTTTTTATCCTGATAACGATGACCAGAAAGAATTTGAATGGACCGGAGGTACCGAAGATCCCAGGATTGTAGAGAGTGAAGACGGAACTTACGTTCTGACCTATACCCAGTGGAATAGAAAAATCCCGAGGCTGGCTTTGGCCACCTCGAAAGATTTGAAAAACTGGACCAAACACGGACCTGTTTTCCAAGATTTTAAGAATGGTAAATATCACGATAAGGAGACCAAGTCCGGAGCAATAGTTACTCAATTAAAGGACGGGAAACTGGTTGCGGCAAAGATAAAGGGCAAGTATTATATGTATTATGGGGTGCCTCATATTTGGCTTGCAACTTCTACGGACCTTATCAATTGGGAACCTGTAGAAGACTATGCCGGAAATCTTGCTCCTGTTTTAAATCCGCGTCCCGGATATTTTGATTCCTGGCTCGTGGAGGCCGGACCGCCACCTGTCTTAACAGAAAATGGCATTGTAGTACTTTATAATGCAGGTAATTCGAAAAATATTGGTGTGGAAGAGCTGGGCAATCGTGTCTATACCAGTGGTCAAGCATTGTTTGATGCCAATGAGCCTTGGAAGTTGATCGACCGTTCGGATGAACCCTACCTCAAACCAGAGTTGCCTTTTGAAAAATCCGGACAGTATAAAGATGGAACCACCTTCGTAGAAGGATTAACCTTTTTTAAGGGGAAATGGTATTTGTATTACGGGACGGCAGATAGTATGGTAGGAATGGCCACAGCAGAACCGCAATAATCTTTCTATTATGCAATTAAAAAGGAAATTACTTATTGGGGCTGTGGTATCCAGCCTTGGAGGATTGTTATTCGGATTTGATACGGCAGTAATTTCCGGTGCAGAACAAGGCCTGAAAGCGTTTTATCTGCTCGATAATTTCGCCCATGGATTTACCAATTCTATTGCCTTAATCGGAACCATTATCGGAGCTATATTTGCTTTTTCTCCTGCACAGCACTTGGGGAGAAAGAAGTCACTTTCCATTATAGGACTTTTTTTTGGATTATCTGCTTTAGGATGTGGTTTGACGGATAATTGGTATCTTTTTCTTTTTTGGAGATTTTTAGGTGGCCTTGGAGTTGGCGCATCATCTGTAATCGCTCCCATGTATATTTCTGAAATTTCTCCTTCTGATTATCGTGGAAGGTTAGTGGGGCTTTTTCAATTCAGCATCGTTTTTGGAATTCTGTTAGCCTTTATTTCAAATTACTTTTTGAAATTAATATGAGCAGCGACTCCTGGCGCTGGATGCTTGGAGTAGAAGCCATTCCTGCGTTTATTTTTTTCGGTTTGGTATTTTTAATTCCTAAAAGTCCTCGCTGGCTTGTTCTTCGAAAAAGATATGAAGAAAGCTTCGTTATTTTGAAAGCGCTGGGAGAGGCAAACCCGGAAGAAAAACTGCAAACCATTAAGGTGTCCTTTGAGCAAAAGAAAGAGCAGGAAAAATTATTTCAAGGTAAATATTTAAAACCATTAATTTTGGTATTCCTTATGGCTACCTTCAATCAGTTTTCCGGAATTAATGCTATTATGTACTACGCCCCCAGAATATTTGAAACTGCTGGAATTGCGAAAGACAGTGCATTTTTACAAGCAGCCTCAGTGGGTTTTGTCAATATGCTATTTACCATCGGGGCCATGGTATTGATAGATAAGGTTGGGCGGCGCAAATTGATGATCATAGGCTCCATAGGAATGATTTTAAGTTTATTGGCTACGACCTATTTACTTAATAATCGAGAGTTAGGTGTAAGCTTTCTCATCGTCCCTGTGCTATTTTTTATAGCTAGTTTTGCATTCTCGCAAGGAGCCGTAATTTGGGTTTTTATCTCCGAGGTCTTTCCTAATAAGGTTCGTGCTGCTGGACAATCCTTTGGAACTTTTATCCACTGGTGCTGGGCGGCTGCTTTAACCTGGTTATTCCCGGTGGTTGCAGGCCTGGCTAACGGAATCACCTACGCTTTTGGTTTTTTTGCACTTACTATGATATTGCAATTAATATTTGCAATAAAATTTTTCCCGGAGACAAAAGGCAAATCATTAGAAGAGGATATCTGAAAAAGAGAAATTACCACGATGTTTTATAAGAACTATAAAACCGCTGCACAGAACGTGTAGCGGTTTTTTTTATCCGAAAATACAACTACAGGTTAATCTGGTGTATCCTTATTTGTAGATTTCAATAATTGGCATAGTGATAGGGAATGCCATATATGTTTTAATTGATCTAGGTGGGGCGATGCTTCTTTAAATCACATAGATCATCTATAGTTTCTTTTGGTCGTGAAATTTTTATTTAATTGAGGCGTTAATATGATGATAATTAGGAAACATTTATTAATTAAAAAATTCCTGAAGTTTAAAAAATTTATAATTTGTGCCCCCCAAAGCTATCTTTATGAAACGTATTTTATTTATATTAATTTTTATTAATACTTCTTTTCTATATGCACAAGAATCCAAGTTTGGAGTGACAGTAGGTGTAAATTATCCTTGGCAATCTAAAAATGGAGAATTAGTTGCAGAGCCAAACCTGAGTTTTTTTCCAAATCCTATGATCGGCGGGCAGGCAGGAGTATTCTATGAAAGAGATTTTAATAAATTTTTGATTCGGCCTCATGTTCTTTTTTACCGCTCCAGGGGGAAGTATGATTTTCCAAATACAAATCCGATTTATACCCTTGATAAAGTTAATTTAGAATTGTTGTTTGGTTACGAAATCATTGATAAGTTTTCCATATTAGCAGGTCCGGCCTATCAATTTATTATTAGAAATGATTTTGATACCACAGGAGAGGACGTACGGGATAATATGAATGCTATCAATATTCCATTTGGCATTAAATATGAAATTAGTGATCGATTCGAGGCCAGTTTGATGTATAATTATACTTTAGAGTCGGATGGCAATCAAAGACCTTTACTGCCTTACGATGGAGGGTTTAAATCTTTTTATCTGGATGATGCAAAGATTGATGTTATTTCTTTGAATATTAGTTTTAGTGTGTTTACTTCTAAAAACAGTCGCAATAGAAGAGCAAAAAGTGGAAGCCGCGGTTGTTATTTCTAAAATTACTTACGGTCATCGTGTTGTTTAAATGCTTCAAATAGAAATACTATTTGAAGTTCTTAACAAAGAATTAATTTCTAAATTTGCATCGCAACTATTAATTAAAATTAAACAACACAACTAAATAACACTACAATGAGTACTTCTTTAACCGAAGCTAAGATTTTTAGCTGTACCCAAAGCCGGGATCTTGCAGAGAAAATTGCTGCTTCGTACGGTATCAAGCTTGGTAATGTAATCACTTCTACCTATAGTGACGGTGAATATCAGCCATCGTTCGAGGAATCTGTACGTGGGGCACGATTATTTATCATTGGTTCAACAAATCCGGGCGCAGATAACCTGATGGAAATGCTTTTAATGCTCGATGCAGCGAAACGTGCTTCTGCAAGGCATATCACTGCAGTAATGCCTTATTTTGGTTGGGCAAGACAGGATAGGAAAGATAAACCTCGTGTACCTATTGCTGCAAAAATGATAGCCAGTATTCTGGAAACAGCCGGAGCAACCCGGATCATAACCATGGATTTGCACGCCGATCAAATTCAGGGATTTTTTGAAAAGCCGGTAGATCATTTATTTGCATCCACTGTTTTCTTACCTTATTTAAGAAGTCTTAAGCTAGAAGATTTAACCATCGCTTCCCCAGATATGGGAGGTTCTAAGCGAGCTTATGCGTATTCAAAGGAATTAGAAAGTGACGTGGTAATTTGTTATAAGCAAAGAGAAAAAGCTAATGTTATTTCTCATATGGAATTAATTGGTGATGTGACCGGTAAAAATGTGGTATTGGTTGATGATATGGTAGATACTGCTGGCACCTTAACCAAAGCCGCCGATCTTATGATTGAACGTGGAGCAAAAAGCGTACGAGCTATTTGTACACATCCGGTACTTTCAGGTGGAGCATACGAGCGGGTAGAGAATTCTAAACTTTCGGAGCTTATTGTAACCGATTCTATTCCGCTTAGACAAAAGTGTGATAAGATTAGGGTCGTAAGCTGTGCCGAACTTTTTGCAGATGTGATGCAACGGGTACATGGCAACCGCTCCATCAGCTCTAAATTTTTAATGTAACGCTATTCTGCTAAAAAATTTAGGATCAGGCTTTAATATTTCAGCAAAATGTTGCAATTTTGCACTCCTTAAAAATAAATAAGAAATGAAGTCAATTACGATCAAAGGATCTAAAAGAGAAAGCGTAGGTAAAAAAGCTACTAAAGCGCTACGTAATGCTGGCCAGGTTCCTTGTGTATTGTACGGTGGTGATGCAGAGCCATTACACTTTACAACCGAGGAAATTTCATTCCAGCACTTAGTGTACACGCCAGATGTACACACAGTAGTAATCGAGTTGAAGAGTGGAGAAAAGTACAATGCAATTCTTCAGGATATTCAGTTTCACCCTGTAACTGATAATATTCTTCATGTTGATTTCTATGAGATATTTGATAACAAACCAATCACTATGGAAATTCCAATCCATACTGTAGGTGTTGCCCGTGGTGTTAAAAATGGTGGTGTATTAAGGTATAACCTACGTCGTCTAAAAGTACGTGGTTTACCAGGAGTACTTCCAGATTATATCGAGGCAGATGTTACAAAACTTAAAATTGGTCAGAAATTATATGTAACTGCTGTAGAAAGCGAAGATTACAAAATTCAGCACCCAGATAACACTGTAATTTGTCAGGTTAGAACTTCTCGTAATATTGTTGCGCTTGATGACGATGATGAGGATGAAGATGATCCACAAGATGTGCCATCTACAGAAACTGATGATGTTGCAGCAGTAAAAGAATAATCTTTTAAAAAGTATTATTTTTACATCATATCCCGTATCAACACGATACGGGATATTTTTTTGTAAGAACTTTAGCATCACTGTTATTAAAAGCGCAGTGAAAATTTTATCTTTACCGAAAGAAATAAAAAAATGCTGTCGTTCTTCGGAAGAATTTTAAAAACAAAGAAAACTGCAGAAGAAGTAACTGATCCCATGAAAAAGTTTTTAATCGCGGGCCTGGGGAATATTGGTCCAAAATATGAAAATACCCGCCATAATATTGGTTTTAAAATTCTGGATGAATTAGCAGCGAAACAAGAGGCTGTTTTTACTACACAAAAGCTGGGCGATATAGCTCAATTTCGATATAAGGGAAGAACTTTTGTATTGCTGAAACCAAGTACTTACATGAATCTTAGTGGAAAGGCTGTTAACTATTGGCTTCAGAAAGAAAAAATAGCTGTAGAAAATTTACTGGTGGTCACAGACGATCTTAACCTGCCTTTTGGGACTTTACGTCTTAAAACAAAAGGTAGTGATGGTGGGCATAACGGATTAAAAGATATTCAGGCACAGCTGAATACCACAAAATATAACAGGTTTAGATTTGGTATAAGTGCCGAGTTTTCTAAAGGGCAGCAAATCGATTATGTGTTGGGGGAATGGAGTGAGGAAGAACTTAAAGAGCTTCCCGGACGCCTTAAAATTTCGGCTGAATTGATTGAGTCTTTCGCGACCGCAGGTGTTTCTAATACAATGAATTCATTTAACGGAAAATAAAAAGCCTTGGAAATACACAAAGGAGCAAGTGCATTTAAAAGTGATAAACCAACAGTAGTAACTATTGGTACTTTTGACGGAGTGCATGCAGGGCATCAAAAAATAATAAAACGTTTGGTAGATAGTGCCCGGGCTAATAATTTAGAATCGGTGATACTTACTTTTTTTCCTCATCCAAGAATGGTTTTGCAGAAAGAAAGTGGAATTAAATTAATTAATACCATAGAAGAACGTACTGATATCCTGGAACAATCTGGTATTGATCATTTGGTAATCCATCCATTTACCATGCAATTTTCACGACTTACCGCAAGGGAATTTGTAAAAGAAATACTGGTAGAAAAATTAAGGGCCAAAAAGGTAATTATTGGTTATGATCATCGCTTCGGCAGAAATCGTACTGCGAATATCAATGACCTTAAAAAGTTTGGGGCAGAATTTGATTTTGAAGTAGAAGAAATTACCCGTCAGGATATTGAAGAAGTAGCTGTAAGTTCGACTAAAATAAGAACCGCACTTGAAGAAGGGCGAGTAGAGAAGGCGAATAATTACTTAAGGCATCCGTTTTCCTTAAAAGGTGAAGTAGTTAAAGGAAGAGGGCTTGGAAAAGAATTTAATTATCCAACCGCAAATATTAATATTGCTGAAGATTATAAGCTTATTCCTAAAAATGGCGTTTATGTAGTGCGATCTGTTATCGAAGGGGAAACTTATTTTGGCATGATGAGTATCGGGACAAACCCAACCGTAGGCGGTACGTCAAGAACGATCGAAAGTTTTTTCTTTAAACTGGATAAAGATCTTTATGGAAAACGCTTAAAAATCGACCTTTTAATTAGAATAAGGGACGAAAAGAAATTCAATTCGGTGGAAGAATTAAAACTTGCCATGAAACAGGACGAGGCTTTTTCAAAACAATATATAAAAGATAATTATGTGGAATAGATGGCTTTTTAAGCGTGTAGATAATTCAGCTTTAATATTCTTTAGAATAGCTTTTGGATTGTTAATTGCGCTTGAAGCTATTGGAGGGATTTTTACGGGCTGGGTGAGGAGAACCCTTGTAGAACCAGATTTCACCTTCAACTTTATAGGATTCGAATTTTTACAGCCGCTCCCCGGGGACCTTATGTATTATTATTATGCTGTAATGGGAATTTTTGGGATCCTGGTGATGATTGGTTTTAAATATCGATTTTCGATGTTTTGCTATACACTTATGTGGGCAGCGGTCTATTTAATGCAAAAATCGTCTTATAACAATCACTATTACCTTTTAATGTTGCTTTGCTTTATTATGATTTTTTTACCGGCACATAAAGCATTGTCTTATGACGCCTGGAAAAATAAAGCCATACGAGCTATCGCTATGCCGCGTTGGGTGTGGCTTTTTATAGTGATTCAGTTATGGATTGTATATAGTTATGCGTCTATAGCAAAACTGTATCCGGACTGGCTTGATGGTACAGTGCCCGAACTGTTAATGCGGGGAAAACGAAATTACTGGCTCGTTGGCGAGTTTCTTCAGCAACCATGGATAAAATGGGTGATCGCTTATTTTGGATTGATCTTCGATTTATTAATCGTCCCTATGTTATTGTGGCGACGAACCCGGGTTTCATTTTTTATTTTGGCGATATTTTTTCATCTATTTAATAGTTTTGTTTTTCATATCGGGATATTTCCTTACTTGTCTTTGGCGTTTTGTGTATTCTTTTTTCCTACTCAAAAAGTCAACAAATACTTACTGCGTAATAAAAAACCGTATTACGATGGGGAAGAAGTGGTCGTGCCGGATCACGATAGAATCTTAAAATTTGCGATTATTGTATGGTTTATCATCCAGATTTCACTTCCGTTAAGACATTGGGTGATTAAGGATAATGTGCTGTGGACGGAGGAAGGTCATCGCTTAAGCTGGCGTATGATGTTAAGAACCAAAAGCGGAAGATCTACCTTTAAAGTAGTGGAGAAAGGAACTACAGATACTATAACGGTTCAAAAAAACAAATACCTCTCTAACAAACAACGCAGGATAATAAGTACTAAACCCGATGTGATTTGGCAATTTGCACAGCGATTAAAACAGGAATATGCAAGAGAAGGTAAAGATATTCAGGTTTTTGTGGAGGCAAAGGTTTCGGTTAATGGCAGACCTTATGAGAGATTAATCGATCCTCAGGTTGATATTGCGAACGAACAATGGAATTATTTTGCTCATCATGATTGGATTTTGCCTTCTAATTTAGAAGAATAAATAGTCCTGCTTTTATTACATTTGCGGATTCAAATTATTATTAACGGCAATAAAATTAATTGGCCTTATGTTACAAGTTAACAACATCAGAGAGCATAAAGATGCTTATATCGAAGCGTTAAAGAAGAGAAATTTTGATGCTGAATCTATTTTTGATGAAGTATTGAGTTTAGACGAAACCCGTCGATCTACTCAGTCCAGACTTGATGATACTTTGGCCGAATCCAATAAACTATCAAAGCAAATTGGATTGATGTTTAAAAACGGAGAACATCAAAAAGCCAATCTTTTAAAAGAGAAAACAGGGAAATTAAAAGAAGATTCCAGGAATTATTCTGAGGTTTTAGCCACTACTATCGCAGATTTAGAAAAACTGCTGTATACTATTCCTAACGTGCCAAATGAAGTTGTTCCCGCCGGAACTTCTGAAGATGATAATGAAGAGATTTATAAGGAAGGGGATGTTCCTGTTTTAGCGGAAGGATCATTACCACACTGGGAACTGGCAAAGAAATATGATATTATCGATTTCGAACTGGGAAATAAAGTAACCGGGGCAGGTTTTCCTATTTATAAAGGAAAAGGCGCCAGATTGCAGCGTGCTTTAGTTTCTTATTTCTTGGATAAAGCAGTAGAAGCCGGCTATTCAGAATATCAGTTGCCCTTAATGGTAAATGAGGCATCAGGTTACGGTACAGGGCAATTGCCAGATAAAGAAGGGCAAATGTATCACATCACTGCAGATGATCTTTATATGATCCCAACCGCCGAGGTGCCAATTACCAATATGTACCGCGATAATCTTTTGACAGATAAAGATTTTCCTATTGCCTGTACGGGGTACACCCCTTGTTTTAGGCGAGAAGCAGGTTCCTATGGAGCTCATGTACGTGGTTTAAACCGCCTGCATCAATTTGATAAAGTAGAATTGGTAAGAATCGAAAAACCAGAAAATTCATATGCGGCTTTAGAGGGAATGGTAGATCATGTAAAAGTATTACTAAAGGAGCTAAAACTACCTTATCGTATCTTAAAACTATGTGGCGGCGATTTGGGCTTTACCTCTGCCTTAACTTACGATTTCGAAGTTTTTTCTACCGCCCAGGATCGATGGTTAGAAATTAGTTCGGTTTCAAATTTTGAGACTTTCCAGGCAAATCGCCTTAAATTACGTTATAAAAATAAAGAGGGGAAGAAAGAGTTGGTACATACTCTTAACGGAAGTGCTTTGGCGCTACCCCGTGTATTAGCCGGAATCCTGGAAAATTATCAGACAGAAAACGGAATTAAAATTCCGGATGTGCTGGTACCTTATACAGGTTTCGATATGATCGATTAACAAGATAATAATTACTAATAAGAAGCGCATTTTGTTATATTTACATTATGCGCTTTTTTATTTTAATCATAGTAGTTTTTCTTAGTTCGGTTGTCGTGGATGCACAGTCATTGCAACTGGCAGAAAACTTTTTTGCTAAAGGGGAATACGAAAAGGCGCTATCCTATTATCAAAAAACACTGGAGCAACAAAATAATAATCCGCGTGCTTTTCAGGGAGTGATTAGTTCTTTACAGCAGTTAGAGCGCTTTGATAAGGCAGAAGAGATGCTTCTAAGTCAATTAGAAAGTTCTCCAAAAAATTCTACCATATTAATTGATATAGGGCATAATTTCGCTTTACAAAGAAACGAAGCAAAAGCAGAGCAATACTATCAAAAAGCCTTGGCTTTACTGGAAGAAGATCCAAGACAAGCCTTTGGGATAGGCTTAAAATTTGAAAATTACATTCTTCTGGATTACGCGGCTAACGCCTATAAAAAAGCCAATCAATTAATGCCTAATGCCGGCCTCGAATTAAAACTGGCCAGGCTTTACGGCGAGCAGGGGGAGCTTCAGCAAATGTTTGAAAGTTACCTGGATTTAGTCATTAAAGATGAGAAGTATTTTCCTTACGCTAATAGGGAATTTGGAGAATTTATTACTGAAGATGCTTCGTCCAAACCTAATACCTTGCTTAGAAATACCTTGTTAAAACGCCTGCAAACCAATCCAGATCCTTTTTATAATGAGATGCTAAGCTGGTTATATATACAGCAAAAAGAATACAATAAAGCGCTTATTCAGGAAAAAGCTATTTATCGGCGATCTGAAGTGCCGAATTTAAATCGCATCATGAACTTGGCTTATGCCGCGAAAAGGTCAGGAGATCTGGAAGCTGCAAAAGCGGTAACCGATTTTATTATTGAAGAAGCCCCGGCTTCTTTAAAACTACGGGCAAAACAGTTAAAAATCAGTTTGCAGGTAGCCACGGCAATACCTTCAGCATATCCTGAAATTGAAGAAAATTTTCGCAGTGTTATCAAAGAATATGGAGATTCTCCAGAAACCATTCCGCTACAAATCGATTTTGGTCAGTTTTTAGCTTTTAAATCTGGGAAAGTTACTGAAGCCGAGAATCTTCTTAAAAATTTGCTCGTTAAAGCGATAAATGACTATGAGAAAGCCAGAATAAAAATGGCGCTTGCCGATGTTTTGGTGTTACAGGAAAAATTTAATGAAGCGCTTATTACCTACACCCAGGTGCAAAAAATGGTAAAAAACGATCAAATTGCCCAGGATGCACAATTTAAGGTCGCCAAAACCAGCTATTATAAAGGCGATTTTGAATGGGCGCAAACACAGCTGGATGTGCTGAAAAAATCGACTTCTCAATTGATCGCAAATGACGCAATGGAACTTAGCCTGATGATTAAAGATAATACTTTAGAGGACTCTACCCAGATAGCGCTTAAAAAGTATGCACATGCCGATTTACTGGCCTATCAGGGGAAAAATAAACAGGCAATTACCGAGTTAACACAATTGTTACAGGACCATACAGGTGAGAAAATTGAAGATGAAGCACTATATAAACAGGCGCAGCTATACGAATTAGAAGAACAGTATCCTTTAGCCGAAAAAAACTATTTGGCGATATTGGATAAATACGGGCAGGATTTATTAGCCGATAATGCCGCATGGAATCTGGCCCAGATGTATACTAATAAACTAAACCTGCCTGAGAAAGCCAGACAATATTACGAGAAGATTTTATTTAATTTTGAGGATAGTATTTATTTTATCGAATCCCGAAAGAAGTACAGATCGCTTAGAGGCGATGCTATAGAATGAGAGAGCTATTATCAAAATCCTATAAATTATTCTGGGTGCTTATCCCGTTTGTGTTTATGTATGGTTTATTCAATGAAGAGCATTCTTTGGTATTAAATATTCATGCTACTTATTTTGTAATTAATCACCTGGTTTTTGCAGGACTCATTGTCATATTTTTTGCCATTTTTGGTTTAGGATATTGGCTAATGGATATATTCAACAGGGAATTGATCAGCTGGATGACTGCTTATCATGTTTATATCAGCGTGTTTGGAATGTTGATTTTGTTGGTTTTTTATGGCTATTTTCAGCAATTAGAGATCGATTATGCTTTTAAGCAAACCTTGATGTTGCTTATGCTTATCACTGCAGCAGTGACCATTGCAGCTCAATTATTATTTCCACTTAATTTTATTGTTTCTTTTCTTCGGAAGAAAAAGCGCTGAATTTCAAACTAACCTGAAATGCTTATACTTGGTTTTAGTATTGGTGGCATATAGACTTGTATCAAGGTTTTTGATTTGTATTTTTGCAAATTCAGTACAAAATTTTAAAAAATGGTGATTTATAATGTAACAACAAATGTGCAGGAAGAGGCGCATGCAGATTGGCTGAAATGGATGAAGGAGGAATATATTCCTGCAATGCTCGATACTGGTAAATTTACCAAGGCTTTAATGACCAAAGTACTTAGCAAGGAGCCTATGGGAGGGATCACCTATTCGGTACAGTATACTGCCGAAAGTATGGCCTATCTCAAAACTTTTTATGTAGAGGATCATGCAAATATGGTTGCTAAAACCACAATATTTAAGGGGAAGATCGTAGAGTTTTCTACAGAACTTCAGGTGATGGACGAACAATAATTTGTTTTAAAAACAAAAAGTATGAGCAAGAAGAAATTTAAGAAAGACTATAAACCATCCCGCCGGGAAGATCAAAATGGGCAGGTAAGGGCTAAAAAACATCTTGGTCAACATTTTCTTAAAGACGAGAATATAGCTAAAAAGATTGGTGATACTTTGTCTCTTTCCGGCTACGATTATGTGCTGGAAATTGGCCCGGGGATGGGTGTCCTCACCAAATTCTTGCTTCAAAAAGATACTGAAGTTCATGTCGTTGAAATAGATACCGAAAGTGTGGAATATCTAAATGCCAATTATCTTCAGCTTCATGGTAGGATTCACGAACAGGACTTTTTAAAATATGATCTTACACAAGTTTTTGGTCATAAGCCTTTTGCGGTTACGGGTAATTTTCCTTACAACATTTCTTCTCAAATCGTTTTTAAGGTATTAGAGATGAGAGATCAGATCCCTGAATTTTCTGGGATGTTTCAAAAAGAAGTAGCCCAACGTATATGTGAAAAAGAAGGCAGTAAAACTTATGGTATTCTTTCAGTATTAACCCAGGCATATTATGATGCCGAATATTTGTTTACCGTACCGCCTTCAGTATTTAATCCACCTCCAAAAGTAGATAGTGGCGTACTTAAGTTAACCCGAAAAAAAGACTATCATTTAAAGTGTAATGAAGCCTTGTTTTTTAGAATTGTTAAAATGGGCTTTCAACAGCGACGTAAAACCTTAAGAAATAGTTTAAAAAGTCTTAATTTACCCGATACTTTAAGGGAAGATGCTATCTTTGGCAAGCGACCAGAGCAGCTCAGTACGCAGGATTTTATTTCACTTACCTTAAATATCGAGCCTTATGCAGTTTCAAATTAGCACCGAACTAATTGAAAAAATTCAATTCCTTATAGAACAAAGGAATGATGAAGAATTGCTATTGCATTTAGAGGAGGTGCACCACGCGGATATCGCTGAAATTATTACCGAGCTTAGCCTTGATGACGCAACTTACCTGGTAAGACTGCTTGATAGTGGGAAAACTTCTGAAGCTATAATGGAGCTTGAGGAGGGCGTTAGAGAACGTATTTTAGAAACTTTATCGGCCAAAGAGATCGCAGATGAGTTGGTAGAAATGGATACCGATGATGCTGCCGATATCATGAACGAGCTTTCGCCTGAGTTGCAGAAGCAGGTGATTTCTGAAATTCAGGACGAACAACATGCTGAAGATATTGTAGAGTTGTTGCGTTATCCAGAAGACTCTGCCGGTGGTTTGATGGCAAAAGAGCTGGTGAAAGTTAATGAAAACTGGAGTGTTACCGGTTGTATGACCGAGATGCGTGCCCAGGCAGAAAATGTAACCCGCGTACATTCTATTTATGTGGTAGACGATAAAAATCGCTTAAAAGGAAGACTGTCCTTAAAAGATTTACTTACCGCTGCGAGCAACGAGAATATTAGGGATGTTTATATCCCCAATGTAGATTATGTAAATGTACATACCGAAGGAGAAGAGGTTGCCAGGATCATGCAAAAATATGATTTAGAAGCCATTCCCGTAATCGATGAGATGGGACGTTTGGTAGGTAGAATTACTATTGATGATATTGTAGACTTTATAAAAGAGGAAGCCGAACGTGACTACCAAATGGCGGCCGGTATTTCTGAAGGTGTAGAAGCCGATGATAATATCTTTAAACAAACAAGGGCACGTTTACCCTGGCTTTTAATAGGGATGTTTGGAGGACTGGGAGCGGCAGGAATTATTAGCGGATTTCAGGGGGCTATGGCGGTTTTTCCCAAATTATTGCTTTTTGTGCCTTTAATTCAGGCAACTGCAGGTAATGTGGGAGTGCAATCCAGCGCCATAGTAGTGCAGGGGCTAGCAAATGGAAGTTTAAAGGGAAATATTATCGCAAAGCGGTTATTAAAAGAAACTTCCCTGGCGTTGGTAAACGGAATTTCGATTGCGATGATCGTGTTTATTATAAGTAGTGTTTGGTTTGACACCAGTTATATGGAATCCTTAAGCATTGGAGTGGCCTTAATTTCTGTAATATTACTGGCGGCGATGATAGGAACAGTGATCCCCATTGTTTTAGATAAAAATAATATTGATCCCGCAGTAGCCACAGGACCGTTTATAACAACCAGTAATGATGTTTTTGGGATTCTTACCTATTTTTTAATCGCTAAAGTCATATTGGGCTTCTAAGAAATTGGTTTATTTTTTCTTCATATTCCCAGCTTTGTTTAAATTTGTGGGTTATTGTAGCGGTTGAATATGACACTTTTCACTTTTCAACGATTAAATTTAGAAAGCGGTTTATCCCCTTTATCTTCGGGGAATTCAGCTTCACATTCAGATGATATCTTTGTTAGAATAAATATTGAGCAGGTAGGTATCTGGTTTTCTAAGCTTAACCGGTTAAAGGAAAGGTGTGTTTCAGCTAAAAATCACAAATTATATATTAATAAAAATCGATTAAAATGATCATTTTACACGCCGATACGAATCACTCGAAGTTGATTGAGCTATTGGCAGATGCCGGGCATCACAATATTGAAGGATTTACACAAAGCAGGGAAGAAACTTTGCAAAACCAGCATTTATATGATGGGATTGTAATAAGGAGCAGGTATACAATAGACAAAGATTTTCTTGATGCAGCACCAAATCTAAAGTTTATTGCAAGGGTAGGAGCCGGTCTGGAAAATATCGATGTAGCATATGCAAAAGAACGTGGAGTACAATTATTCTCGGCTCCCGAAGGTAACCGCAATGCGGTAGGAGAGCATACGTTAGGCATGTTGTTATCCCTTTTCAATAAATTGAATAAAGCTGATAGAGAAGTTAGGGAAGGGCTTTGGAACCGTGAAGATAATCGCGGAATCGAGCTGGATGGAAAAACCGTGGGCATTATTGGTTACGGAAATATGGGAAAGGCTTTTGCTAAAAAATTAAGAGGTTTTGATGTAGAAGTACTTTGCTATGATATTAAAGATGATGTAGACGATAGTAATGCTACCCAGGTAAATTGGGAAGAGTTTACCGAAAAATGCGATGTGGTAAGTTTACATACACCCTGGACCAGGGAAACCGATAAAATGGTTAATACAGCATTTATCGAATCTTTTGCAAAGCCTTTCTGGTTTATCAATACGGCACGTGGTAAGAACGTAGTGACAGAGGATTTAGTTTATGCACTACGATCAGGACAGGTTTTAGGCGCGGGGTTAGATGTTTTGGAATACGAAAAATCATCTTTTGAGAGCTTGTTTGCAAACAAGAAAAACGTAGCTGTTAGCGCTGCCGAGCCATTACCGGAAGCTATGCGTGAACTTATGTTTATGCCCAATACAATTTTGAGTCCGCATATAGCAGGTTGGACGGTAGAGTCGCATGAAAAGTTAGCCACAGTAATTGCCAATAAAATTATTAAGCAATTTGGTAAAGGCGAAGAATAAGCCTAATCCTATAAATTTTTAAAAAGCTGTCTGAAATATTATCAGGCAGCTTTTTTATTTTTGTTGTTTTGTGTTTCCCACTATTTCATAGACCTGAAGAATTGTTTAATATCTTACCTTAGAGGGCATCAGCATTTCCAAATTCGAAAAATGTAAAAGAGCTAACTCAATTTAGGTATAAATTTAGAATTCATGAAAAACAGATTAACAGGTATAGGTGGTATATTTTTAAGCCTGAAGATCCGAATGCAGCAAAAGCTTGGTATAAAAAGCATCTTGGTTTAAATACCGATGATTATGGTTGCACTTTTTGGTGGAAGATAGAGATAGCAACGACTGTGCTACACAATGGAGCCCTATGGATAAACAAACAGGTTATTTTACAGCTTCTAAAAAGCAGTTTATGATGAATTTTAGGGTTGAAAATTTAGATGAATTATTAAAAACACTAACCGCTGAAGTTGTAAGTGTACTTGGAGAACCTAAAAATTATGATTATGGGAAATTCGGATGGATTTTAGATGCGGAAGGCAATAAAATTGAACTCTGGGAATCTATATAAAGTTTTTCTTAAATAGCCTAATACTTAACATTACGGAAACAGGAAATCTGTTGTAGCTTATTATTTTAGTAAAACTCACAATTTTTTATCGTTTTTAGCGCTCTAATTGCTAAAAGTTTATCGTGAAAATAAGCTTATGAAAAACATTCTCGTGTTATGTAGGGGAAATTCATGCCGTAGTCAGATCGCTCACGGATACTTAAATTATTTTGCATTTAAAAAAGCTAAGGTCTATAGTGCGGGAATAGAAACGCATGGAGTAAACCCACGTGCCATCGCTGCAATGCAGGAAGATGGTATTGATATTAAAACGCATACCAGCAATCTGATAGCGGAATATAATCATATTGATTTTGACTATATCATTAGTGTTTGCGATCATGTAAAATCACATTGTTCCATTAGTTTTTCATGCAGTGCCGTTAGAATCCATCAACATTTTAGAGACCCATCGGCGGTAAAGGGTAATAATAGACAGATCCATGAAGCTTTTGAAGTTACCAGGCTTGGGATTAAAGATTTTTGCAGGGCCTTTGTAAAACAATATTTATAAAAAAGGATGGCAACTGCCATCCTAATAAGTCTAAGAATAAGTGGTGGAATTATCCAATTCCGCTTAGTTCTATTAGTGCTTGTTTTACAGGAGTCTCTCCTTCCAAGGCTTCAAAACTCATATTTTTAGTTAATGGGTCTGCTAAAGACATGACCATTAAAAAGGCAACATCGTCACGGGCAATTTCGCCATATTCACCAAGTTTCTCTGCAACTTTTACACGAGCCCGGCCAAGTTCATCGCTTAGACTTCCTGGTTGTACAATTGTAAAAGGAACGCCACTTTCGCGAAGATGATCGTCTGCTTTTTTCTTTGCTCGTAAATAATGTTCCAGATCTCCGCCATCTTCAGGATTATCTGTTCCCATAGAACTTAACATAACAAACTTTTTTATATTGTTTGCTTTTGCAGCATCAATCATTTTTATGGCGCCTTCTTCGTCTATAGCAGTGGTTTTTTCTGGGCCGGTACTTCCGCCAGAACCTGCAGCAAATATCACTTTATCTACTCCTTCAAAAGCATGTTTTACCTCACCTTCAAGATCGGCAATTACACTTTCAACGCCCATATCATCAAAAATCTGTTTTTGCTCTTCCTTCCTTATCATCGCTACAGGATTAAAATTTTGAGAGCTATTGAGTATTTCAATAATTCTTTTTCCTGTTTGTCCGGTTGCTCCGGCAATCAATATTTTTTCCATTTTTGTTTACTGTTTTCAGGTAATATAATAATCGATATAAAAATGGCCTAAGCCTGGCTTAGGTATAACACTAAATTAACAGGTATGGGGCTTACCTGCCTTACCCTATCATCTAGATGAAACACTCCGTGGCTTGGCTTAAAATCAGCAATTTCTGAAAATGCTTCTCAGACTCGCCTTTCGGTAGTTTAATGACTGTTCTGATGTTTCTCTTCCAGTTCTTTCTGGAACTCCTCCATAACCGGTTTTACAGTACTTTCAGGAAGATCAGCGATCCTTATATACATTAAGCCATCCACTGCATTGTTAAACAAAGGGTCTACATTAAAAGCCACTACTTTGGCATTTTGCTTAATGTATTTTTTAATTAATACCGGTAATCGTAGATTTTCAGGTTCTATTTCATCTATAATTTTATCGAATTTATTTAAATCGGCTTCACTTTTATCAAAAACAATGTCTTTATCGGCATCTTCAAGTCTTACTTTAAATTCTTTTTTTGGTCGAACATACTGCGCGACATAAGGATCATAATAATTGGAGCGCATAAATTCGATCATCAGGGATTTAGAGAAGTTAGAAAACTTATTGCTAATACTTACCCCTCCAATTAGATATTTATGTTCTGGGAAACGAAGTGTACAATGCACGATACCCTTCCATAGTAAAAATAGCGGCATTGGTTTTTGCTGATATTCTTTAATGATAAAAGCTCTACCCATTTCGATAGATTTGCTCATCATTTTATACAATTCAGGCTCAAATCTAAAGAGATCCTGTAGATAAAAACCATTGATGCCATGGTCTTTAAAAATTTCGGCCCCCATTCCCATTCGGTATGCCCCGGCTACTTTATTGGTCTCGTTATCCCAAAGAAAAAGGTGGTAATAATAATCGTCAAAAGGATCTAAATCTACCGGGTTATTGGTGCCTTCACCAATTTCTCTAAATGTGATTTCACGCAATCGTCCAAGTTCCTGTACTATATTTGGAATTATTTCCCGTTTTGCCAGAAAAACCTCATAGTTTTTAGAAATGAGTAGACGTTTATCTAACTCACGGCAATTTTCAACTTCAGCCTCCATAAGCTCAGATTTCATTTCTGTCGCGATCTTTTTAGGAGCTTTTGGAAGCTTTAAAGTATGCGGGATTTTTTCAAAAAGTTTCTTCTTTTCAAAAACATTGGCCAGCATATAGGTTTTTCGCCGTAAATAGGCAGTAAAGGATTCTAGATCCTTAAACTCAGATTGATCTTCTACAGATATTGGATTTCCTATGCGTACATTTATTTTTCGGCGTTTCTGGGAGAGCATTTCACTTGGTAGTTTTGCCGTTCGTAAGACATCGCTCATCGAGGCTAAACGATAGAAAAAAGTGCTGTTTTTAGCGTGAAAATAAATGGGTACAACAGGAACTTTGGCTTTTTGTATTAAACGCATGGCGACCGGTTCCCAGGGTTTATCTACAATTAGTTTTTCGTCTTTATAAGTGGAAACTTCACCCGCAGGAAACATTCCCAGCCCATGACCCTCGTGCAAATGCGCAATAGCTTCTTTAATCCCTCCAACGCTTGATTTTGCATCTTTGTGTGTCTCAAAGGGATTTACCGGCATAATATACGGTCGTAAGGGGTCCAGTCGATGTAATAAAAAATTAGCTATTATTTTATAATCTTCCCTTTGTTCTAATAAAAGTTTCATCAAAATCATTCCATCGATACCGCCAAGTGGATGGTTAGAAATGGTTATAAAGGGACCGCTCTTTGGGATACGTTTTAGGTCTTTTTCCGGGATATCAAACTGAATTTCGAAACCTTCAAGTATAGAATCGATAAAGGCTACACCTTTAAGGTTTTTTCGTTGTTGATATTCTTTATTTAACCTGGAAAGCTTGGTGGTTCTTAATACCACCCAGCCTACTGTGGTTCCCAGAAAACCCATTTTGTCGAGATTCATTACTCGAGCTACTTCTTTGGCGCTTACAAATCCCATTGGTTGATTGGTTTTAAACAAATATAGCAAACAAAAAACATTATAGTCTTTAACCGGCGGTAACCATCTGTACCGTGTTATGGGTAAGCTGCTTTAATAATACTTTTTTGCCCTTTTCTACTGAATTTATTGCCGATTCATTAAAATGTCGAATGGTATATAATGAAACTTCGGTTTGATATTCAACGCGAAATTTTGCTTTTAAGTGCTGAATTAATTTTTCGAGTTGGTTAAACTTGTTGTCCACACACACTGAAAAGCTGATGGCCGAATTTTGTATAAGATCAACTTTCATCTGATATTGATGAAAAAGCTGAAATACTTCGCTAATATTTTCTTCTACCATAAACGAAAAATCCCGGGAAGATAAAGAAATTAATGCCTGATTTTTCTTGACAATAAAACAGGGTAATTGCGGAATTACCGCACAACCGTTACCCCGGCACACTTTTGTGCCTTCATTTTCGGGGTGGAAAAAAGACTTTACAAAAAGTGGAATTTCCTTTCGCTGTAATGGCTGTAAGGTTTTTGGATGAATCACCGATGCGCCATAAAAAGCCAGTTCTATCGCTTCTTCATAAGAAATCTGCTGTAATAAAGTAGTCGTTTTAAATTCACGGGGATCAGCGTTTAACACGCCTGGAACATCTTTCCAGATTGTTACACTCTCGGCATTTAAGCAGTATGCGAAGATCCCTGCGGTATAATCACTGCCTTCGCGCCCCAGGCTGGTGGTAAAATTATTAGAGTCTGAACCAATAAAACCCTGTGTAATACTAATGGTTCCCGGATTAATTTCTGCAATAATTTTTTTCTGAGTGGTTTCCCAGTCTACTTTTGCATCACGATAGGTGCTATCGGTTTTTATAACATCGCGAACATCGATCCAGGTATTTCTTATTCCGTTTCTCGATAAAAATTCACTTACGATAGTGGTGGAAATCAACTCTCCAAAACCTATAATTTGATCGTAAACAAAATCGTATTGTTTCGATTTATTATGTTCAAGAAAGTTTCTGAGAATAGTAAAAAACTGATTGATTTTTTCGAAAACCGCAGCTTTCTTATGTTCAAAAAGTCCGTTCATGATTTCTACATGAAACAGCCTTAAGTGTTCAATTTCAGCTTCAGGAGATTGTTCTGCCAAATATTTCTGAATAATAACTTCCAGCGCATTGGTGGTTTTTCCCATGGCTGAAATCACAATCAATTTATCCGGATTGTTGTGCTTTTGCAGTACCTTTAGCACATTCTTTACACCTGCCGTATCTTTTACAGAAGCTCCACCAAATTTGAAGACTTTCATTCGTTATTTTTCAATATTCTTTTTAATAACGTTTTCATTCATATGTACAGTATACCAGTTCTTTTTAATATCGGCTCCGGTATTTTCGTAAAATTCGATCGCATTTTTATTTCCTTCAGAGACTACCCACTCTACGCGTTTAACCCCATGTTCATATCCATATTTTACAACCTGGTTATATAAAGCACCTCCTAAACCGGTACCTCGCATAGTCTCGGTAACGATGAGGTCTTCTAGATGTACGGTGCGTCCCTTCCAGGTAGAGAACCTAAAGTAAACCAGGGCCATCCCGGCAAGTTTGCCGTCTACATCGGCTACAAAACATTTAAAATTACCATTGTTAAAACCTTCGGTTTCCAGGTCTTTTACAGAAATTTCAACCTGATCTTCAGCATTTTCATGTTTTGCCAGTTCCATTATTAATTCAAGGACTTTTGGCATGTCCTCTCTTTTAGCTTCGCGTATCTGATATTCCATGTTTTTTTATTTACTTATTTATCGAGGAATTATTTCTCGCTCCCGATGTTTATCGAGATTTCTAAAAATTATAAAAGATATTCCGGGTTGTACCTTGTGGCCCTATCCCAGAGATTGTTGATTTTTAACAAAAATAGGAATATGCTTTTAGAACTTTTGTTATTTTTAAGGACTTAGCTTAATCTTAACGGGTTTTATCGCAAAAGGAGTCCATTGCGGCTTCATCCATTTGTACGGTTCGCCATTCATCAAAAACTGTAGCGCCACTGTTTTTATAAAATTCAACAGCATTGGTATTCCAGTCTAAAACTACCCATTCTGTGCGCTTACAACCTTGCTGCTTGGAATATTGGATAACCTTGGTATATAATGCCTTCCCGACTCCTTTTCCGCGAAAGGCTTCGCTTACAACCAAATCTTCAAGATGAACTGTTTTTCCTTTCCATGTGGAATAACGATAGTAGAACAATGCCATCCCTTCGATAGTGTCATTAGCTTCTGCTACGAAGCATTCAAATAACGGGCGATCTCCAAAACCATCATTTTCTAAATCCTCTACGGTAATTTCCACCGCATCAGGTTCGTTCTCAAATTTAGCCAGTTCATTAATGAGTTTAAGAACCGCTGGCATATCTTGTTTTGTAGCTTTTCTTACTTCTATATTCATTTTGAGAGATTTTTAAGTGAAATTTTAAATTTTGTTAAAAATTTTCCGAAAACGATGTAAAACGGCATTTTTTCAATAAATTTGATAACAAACTACTCTTAATTAAAATGACTAAAACCAGACCCACGCTCGGTGAGTTTATCATCGATAACCAACAGGATTTCCCGTATTCTACAGGAGAATTATCCAGATTAATACGTTCTATTCGTTTAGCTGCAAAAGTAGTAAATCACGAAGTAAATAAAGCAGGACTTGTGGATATTACCGGTGCAGCCGGGGAACAAAACATTCAGGGGGAAGATCAGCAAAAATTAGATGTATTCGCAAATAATATATTTATTCAAACCCTAACCAATAGAGAAATCGTTTGCGGGATCGCTTCTGAAGAAAACGACGATTTTATCACGATTGCCGGAAGCCGTAATGATCATAAAAATAAATATGTGGTGCTTATGGATCCTTTGGATGGAAGTTCTAATATCGATGTAAATGTATCGGTAGGCACGATTTTTTCAATTTATCGAAGGGTTACTCCGCTTGGAACACCGGTTACTTCAGAAGATTTTCTACAGCCTGGAAATTTACAGGTTGCCGCAGGATATATTATCTACGGGACATCAACAATGTTAGTATATACCACAGGACATGGCGTAAACGGATTTACATTAAATCCGGCGCTGGGCTCCTGGTACCTTTCGCATCCTGATATGAAATTTCCAGAAAACGGAAATATTTATTCTATTAACGAAGGAAATTATGCGCATTTTCCAACCGGTGTCAAAAAATATATAAAATACTGCCAGGAAGAAGAAGGTGACCGCCCTTATACCTCGCGATATATTGGTTCGATGGTTTCAGACATCCACCGGAACATGATTAAAGGCGGTATTTATATTTATCCAAAAAGTACGAAATATGACAAAGGAAAACTTCGTTTATTATACGAATGCAATCCTATGGCATTTATCGTTGAGCAGGCAGGAGGTAAAGCCAGCGATGGGTATCAACGCGTGATGGATATAATGCCCACAGAACTTCACGAGCGATCTGCCATTTTTTGCGGAAGCAAAAAAATGGTCGAAAAAGCAGAAGCCTTTATGAAAGAATTTGGAGATTAATTCTCTTTCTCTAACAAATACTGATAATCTTCAAAAGAAATCTGTCCACCAAAAATCTGTACAGATCTTTTGATAATCTTTTCGGAAGCCTGACTGGAAAAACCAAGCCCAATGGCATAACGTTTTATCAGTTCGGCTTCTTCGTCATCAATAAGATGATCTGCAAAAATAATTCTAAATAGGTCATGAAGACGTTCTAAGCGTCTTTCTGTATCATGAGAAGGAGTTAATGGATATCCTTTAGGATTCTCCAGTACCTTGTTATATTCACTTTCGGTAATATCCAGTTTTCTGGCGAAACGTCTTAATAGGTTTTCTTCGGCCTCATTAATAGCGCCGTCTACGGCAGCAAGATTCACAATTGCTGCAAAATGACTTAAATTTCTTAAATGCTCTCCCGAGCCGAATAAATCTGAAAATGACATGTTAAGGGATTTTGGCTGCAAATATAAATAATGATGAGAAAATTTAATTTAAAATTGAAGAAATTTAAATTTAATAACATTCGCTAATCTTTTCTTAATCCCTTTTGTAGCCTTTCTATTTTGCCTAATTTCATCACAATTGCTGCTAATTCAATAAGCTTTACAAATGAAAACTCCCTTGCTGGCATTTAATGATAAAGGAATTTACTGCGCCCAGGCAGATGTTTATCTGGATCCCTGGCGGCCGGTAGATAAGGCGATTATTTCGCATGGCCATGCCGATCATTCACGCTGGGGACATAAAAAATATATCACACAGCACAGCAACATACCTATTATTAAACACCGGTTGGGAGATATTAATGTAAACGGTAAAGACTGGAGTGAAACCTTTACGATCAATAATGTGAAATTTTCATTTCATCCCGCCGGGCATATTATTGGTTCAGCACAAATAAGGGTAGAATATAAAGGCGAAGTTTGGGTGTTTACCGGCGATTACAAAACTGAAGATGATGGCGTAGCTACGCCATATGAGCCTGTAAAATGTCACAGCTTTATAACAGAATGTACTTTTGGTTTGCCTGCTTTTAAATGGCAACCGCAAGACGAAGTTTTCGCAGAAATAAATAACTGGTGGCAACAAAATCAGTCGGATGGAAGAACCTCCGTGATTTTTGGATATTCTTTGGGAAAAGCACAGCGATTACTGAAATATTTAGATACCTCTATCGGGAAAATCTACACGCATGGAGCCATAGAAAATATGACCGAAGTTTTACGTCCACAACTAGAAATGCCAAAAACAACACGAATCACCCGAGATATAAAAAAAGAAGAAATTAAAGGAAATATTGTGGTAGCACCACCAAGTGCACATGGCACACCCTGGATCAAAAAAATGGTGCCTTATGTTACAGCATCGGCAAGTGGTTGGATGACTTTTCGGGGCGCAAGGAGGCGCCGGGCTATCGATCGTGGATTTGTACTTTCGGATCATTGCGACTGGCAGGGCCTTCTTTCTTCGATAAAAGAAACCGGAGCCGAAAAAATAATTTGTACGCATGGGTATACCGATATCTTTTCAAGATATCTACGTGAAATTGGTTACGATGCCCGCACCGAGCAAACGCAATATGAAGAAGAAAATGCCGAGCAAACTTCTAAACCCGAGGATGAATGAGACAGTTTGCAGAACTTATAAAAACGCTGGATAGCACAAACAAAACCACGCTAAAAGTTGAAGCATTAACCAAATACTTTAACAATGCGCCAGATCGTGATAAGGTTTGGACCATAGCCATTCTTTCTCATCGCCGTCCGCCGCGGCCGGTAAATACTACTTTAATGCGGTTATGGGCTTCAGAGATTGCGAATATTCCCTTGTGGTTATTTGAAGAGTCCTATCATATTGTGGGGGATCTGGCAGAAACTATTGCTTTGGTTATTCCTCCTTCGTCGGCATCTTCAGAAAAAAGTCTGAGTCAGTTTCTTCAGGAGATTATCGATCTAAAGCCAAAGTCTGAAGAAGAGAAAAAAGAATATTTAAAAGAGAATTGGCTCAGTTTAAATTATTACGAACGTTTTGTATTTACCAAGCTTATAACCGGAAGTTTTAGGATTGGTGTAAGTCAGAAGCTAATGACACGTGCGCTTTCTAAAGCTACCGATATCGATGAGGATATTTTAGCTTACAAGATGATGGGAGATTGGAATGCGGCAAAAACCACCTACACTAAACTGATATTAGAAGAAAATGAAGAGGATTTTTTATCGAAACCTTATCCTTTTTATCTGGCTTATGCAATAGAAGATCAACCGGAAGATCTGGGTGACGTAAACCAGTGGAGCGCCGAACATAAATGGGATGGCATACGTTCACAGGTAATTATTAGAAATAACGAATTGTTTGTTTGGAGCCGGGGGGAAGAACTGGTTACTGATAAATATCCGGAATTTGAGAAGTTTGTGGGCGTGATCCCAAATGGGACGGTGATCGACGGTGAGATTTTACCATTTCCAAAAGGCGAAATAGGGACATTTAAAGATTTACAAACCCGTATTGGTCGAAAAACCGTCTCCAAAAATTTACTTAAAAAAACACCGGTAATTTTGAAAGCTTATGATGTTTTGGAATGGCATGGAGAGGATATAAGACAAAAAGCATTTAAGGACCGCAGAGCGATTTTAGAGAAATTATATACTGAAGTGAAATCTGACGGACTTCCATTACATTTATCGTACACCATTCAGTTTAAAAGTTGGGAGGAAGCGGCAGAAGAGAGGGAACGATCCCGAGAAGTAAAATCTGAAGGCTTAATGCTGAAACGATTAGATTCGCCATATCTGGTTGGCCGGAAAAAAGGCGACTGGTGGAAATGGAAGGTCGATCCGCTTACTATAGATGCGGTACTTACCTACGCTATGCGTGGTCATGGTAGGCGAAGCAATTTATTTACAGATTATACTTTTGGATTGTGGGATGAGAAAAAGGAAGAGCTGGTCACTTTTGCAAAAGCCTATAGTGGTTTAACCGATGCGGAATTCAGAAAATTAGATGCCTGGATCAAAAAAAATACATTAGAGCGTTTTGGGCCGGTAAGAAGTGTGACACCTCATCATGTTTTTGAGGTGGCTTTTGAAGGTATAGCTGAATCTAAAAGGCATAAAAGTGGGGTGGCCACCAGGTTCCCTCGAATTCTACGCTGGCGTACCGATAAAAAAATTGAAGAAGCGAATACTCTGGAAGATCTAAAGGCATTAATCCCTTGATTGTGCATAGAATTTTACAAATTTTTTAATGTCAGTTTTGAAAATTTGGTATTCAAATTGCTTAAAATCAGATGTTATTTTTAACTGATTATAAATTTAAAATGTGTAACAATGAGAACATCAATCGTAATGTTGGCATTAGCAGTTTTAGGGTTTACCGGCTGCAACGCACAGGAAAAAAAGACTGACGAGAATAGTAATTTGGGGTTAAGTACCAAAACTAACAATGAAAAGCCAAAAGGAAACTGGACGGTAAACAAAGAGTTTGATGAAAACGGTAATCTAAAAAGTTACGACTCTACCTATACCTACAGTTATGGCAGTGTAAATGGAGATACCATTACCGGTAGCAAAGAAATTAGACAGCATTTTCAGCAGCTTTTCGGTGATGATAAGATGTCTTCAGCAATGATGCAAGGTTTTTTTGACGATTCCACTTTTTTGCGGAATGATTTCTTTGGAGACGATGTAATGGGAAGTGATTTCTTTTCAACCGGCAATTTCCCGAAAGAATTTCAGCAGCAAATAAGGAAAATGGATTCTATACATCAGCAAATGCTGAAGAATAATTATCCGCAGTTGTTTACAAAAGAAGAAGAGCAAAAACTTCCTTCAAACAAGAAAACAAACATGTAAAGCATTTAAAAAGCCTTTGTAAAGCATCTATTTATAAAGGCTTTTAATATAGATAGCAGTTTAAAATGACAAGACAGGAACTTTTGAAAATAGCCCAAAGCTGGTTTACCGAGCAGGGTTGGAAACCTTTTAAATTTCAGAAGGATACCTGGAAAGCTTACTTACAAAAGAAAAACGGACTCCTAAATGCACCTACCGGAAGCGGGAAAACTTACGCCCTTTGGGTACCCATCGTTCTAAATTACATTAAAAATAATCCCGATTATAAAATCAGGTCCAAAAAAGGATTAAAAGCAATTTGGATTACGCCATTACGCGCCCTTTCTGTAGAAATAGAACAGGCTGCAGAACGTTTTGCAAGAGGATTGGGGACGAACCTTACCGTAGGGATTAGAACTGGTGATACTTCACAAAAAGAACGGGCGGCACAAAAGAAATCGATGCCGGACTTGCTCATTACCACTCCAGAGAGTTTGCAACTGTTATTATCTTCAAAAAACTACGATAAAACCTTCGAAAACCTGGAAGCTATTGTGGTAGATGAATGGCATGAACTTCTGGGAAGTAAACGTGGTGTACAGGTAGAGCTGGCATTGTCACGATTAAAAACAGTGTCAAAAAATCTCCGGATTTGGGGAATTTCAGCGACTATAGGAAATCTTCAGCAGGCCAGGGAAGTACTGCTAGGGCCTAAATCCGAAGCGCTTCAGAATTCTGAATTGATTCGCGCCAATCTTCAGAAAAAAATAAAAGTAAAGTCCATAATCCCAGAGACAATGGAAAAATTTCCGTGGAGAGGACACATGGGATTGCATTTGCTGGATGAAGTGGTGCCGATTATTAAAAGCTCAAAAACAACTTTACTTTTTACCAATACTCGTTCACAATGTGAGTTATGGTTTCAGAAGATTATTTCAAAATATCCGGAATTTGCCGGGGAATTGGCAATGCATCATGGAAGCATTAATAAAGAAACACGATTATGGGTAGAACAGGCCATTAGAAACGAAAGTTTAAAAGCAGTGGTATGTACCTCGAGTTTAGATTTGGGAGTGGATTTTGCGCCGGTAGAAACCATTATTCAGATTGGAGGACCAAAAGGGGTTGCGCGATTTTTACAACGAGCAGGACGTAGCGGTCACCAGCCAGGAAAAGAAAGTGTGATCTATTTTTTACCAACTCACGCAATCGAATTGATTGAGGCTTCTGCACTACAGAAAGCAGTTGAGAAAAAAGCGGTAGAAGATCGAATACCGTATTTGTTGAGCTTCGATGTTTTGGTACAGTATTTAACCACTTTAGCTGTTTCAAACGGATTTTTCCCAAAGGATATTTATCCGGAAATAAAATCAACCTTTTGTTTTCAGGCCATGACCGAAGATGACTGGCGTTGGCTGCTTAATTTTATTACCAAAGGCAGTCAGAGTCTGCAGGCATATGACGAATATAAAAAAGTAGAAATTGAAGAAGATGGCAGGTTTAAAGTAAATCATCGAGGTGTTGCCATGCGCCATCGCTTACAAATCGGGACCATTGTAAGTGATGCAATGCTCAGCGTAAAATACATGAAAGGTGGATATATAGGTACGATTGAGGAATGGTTTATTTCCAAATTAACTCCGGGTGATATCTTTACTTTTGCCGGTAGAAACCTGGAGTTGGTACGTATTAAAAACATGCAGGTACTTGTAAAAAAGTCGAAGAAAAAAAATGCTAAAGTTCCCAGTTGGATGGGGGGACGCATGACTTTTTCGGCACAAATGAGTGAATTATTACGGGAGGAAATGTATTTGGCGTCTGAATATGATGCTACTTCCGGTAAGTCTGAAGAACTCTCTGCTTTAACCGGGATCTTGGACCGACAAAAAAAAGAATCGGTGATTCCTAAAAGTGATGAATTTCTAATTGAAACCTTTAAAACCAGAGAAGGATATCATGCTATTTTTTATCCCTTTGAAGGCCGATTTGTACACGAAGCTTTAGGAAGTTTGCTGGCTTACCGGGTTAGTTTATTGTCGCCAATTTCATTTTCTATCGCTTTTAATGATTATGGGTTTGAATTGCTAAGCGATCAGGAAATCGATATGCAACAGGTACTGGATAATAACTTATTTTCTGCGGAATTTTTGATGGATGATCTTTATAAAAGTTTAAATGCTACCGAAATGGCGCGTAGAAAATTTCGTGATATCGCAGTAATCGCCGGACTCGTTTTTACGGGTTATCCCAACAAGCTGGTGAAAAGTAAACATTTGCAATCCAGTTCACAGCTGCTGTTTAGTGTTTTTAGGGATTACGAAGAGGATAATTTATTGTATTTACAATCGTTTAGAGAAACTTTTGAGCATCAGCTCGAAGAAGGAAGGTTACGACAGGCTTTGGAGCGAATTAATAATCAAAAAATGATCTGGCGAAATTGTGAAAAGCCTACACCTTTTTCTTTTCCAATTATCACCGATCGATTACGTGAGAAATTATCCTCAGAAAAACTGGAAGATCGTATCTGGAAAATGATGAAAAGCCTGGATAGTTAGACACTAGATATTAGATCGCTACGCTGTTAGCATAAGAAAGTCCAGATAAAAAATTCAGGAATCAGGATAGAATTTTGAGTTTTTAATGTGGAATTTTGAATGACTGCAAACTGTATAATGTATTGTGAAAACGGACTTCTCGATACAACAAATTTCTCCATTTCATTTCGAAATCTGTCACTCGAAGTGACATCATCTAATTTTCAGTTCAAGTGATCTTGAGTGACGAAAAATTGTATCAAAAACTAGAAAG
>NZ_JBSXOK010000066.1:0-17480 GCF_056859415.1 Zunongwangia sp. L-65
GAAGGTATCCTCTAGCGTACGTTGGCTCAATTTTTCACTATCCACGATGCCGAACAATAAAAGATAAAACATTTTTTTACCATGAAGGACCTTTGAATAATGATCCACTTTCCTCTGGGTAGGTAGTTGCGATAACAGGGGTTCAGCTATAACTTGAAGTAACTGATTTACGGTTACCTTATGATCTTTAAAAACTGAGATATAAGACTGATTATCAATATTAAAAATACAAAAAACAAAGAATAAAAGCAACTTATGTATCTGATAACCAGCAGGTTATTCATATATTTCCTTCGGTATTATAATTAAGAAAAAAGTCTTTATAACAAAAAAGTCGGAAGAATAATCTTCCGACCATGACTGGCTGATTTGGGGCTTTTCTTATATCTGTTTTTCTAAGGGGTTCTTTTCGGCTAAAGCTTTATAAAAGTTTTTAAGCATAAAGCCCCTCTCGAGGTTGTTGTATGCGTAATATTCGCTTTTGGGATTTATATTCCATTTCGTACTCATAACGTCTGGGAACTTATCGGAATCCTTTAAACCAAAGTATATACCTAATCGCCTATTGACGATTATTTTTAAAAGGTTGGGAAAGTTTGCTAATTCGCTATTTATACTTATAACTCCGTTAGATTCTCCGGCTAAAAAGTTCCGGTCAGAAGTAACGAGGCGAATAGCTTTAAGGTTTCTAACTTTCTCTTGATAATCGACACCGTAATATCTACACGCATCTATAAAATTATTGACAATCTTCGGGATTTCCTTGTGATTGGTTATTACTGCTTTTTCATCGATTTGTTTTACTTCGGAATAGTCTTGACCGAAAGAAATTGCTGTGCTGAATGTCAGCATTAAAATAGTTACTAGTTTTTTCATTTTATTTGATTTATGGTGTTTGTATATTTATCTCAAAACCTCTAAAAAGTCCCTTAGGCTGATCCACATTTCCCTGTAGGTTTTTAAATTCAGCAGCAGAAAACATTACAATTATTTGACTGCCGGAGTCTACAGTAATAACAGGATTTGTATTATAGGTTAAATCAACCGTAACCGTATCATTAACAGTCAAAACACCAAAAAAAAAGCGATTATTTTGATGTGTAAGATTACTCATTTGATCACCTGAATAAATTATTGGTTTTGAATAAATATTATATTCTGGGTGTTGCTCCTTTAGAGCAGTTTCAACATGCTCTAAACTATCCATTGTGTACCTCATAGGATTATATTTTTAAACGTAAGTAACATTTGCATTTCTGGTGTTTATTGCCACCTGTATTTCAGGATGAACTCCAGACCCCTCAAAGTTTTGAAGGTCTTTATTAATAATAAGGTTAAAACCTTGTGGGAATCTCTCCCAACGAAAACCTTCAGGAATATTTAAAAGACTAGGCAATTCCAAAACTCTAAATTTAGGTTTAGAACCGTAAAAAGGATCAGTAGTCATAGTAAGACAACCTTTTAAACTTACAACCTCTAAATTATCATTACTATGAAAAGCATAGTAATCTAAAACCTTAATAGAACCGTCCAAACAATAAAATTCAATAACATCTAATCGCCTGAATTGAGAATTTGTAAGTCTTGAAAAATTATGAGTTGAAAGTAAATCATAATTATCACCCTTAACAAGAGAATTACATATAACATTATCATTTGTTGGAGATTCAGCAAAAACAGGATTATCCCTAAAATAAGATTGATATTCCTGATAAGTGTTCAAGTTTAAACCCTTAATAACCTTATTGTAATTAATCGGAAGCTCTGCATTTTGCGTCAAAGGCTTGAAATTAACGTCTTTGAATTCTACAGCACTTAGAGGGACTTCAAAATTAATACCATCTTTAAGCTGAATCTTTACATTAGCATTGACTTTTGAACGTTTATTATAACCTAAATAACTCATTTTCTAATCTTCTTTAGAATTTTTCCAAACTTGGTAAATCGTCCATACTGCGACGATTAAACTTAATATTGCACCGCCCAAATCGATGTATTGTATTTCTTTGGGCTTTTGTAAATCGCTCTTAAGCATTCTTTCTATTATTTACTTTTGTTCCATAAAAAAAGCTGATTATACCCCCGGCAACAACGTAGTTAAAAAAGTCCATAGACTTATTTACTATTACCTGGCTTTCTTCGGGGATAACAACAAATAAGGGGGCTAAATTGGCAATTAAAGCACCTAGCATTATTCCGGCACTTAGGTAATACAAAAACCTTTTTGAAAACAAATCACTTTGCCGTAGAGCTTCGCTTTGCATTTCTCTAGCACTTTGCCTGTCCTCTATTTCTTTATCTAGTCTTTTTTGAAATTCTTTTTCTAAGGCTAATTCAAATTCACGTTGTTTTTGCTTTTGCCCTTTTAAAAGCTCGGTTAAACTATTTAATATCTGGCTTTCTCCCTGCGGAGTTTTTCCGCCAAAGACCGAACCTAAAGCCGTTTTTATTATCTCGAACATTTGCTGTTATTTTTAAGATCAATAGCACTATCGTAAGTAGTGAAATGATAACATTTAATAAGGGCTTAGTGCCTATAATTTGTTCTTGCCATAGTGTAAAAGCACTAAGGGCGTAATATTTTAAGTCCGCCATTTTCTTTTTAATAATGGGATTAGGGCTAAAAGCAAAAAGGGCAAAACGTAAGTTAAACCTCTAATTCCTTTTTTTTTAAATCTTCGGTTGGGTCTATTGGATTCTTTCTATACGTGTCTGAAACCTTATATTTTTCAACGTGTACGTGTGGTGTTATGCCCGGGTAACGGGCTGCAATATCCTGAGCAATACCAACAAATTGCCCTTGCGGGATTTTGTCGCCAATGTCAAAAGCGTCATCCAATTCAGCATAAAGAATACGTACAATTTCCTTTGAACCCGTAATTTCTATATACCTATATTTTGTAGTATCCCCGTAGCAATAACCGTGTTCTGTTATCGTACCGGAGAAAGGGCTGTAAACATAATCACCCGGATTGGCAACTAAATCAACGCCTTCGTGTTTATGATTGCCACGGGGCGCACCGAAGTAACCGCACCCGTGACGGTCACACTCTCTAAATTCATGTATATCAAGTATTCTCATTTCTTAAGTGGTCGAAAATTGATGTTCGTTTTAATGCTTTTTTTTCATTTAATTTTGAATTGCAACTTTTTCGATAAATCAAATATTCTTTGATTTGATAGGCTACAAAACAAATAGTTATTGCCGGGCTGAGTGCGACTATAAAAGCCAATAGCAACACAATTACACCCAATGCAATAGGCAATAGAAGGATTATACCAATTAGTTTAAATGCTCCTTTCATTTTACTTTTTCCAGATGGTTACATTAGGGTTAGCAGATGTTAGTTTAACCCTTGTCTCTTCGCTTGTTTCATAATTTAACCAACTGGTTAAATCATATTTATCAGACGTCAAAGGGTCACCCCCGTTTTTCCATGTTACCGAGTATTGGCGCTTTTTGAAAGCGTTATAGACTTTATTATAATCAGCATCATTTTTAATTCGCTTCCATATTGGTAATAAGTCGTCATAATCTGATCTAAACCAAGAAACCATTATATTAAATAATTGCTCGGCTATGGCTTCGGCTTGTAGGTCTGAAATGGTTGCACCGTAGTCAGATTTTTCTTTGTCCAAATCTCCACGGCTTCCAAAATCTTTAGTTCCGAAAAGAGTATCCCTAAATAGGATCACAACGACCACGAGAACAACGCCAATATTTTTAACTAGAAATTGCATTTTGACTAAATTTTATAAAACCACCGTCAAGAATTTGACGTTTAATTATTGAATCTGGAACGCTCAAAACGTCCGTATCGTTAGCCCGTTCGTATAACTCCCGGTTTACCGTTACTTCCTTGTTTTCCGCTTTAAAGTCCGGCTTATTGGGAATTATAATAGTATTATCGTTTTCATTATCACAAGAACAATCTTTTTCAAAATAAGCTTTAATTTCCTGCGGTAATTTATCCCTGAAAAGCAAGACCAAAAGCAATAAAATCAAGGCGATTAAACCGCCTTGATTACTATTGTTTCGATATCTCATAAGCTTTTAGCGTTTCATTCGTGAAGCGTAAGCAGCTTTTCTTTTGGCAATGTTCCCAAGAGAAACCGCTAAACCAATATTGCCGGCTCTAGCTGCATTTCTTGATTGTCGCCAAACTCTTGTAACTGAACCTTTACCCTTTGCTCTTAAAGCGGAATTAACCATTCTTTTTGCATTGCTGCTTTGAATGCCTGTAGAAGTTCGACGACTTCTTTGGCTTCTTCTTCGTCTAGCCATGATTATAATTTTAAATTGCTAAGTTTTATTTCTTTAACATTTGGTCTTATTTCAAATATTTAAAAGCCCCAAAAGCTATTGCAGCAAGACCAAGTAAACCGCCTGCATTCGCTTGTTTTACTTCCAACTCTCCCGTTTCCGGGTTACGTTCGATTTTTGAAGCTTCGGGATATTTTATTGAATATTCGTAGTATGTTTTATTCATATACGTTTCATAATCCCGAGGAGTGTTAAACGTTTCTCCCGTGTATATTTGCCTTGCCCTTTGGTGAATAATCTGCGGAGCATAACGCACCGATTTACGGCTTAGGGTTGCCCCTGATGCCTTTAATTGCGCCCGGCTTTCCGTCCAGATTTTCATTAAAAGGTTGTTTAGTTCCTTTTGCGTCCAATCATTCGCCAAACGTGTACTTTTGGCTTTACTATGCTTATCCCTTAAAGCGATAAACATGTAATGATTTGACCGCAAATGAAAATCTAATTCGTTAAGAACGTCCGTAATATTTTGCGCATTAATAGAGCTTAATTTTTGCTCCACAAAAGGCAATACTTTTTGCGCAAAATCGGCTTGATGTTGTTCGGGGTTTGTACTCGCCCCCCAAGATGATAAACCGTATTTAAAAACATTGCTTAAATTATCGGCTAATCCTATCTTATCTAAAACGCCTTTAACAATAGAGCCAAAAGGAATAGCACTAGCAGCCACATCCAATGCGGCATTTGCGGCATCCCCGGCATCAATACCGTCTTTTTGTGAATCAGCAACATTGTTAAAGAGATTACCAAAAGCCGAAGTGCTTGTAGGAGCGTAAGAAGTTGAACCCCCGGAGCTACCTAAGCTTAAATTTGATAGAAAACTCATTGTCTATGGTATTAATATAAGCCCCTTTCGCCCTGCTCCTGTGGTTCAGGGTTCATAATTGATGTAACTTGACGTAACATGAAAAAGTAAAAAATAGGCATTAACAGACGGGTAAAAACGCCCTTGTGCATTTTTCCGTAGAAATGTTTAACCTTATCTTCACTTCCTTCCCTTGCATCTTCTTCCCATGATTTAACATCAAGTTTTAGCTGTGCGAATTCTTCCGAATCAACTAAATGAAAGGCTTTGATTATTTTTAAAAAAACGTCGAATAAACGCATAATTTAGAGAGATTTTAAAACAAAGCCCCAAGTATTTTTGGGGCTTTGAAATGGAGATTTAACTAACTAACAGTAAATGGCAGCTACTGTATATTTTCTAAAGCCACAACCACGATTTTTGCCTTTTCTTCGGCTGCCTTATCGAGGTTTGCTCTTAATTTTACATCGTCTAACGGTTCGCCTTGATAAATTACCAAATCTTCAACATCTGAATCCGGGTTATTGTCAAACATATGCATGTTTTCACACAATAACTGTGTATCGTTAAAGGCTTTTTCAAAGCCCTGTGAAGCTTTTAAAGCACCGTCACGGATTTTCGCCTTTTCTGAGCTTAAATAATCAGCCGTGAAGTCTGTAATACATACAATCTTTACAACTCTATTACCTAAGTCCATATCGATGTTTTCTTTACCGTAACCGATAGGGAACGACCTAATTACCGGAATCCAAGAAGTACCTTGTTTTTTGGTCATGGTCTGGAACTCGATAATACTTTCGTCTTCACTCGTTCTTATGTCCGTCCATGCATCACGAGGGGCATTGAATTTGATTTGCAGCTTATCTTCGCCATTTAAAGCAATTGCAGCCGGGTCAAAATCAATATAGACTAAAATTCCCTGTGTCGTCTGTTTTGTAACAAGTTCGAATTTCACGGTTTGGGCGTAGAAGCCTAAAATGTTATCCATTAGATAACCACGCATAATAACGAGTTCGTTACGGTTTGCCTTTCTTAGGGTTACTTCAATTGAAATTTTATTCAAATCGGCAACCGTTGCAGCTTTTAAACCGCCTTCGCCGTCTGATGCTTTACCATCTAAGCGGAACAATAAACCGCCTACCGTTTCTTTTGTAACTTCAAAATCGTAAGCCGTGTTAAAATTTAAAATTTTACGCATTCTTTAGATTTTAAAGCCAGTCTTTCAATACCGGAACGTTAGACAATTGGGTTTTGATTTCGTCGTGGAATTTAACCCCGATAAATGCAGCCGCACCAACTACAGCAGCAGTAAATAGGTTTGCTCCAAAAACTTTTTTTCTTTTATAAGCCATCACTTAAACTTTTACTTATTCGTATTTGTGCAAACAAAAATAGGGGCAGATTTGCCCCTAAGTGATTTTGTATACAAATTAGATGTTTTTGTATATTATTTAAGAATATTAACCATACCAGTATTCTGTATAATATTTTTCAGGGATATCTAAATCTTTAGGTTCATGACCCCATTTCATACTTTGCATATACACACAAAAAACTGATATAATCAAAAATTCTTTTTGATTTTCAAGGGGTTCGGATTTTAAAAAATTTAAAAAACCATTAGTATATAAAACATCTCCAGTAAATAATGGTTTTCCAAAATCTTCATGATTTGGTTGTGCACATATTAAACTCATAATTCTAAGGCGTTATTAGTGTTATTAGCTTTATTCAATTCATTCGTCCAGTACAAAGCTTTATATTTTATTTTCATGTCTTTAAATTCGCTTAAAATACGTTCTATTGTAATTGTCTGCTTAGATTCTCCCAATTCTTCTTTAAGCTCATGCAATAGCGAAGTCGCTTTGGGCGTCAAACGGATTAATCCCATAATCTTCAGATTTTAGTTTAATGTTTCTATAAAAGTTTTTGGCGTATTGTAAGCCTGATGTATTCCAATAGTATTTTTCAAAAGTCATTTTCATGTTTACAGGTTCAGCAACACTTAAGGAGTTGTCGAAGACTTCAAAAAATTTCAAGTCTGCCTTAATTCGGCTTTTGGTACTTTTATTTGTTCCCAAATCTTCAAAGACCTGTGTTAAACTCTTTTTATGGTGGTACATCTGTGTAAGTACAGAGCCTAATATGGTTGCATTCACGGTTTTTAAACCTTGTTGCATCAATTCTTTTCTAGTGAGCAATTGTGTTGCTTTAGTCATTTTTTGCCCGTTTCTTTTACGAATAAATTCGCCAGTACCGGGATTTACAACCTTAAAGCGATTGCGTTCGTTATATGCATCGACATTGGATTGAACATTATTATTATATTCTTTAATCCTATCCATGATAGCTTCAAAAGGTTCAATTTCATGTATCGTATAATGTTTAACAAAGGCTTTAAATCGCTTTATACATTGCATCAAAAAATATTCTGAAAAATGTACGGTATCGTGTTTTCCTAATACCGTGTAACGATATTCAAAACGGCTTATATTATATTCTCCGCTCACATGGTTATAATCGCTTCCGGCTTTAGTGCAATAGCGTTTTAAACTTTGGTTATCGCCTAAAATCAAAGCTATTCCCCTATTTAAAAAACCGTGCATCATTTTATAGTTTTTACGGTCTTTTCGGGTTACGTCCGAAAATTGCTTATTAGAGTTTGCATAAATACTTGCAGCTTGTTTGTATCGTTTTACGGATTCCTGATGTATTTTGTCATTTCTTCTAAAGCAATGACGTTTGTACAAGTACATGAAATAACGATTGGACATCGATATTTCAAACCTTAAAACCTTATCCATTTCCTTTTTAAGAAAAGGTATTTTATAGGGAGTCTTTTCGTCTATATCGGCGATAACAGCCCTTAGACGTTTTTCGTCTTTCGGGGTTAATGCAAAATGATTGTCCTTGCCCTTAGCTAGAAAATAGTTCCAGATTTCCGACTGGTTTTCTCGGTAAAACTTCTTAGTATCAGGGGAGCAATTCTTATTGATATAATGCTCTATAAATTCTTTATTTATATTTAAGTGTTTTCTTAAATCTCCAAATTTGGAGCTTGAATATTCCGAACCTTTATGATAAATTTTATATGCCGTTCCGTGTTCGTTTTTATACCAAATTGAAGTATCGAAAGATTTTTCAATTGCCATTGATGAGCGTTTTAACTTCATTTGGATTTTTCGTTGCTCTTGGAGTACTCGCAAAGATTCTTCTTTAGATTTGAAGTACATATTATAGCAAAAATCCAAACGGCATATTTCTATATAATTATAGTCGGGAAAAACTTCAACACCAAAAAAACTACACAAGTCTGTAAAAAATTTGTCGATGAATTTAAACAGACGTTCATAAACAAATTTTGATTGAAAATCATAGCTATTCAAATTTATACCATGTTCAAATTTTAAATCACTTTCAACCTGAGGAATAAATTCCGCTAGAGAATGACCGTATAAATATTTAGGAATAGAAACCTGAAAGTCTATAAAGCCACCTTTTTCGTTAATTCTATAAGTTACTTCACTATAAGAAGAAGGAACGGTATAAGAGCCGTTAATGGCTTTATTAACGTCCTTAACCTTACCTTCCTCCATAAAAGTAATTCTATCTCTAGTCTGGTAATGTTTTGCGACTTTTTTATCTGAATTATTACTTATAAATTCTTCTTCGGAAATAGGCTCATAGTCTTCAATTTCACGATTGTATGTTAAATACATCGTGAAATTTTTACCTTTTTTATTAAGGATTTTCACATATAGCTCATGATGCTCAGGAAGCGCTAATTTAGTAATACCATTTTGGTTTTGTAATTCCGCTAAAGTACCTGACTTAAGATCATTCACACCATACAAGCGTAACCTTATTGTGTCAAGCATAGTAATTCCCTGTTTTTGATGTAGAATTTAAAAGCTTGGAAAACGCGGGGGTTAAACCTAGATGGTTCTAGACTATTGTTTTTATAGTCACAGTACATGTTTTCGAAAGCTTCCTTTGCTCTTTGTTCCGGTTCTAAATCCTTATCGGTTTTTATATTAACATCCGGTAAATCGAGCAATAAGGCTACATTAAAAAAGAAAGTATCTATTATAAAATTGTGAATTAGCATGACATAGATTTAACGTTAAACAATTGGGTGAAAGTGCAAAGCATAAGGCGGTCAAATTGGTTAAAATGCCTTATTTCTTGCATGATTTGTTTGTAGGTTGCCAAATCGCAATTTTTATCCAAATAAGCGATTTCGTCCGTTAAATCTTCTAAGTATAAATAGCGAACAGAAACACAAAACCATGTGCCAAAATGGTTTTTATTGCTCCATTCTATAAATGAATAGGCTTGACCCGGCACGACTTGTTTTTCGTACCGGAGAACCTCTATAAATGTTTGTTGATCGTGTTTATCTGTCTGGTTGGAAGTTATTAGCCTTAGAGGGGCTTTAGTTCCCAACAGATTGTTTTGTAGTTGTCGATTCATTACGATAATTTTTGAGTTCAATGACATTCTTATCGTTCATGAATAAATTGCGTTTGTCGTTTGACAAGGTATCGTTAAGCGCTTCTAAATGTTTTAAAAGCGGTCTTGTATTGGTCGTTAAATTATAGTTCTTACTTTTTTGACCAAAAACATGTAAGCTTTCAACAATTTCAATGAGAATATTAAAACAAGTTTGAATATTCCGGAACACAAAAGCGTTACGATTACCAGAAGAAAATTTTTTAAAGATAAATGTAAATCTATCGTCAAAGCCGTGAAATAATCGTTTATAATGATTTATATCTCGTTCCGATAATTGAAAGTAAGTCTGTCTATAAAGTTGATTTACATTAGGTTGTAATAGATTCAACATGTTAACGTTATCCCTAATGATTCGCTTATACTTTCGTAGGAATTTAGCGGCTTGTGTTTTGTTTTCGAATGTTAGCCAACTGCCATTGCCTAAATGAATCCTGTATTTATTCCTGTACTCTGTGAGTTCTAAATAAAGTTGTTTCATAGGCGGCAAACTATCCAAAATTAGTGCCGATTAAAAAGTATTAGGACAAATTATAAAATTAAGTTAAATTCGTTTGAAAACGAGTAAATTAAAAATTTCCATACTATAAATTATAGGTCAAAAATATGTTATAGTAAATTAGTGAATACGTAGTATTTTATATAATACATCAGAAAGCGAACCTCTATCTTATTAGCTATAGTAAAATTTATATTATGTCTAATTATTTAGCAAAGAGATGTCTTTCTCATATTAGAGGTTTATTCTTCTAAAACGAGTATGCTTCGTTAGCCTGCGTAGTAAAACGGAATCGACAAAAATCTTATCTTAAATCAATTCTTTACCCCCCTTCCAGAGCGCTTTCACATCCAAATTTATCAGCTTTACCTTTAAAGATTGTTTCCATAAAGCAGAAATATGTATTTTGTATATCGCTTAAGCGCTCACTAATAAAATTAAGGTACAGATGCGTTTGACTTCATTTGAAAAGTTTTTTCTGTTCTACGGGTGCTTGTTTATCGCCATCGCCTTAAACATGCACCGGCTGTTAAACTTGTTGGTTCCGGGTGTACAAGCTTTAGGCATCCCCTGGGCGTTCAATCTTCCTGAACTGCTCTACCAAACTTGTTTACACTTTGCTTTTTGTTACGTCCTGGCCCGCTTTAACCTGTTGCGACTTACCCGTTACAGTGACTGGTCTCTCCGTAAACGCTTAAGCCTTATACTTATTAACCTGTTTCTTTTCTTGGTATGTATATATTTTGCGGAGCTTAGTCAGCAGCTGCTGTTCCATAATACGGGTGATTTATTTTTATACCGGGCAGGCTATTGGTTCCGGTATATTGTTGGTACAGGATTGGTAACCATTTTAGTAAGTATGCTTGTACTCTATCGCCAGCAGCGTCTCAAAGAAGAAGAACATGAGCGGTTAGAACGGGCTTACGCTACGGCACAATTGGAAAATTTAAAAGCCCAGATGAATCCGCATTTTTTGTTCAATGCCCTGAGTAACCTCTCGGCATTAATGACGGAGTCTAGCTCAAAAGCACAACAGTATTTGGCTAATCTGTCTCAGATTTTACGCTATGGAATTTCAGGAGGGCAAGGGCAAGTTGTACCGGTAGAGCAGGAATTACAATTGTTAAAGGCGCATTTGGCGTTGCTGAAGATCAAATATGCAGCGAATTTACAGGCAAAAGTATGTCTGGATTTAGCCTTAGGAAAACATTTACCTTTTATGGCCCTACTACCACTGTTAGAAAATGTATTGAAACATAACCGGGTTTCAGAACAGCACCAGATGAAGATTAAAATTACCAGTGACGGGGAAAATATTTATTTTGAAAACAACCTTACCCTTCCGCCTACCAAGATCACATCAACCGGGATAGGACTTGCTAATTTGCAGGAACGCTATCAACTTTTAACCAATAAATCGCTGGATATCCAGAAATCATTAACTTATTTTAGGGTGGTCTTACCTTTAATTTAATCTTATGTCTTTAAAAGTTGCCATTATAGAGGATGAACCGGCTATTGCCCAGAACCTGGAACAATTGTTATGCGAACTGGATCCTTCCCTAAAAGTACTCACCATTTTGAAGGGGGTACAGGAAAGTGTGACCTGGCTAAAAGTACATATCACCGATTGCGATTTACTATTTATGGATATTCAGCTTAACGACGGTTTATCGTTGGATATTTTTAAAGAAATAGCTCCAGGGCCGCCAGTAATATTTGTTACAGCCTATGATACGTTTGCCCTGGATGCTTTTCGTGTAAACGGTATAGATTATATATTAAAGCCCTTTCAGGATCAACAATTGGCAAATACACTTCAAAAATACAAAAACTTATCCCGAAACACAGGTATAGACATGGGCGCGATATCTAAATTTCTATCTGTCTTAACATCTGCCAATACTTACAAGAAATCTTATCTTGTACAGTATCAGGAAAAATTAATTCCCGTTAAAGTAAGTGCCATCAATTGGTTTTATACCGAAAGGGAAGTGGTTTATGCTTTTACTCAGGAGGGGCGGCGTTATATTGTGGAGGCTACTCTGGAAAAAATTCAGGAAGAGGTAGATCCCAATCTCTTTTATAGAGCCAATCGCCAGTTTATCGTGCAGCGGGGTGCCATACAGAACATCGATTTTTACTTTAACGGCAGGCTTATCGTTCACGTACTTCCAAAAAGCCATGAAAAGATAATCGTAAGCAAAGCAAAATCTCCTATGTTTAAAAAATGGCTTGATTATTAAACAAGCTTTACAAGCTATTTCAGGTCATTTACCCCTTGATTTTTCAGCTTAAAGAATTTAAAAATAAAATCAAATAGCAGACTTCGGAAATTTGATCAAAACAAAATGGTTATGATCGATTTCCTAAACTATTCCAATCAACCCAAATACGTATTGATCGCCTTACTGTTTTTGCTTATTGTAGGCGAAATGATCTGGAGCTATCGTAATAATAAGCATGTGTATGAATTACGCGATACCCTGACCAATTTGGTTATTTTTGCCGGATTTCAGTTCAGCAAACTTGCTTTTTTTGGAATAGAACTAAGAATTGGTGCTTTTTTTTCCCGGCATAAACTTTTTCATTTGGAACAAAATACCTGGGTTTTTGTTGCCTGCTTTATCTTGGTGGATTTTGTGTATTACTGGTATCATCGACTGTCGCACAAAATTAAATTTTTATGGGCTCTTCATCTTATTCACCATTCCAGTTTATATATGAACCTTACCGTGTCCTACCGGCTAAACTGGTTAAGTACCGTGCTTACACCGTTTATTTATGCGCCCCTACTAATACTGGGATTTCCTATAGAATTTGTACTGCTCTCACTAGCTTTAAATCTTGTTTATCAGTTCTTTTTGCATACTGAAGTTGTAGGAAAACTGGGGTTTATAGAGTACATATTCAACACTCCCTCTGCCCATCGGGTGCATCATGGCTCTAATGACCGCTATATAGATAAAAACTTTGGAGGTTTTTTAATCATTTGGGATCTTTTGTTTAAAAGCTATGAACGAGAAACCATTAAAGCCACCTATGGCACTACCGCCGGTTTTATAGGATACAATCCACTGAAAATGAATTTTAAAGGATTTATTGACCTGTTTAAAAGTAAAATGAATTATAAAGGGTAAAACTTCACCCTTTTATTTTTCAGTTTCACCCAGAAAACATAGCAAAAGCCAAATATTCCAATTTAATTTTAGACTTAACTTTTAAAATAAGATGGTATGAAACATAATCAAGCAAAAACAATGTTACTGTTGTTAAGCCTTTTAGGATTAACTTTTAGTTTTATCTCCTGTTCAGCATCTGATGATGAACAAAACGCAGAAGAAACTCAGATAAGTGAAGAAGAGGCAACTGAATCTTTAGCCCTAGCTATTTCGCCCAAAAGCAACGGGGTTGTACAGTTAAGCATACAGGCAAGTCTTAATATTGAAGCTTCCCTTACCGTAACTTATGAGTGCAATCAGGAATATACCAACAGCTACCAACTGGATTACAATGGTGCTGCACTCTCCTGTAATGCTGCCTACAATTGGGCCTGGCAGCTCAATTGCTCTGATAATATCCTTTCGGACTGTGCTCTAGCCCTTAAAGGGACTACCGAATACGAATCGCAACGTATGAATTCTGACGGGGACATGACCGCTACTGTAAGGATCTCTAATCTTGAACAATCTGAACCTAACTACAGCTTAACTATGGATTATACCCTGATTTCTGAACAGGTTTCCAAGGTGCGTATGCAAAAATCTTTTAACACTACGATCAAAGTTAATGGTGATGTAAGCCTGAAGAAAGAAAATCAAAAACTTACCGGAGGCCAGGTGGAAGCTAGTTTCACCGGGCTAAGTTCTACCGGTAATACCTATGAATATTCTGGTGTGGTGGTATTTAATGGTGATAACACGGCTACACTCACCATGCAAAGTGGAAACACCTATACCATTAGTTGGTAATCTAGCCTAATATCTGATGAAATGTCCTTTTCGTGTTCTTACGGGAAGGGCGTTTTATTTTTACAAACACCCGGTTTTTTAGGAAGTTTACTTTTTATTGTCCTCCCGGTTAAATAGTGTCAGCTAACAATGACAAATACTATTGGGAACAACTAAAAAATTACGATATAAGTAACATCTAACCAATCGCCAAACCTTACTCCTCCACCATCCATAACGGGTTCTCGTTAAATTTGCTCCAAAGTTCCCGCAGCTGTTGTTCTAGCGGGATCAGTTCTGGAAACGGGAGTTCTTCCAGGCTTTCACTGGCCATTTTCCCGAACATTTCATCAATTTCGCTACGATCTTCTGTGCGGTCTTGCAATTCGATGATGTATTTTAAAAGCTTATAACAAACGGTAAATTGACCACAGGCAATTAATTTGTTCATACGGTTAAGCTTAATATCTTCTTCACTCCACCACAAGGTTGTAGGCATTTGTGTGGCCGTTAGTGCTACATCTTGCAATAATTTAGACGGTGGGTCTATCGCTACTTTATCCTCATCGTTACGCGTGTACGAATTGCGCTGCCCGTCCAATTCATAAATCATCGCCGTTGCTCTACGATTTTTGAGCTTACTTGAAGAGTACAGCAGGTCATAGTTCAGACGGCGTATCTGGTTCATGAATACGTAATTAATCATCGTGAAAGCACTGGACATGCGCTCGGCTAACATACGTTTGATCAGGGAAACCTTAAGGTTTTTAAGTCTTAGTATATCATCTTCAATAGGTTTGGGCACATTCTTTTCAAAGAGCTCGGCAATTTTTTTTAGATAAGTGTTTTTAACTACTGAGGCGATCAAGCCTATAGTCATCGCCAATATGCTTGCTCCCAATAGCACCCCAAAAACGATATAATTGGAAGCATAGGATCGGTCTCCAAACACTTGCATATCATTTAGTATGAGCATCAATACGGCGATTACCCCCGGAATCCAATAGAGGGTACGGACTTTTAAATAATCCAAAACTTTTGAAACAGCATCGGTCAGGCTGATACCGGCTACTGACTCAGATTCATGGGAGGGCTCCCAGGCCGGCATCTGGTTCCCTCCTACATCATTGATCAAAATAAGATCTAACCTGCCGTTTTTTCTCTTATCCGCAAGGACCATACTCCCTATTCCCTGATTGTCTGCGATGCCTCCATCCATCAAACCGACTCCATCTTTAAAAACTTCATAGCTTTTGAGTTGTTGATAACTGGAGTTGTTATGATCCTTGATATAATCGTCAGGAAAAACGAGGGGCGCAAAGCCTATGGGAAAACAAGACGAACTGGCAACGATATCCCCTATTTCAATCTGATCTTTCAATGCGTTGATTTGACTCCTGTAACTTTTGTATAAGGGACCATTTCCAAAATCCCCTCTGTTTTGGAACCTATAGGTTAACCCGTAGGTAAAATCAGTAGCGTTAAAGCAAACGGTATCAAATTGCTTGATATGATTTTTGTGAAACATCTCAAAGGTTCCTTCAAAGACTTCCATCTCTTGGTAACACAAGGCAAAGGCGTTGATCATCGAGCGCCTTTTATAGGCATTTTTTTTCCAAACCTGATCGTCCTTGAGTTTCCTGGTAGCATTTTCAAGAAGCTGATCATTGCCTGGTTCAAAGGTGGCATACATCATTTGGTAAAAATCGTTGAAATGCTGATTCTTTTGAACAGATCTGGTGTATGCCGCTGCAAGTAGCGTTCCTCCACTCACAGAACTTATGGATTTAACAGCCTCCAGTAAGCTTTTTTCCTGGAATTGTATTTTATGAAGCACAGAAAGTACCCCCAAGCCATAAAAAGTTGCTCTGTAGCCTCCTCCACTAAAGCAAAGTCCGATTTTATCGAAAGGTTTAAATTTTACAGGCATAGTTGATTTATTATTCAGTTGAAATCAAATAGTATAAAATTCAATAGAAACAATGAATAATAAAATACCTGATACTGGGTATTTTCGAAGTGTTTACTGGGAAACTATACTACCTTGGGGCAAGCCCATGAAGCATTCTTCATTTTTTTAGGCATCGCGATTCGGATAGCTATCGAGATCAGGATCGGAGTATTTCATCTCTATTATCAAGTAACATTATATAAGCCTAATGATACTAATGTTAAGGTAAATTTAGATCGAAAATTGCGAAGATCATCTGGGATATACCATCTCGAAAGCCTAATAGAAGAAAAATTTAAAGCAGTGTTTTACCGGCAAATAACAATACCGGTTTAATGAAAGATAATAACTGAAAACCTCACTATTAAAGCACCTTATTTTTTATCCAACAACCGCTCTAAATAAGCCACTTTTTCTTTCTCAGCTTCTAAAAGCTTTTTATAAAGCTCCTCAATTTTATCAGATTGTTCGATTATTTTATCGATTGGGTTAAATGTACAACCATAATTTACGGCAGATGAATTATCTACGTGATATGTATTCCCTATAATATTTAAAATAGCCTCTTCACTAAAATTCTTAATTGCTTCCTTACTCACCCCTAAGGCTTTGGCTACTTTGTCCAGTTTTTCATCTTCAAGGTTTTCGCTTTGTTCCATTTGAGAAACGCTTTGTTGGCTGATGCCCAACTCTTCGGCCAGGGTTTCCTGTTTCATGCCGCGAAGTTCCCGGATCCGACTTATTTTTCTCCCGATATGTGGTGTGGCTGTACTATTCATGCGATAAAGTCTTAGAAAAATTAAAGATACTAAATTTTAAAAAATGGGATAACAGCCTGATCATTTTTATTGACTTTAGATCTGCAAGTCTTCTAAACGATTCTGCCTCGTTAGCCGGCCTGGTAAAACGGAATCAGGAAAAATATTATTTGCAAGTCAGCTCTTTTATCCCTTTACAGAGTGCTTTCAGATAGGATGGTCAACTATCTAATATTATGCACTCTCCCTTTTAATTTCCGTTTATTAAAGCTGGATACCCTGGTTTGATCCTGCCGGTTAATAATGGCAAACACCACCACAGGAACAAGTACAAAACCGCCTACGATATAAATCACCTAATGATTGCGGCTTCATTTAAAAACGGGGTTTACGAGATAAAATGTTAATGGCGTACCGATAAGAAAAACAAGTCCGCTTATAATTTGTGCAATCTTAGACGGTTTTGCATATAGTTTATCTATATGAAAATCATTGTGCTGACCACAAGATTTACATTGTATGTTTATAGTTTCACCTTTATACATTGACCTTGCCTGAATAAGGTTGCCTTTTTTCAAGTTAATAATTTATTTTAAATACTGGTCTTTGTTCAGTAGCTAAGCGCTGAACAAAGTTTAAAAATTCTTGTGGTTTCCTATTTTTCAGTGAACCATGTGGCCGCTC